>JAFUNM010000006.1 GCA_017482195.1 Clostridia bacterium
GAAATACAACGGTATCCTCCACCATAGCGGGTCTGCTTCAAAGTCATGGTATCAACACCGGGAGAATTATCAATATTCTGCAGGTTGATATACGGATCCAACGGCTGGGACAGATTCAAGTACATGGGGAATCCGCCGATATGGGTGGGGATCACATCTAATGCTTTCCCGGCGTTCATATAGGTCAGACATTGGCCCACTGCCTCGGTAAAACGAGACTCAATATACTTAATGTTAAGCCCGTATTGATCCTTCAAAGCCTTAAACCAGGTCCACTCATCCAAAGTCTCCCCGTTCGGACCGTCATAACTGAATGCACCGTACTTAATAGCAGTAATGAGGGTCAGGGTTTTGCCTTTCAGATCGGCCAATTTGACATTATTCTTTACAAAACCGGTCGTATCCAAATCGAAGGAAACAGCAACCCCGGTATTGATAGGCTTATTCTCGGCCAGCAGAGGATTGGACTCTACATCATACTTTTTGGAAGCATCGTATTCCTTAACCACCTCATCGATAGAAGGCGCCTCTGCGTTCCCTTCCGAATCTTTATCGGAATCGCTATCCTTATCGGAATCATTGTCCTTATCGGAATCGCTGTCCTTATCGGAATTAGTGTCCTTATCGGAACTGCTATCCTTATCGGAACTGCTGTTCTTATCGGAATCGCTATCCTTATCGGAGTCCTCATCCACATTGGAATCGCCGTCACTATCGCCGCCGTCGCTGCTTTCGCCATCGTTTTCGAAAGTGGAATCTTCATTGTCAACCTTCTTCCACTCATCGTCATCACTCTGTTTACAAGCGGTAGCCATAGTAACCAGCATCAATACAGCAAGAATCACTGCCATAACCTTGCAAAACCTTTTCATGCTTATTCTCCTTTCTGTAATTCAATAAAATTACATCAATATTTTACATAATTTTAGTTAAGATTTCAATATAAAATGGAACAATCCATGAATTTATGCATAAAAACAGTGATTTCGTACATTTTCGATCAGGAGAGAACGCTTTAATTGTTTATACCGTGATGACAGGTAGGACTGGTCATATCCAATGCAGCAAATTTATAGCCGTTGGCAAGACCCCATTGAATTACTTGTTCTACTGCATTGACACTGAAATTCTTGATATCATGTTGCAGAACGACGGAAACCTTCCCATTGGAGTTGATCCCGCTTTGAATATTCTGCACCACCTTTGCAGTAGAGGTTGTCTCTCCTGCATCGCCGCTGCTGACATTCCAGTCGAAATAGCGAAATCCTTTTTCGGTGAGTGCCACCGACAGACGGGACATAATGCCGGGATTGAACCGACTGACGGTATTGGAGCTACCGCCGGGAAATCGGGTCAGCATGGTCGTGACACCGGTCTGGTTCTGAATGATATTCTGCATAGTATACAAATCATTGAAAAAAGCCTCTTCGCTGGCATAGATCTCCCGGTAGGTATGGGTAGCGGAATGAATGCCGATGGCATGGCCCTCATTGACCATACGGCTCAAGAGATCATAATAACCGTTGTTGATAACAAAAAAAGTGGCTTTAACATTATATTTTGCCAGAATATCCAACAGTTTCGCCGTATAGGGGCCGGGACCGTCATCAAAGGTCAGATAGATCGTCTTTTCTTGAGGCTGTACCGTATTGGGGGCGGTGACGGTGGTTGAAGGTTTTGCCACCACAACGGGGGCCTTCACCTTGACGGTACGGGTAGCAGAGTGGGCGGCATTGCCGCTGCTATCGGTAACATTATAAGTAAGAGTATAGGTGCCAGCTCTGGAAGTATCCACCTCCCCGGTAACCGTCACCTTTGCAGCAAGATCACCATCATAATTATCTAAAGCGGATACACCGGGATCGGTAAAAGAATCGCCGCGAGTGAGACTCATTTCCGCATCGCCCGCCAAAGTGAGAACGGGGGATTGGGTATCCACCACCGTAACAGTGCGGACGGCAGAGCCAATCTGTTTCCATTTGCGGGCGATATAGTTTACGGTATAGGTGCCCGGTTTTTGGGTATCCACCGCGCCCTCAATATAAGGCACAAAGGCATCGCTTTCTTTCATAAAAAAATTCCCGCGCAGGTATGCATCGGCACCTGCCTCCGTATAAGAAGACCCCACTTCTAAGGTAAGGGTCTCCTCCCCTTTCAATTCCACATCCACATGGAAATCATTGGCGAAAAACAGCCCGATGCCCGCTCCCGCCAAGATCAGCAGCGCGGCAAGAGTGATGATTCCCCATTTTAATGCAACTTTTGTATTCATCAGCCCAACTCTTTTCTCTTCAAAAAATAATGCCGAAAGCGGTTGCTTTCGGCATTATTATAACATTTATTTTACAGTAAATCAACCTAATTCGCGGCGATAAAGCTTCATGAAATTCTCTTCATCGATATAGCCCTCACCGGGATCGGCTTCATGGTAACCGCCCAAAAGACCGCTATGGTCGATGCCGCCCAGTTTATAAAGATTATGCTCATCGCAGACGCGGTCAAAGAACACCTTTTCCTCGGGATCCATATCAGGATGGTTGACCTCAAATCCCATGACGCCCATTTTGATATACTTTTCGGTCTCTTCTTTGAAAAAGTAACTCGCTTTTTGGGTAGGATGGGCAATAATGGGAACGCCGCCGGCATTGCGGACGATCTCAATGACCTTCTCCGCCGGCTCCAGATCATACCCGTTTCTCCGCTTGATTTCTAATTGGGGTGGCTTTATCACGGGTGAAAAGGGGACAAACCTCTGTTTCGATCTCCTCTTCGGTATAGATGCCCTTCTCAACCATCAGACGGAAGACCCACTGGTTGCAAAGATAAGTAATATCGGGATAAGCATCCTCCACGTCCTGCCAGGTGATGCCGGGACGCAGAAGCCCTTTTTCTTCGGCTTCCTTAAAACAGGTCCAGGTATAATCTCTCATGCGGGAGGACTGACGGGCTAGATATGCACGCATCTCTTTATTCTCGGGATCGAAATCGATGGTGACCAGATGCATTCTTCCGAAAGAGGTGGTCACACTGGGCTCCTCGGCGATCATGGTGAGGATCCCCGCCTTACGGCAGGCGCGCTGAAAACGGGCGTAGCCGGCGATGGTATCGTGGTCGGTAAGGAGCATCGCCTTATGACCGATCTGCTGACCCAATTCGACCAATTTTTCGGGACTCCACAATCCGTCGGAAAGATCGGAATGCAAATGAGTATTGGCAAAATACATTGAAATCGTCCTCCTGATAATAACAAAATGGCGGAAGGAGTTTCCTTCCGCCATCATTATAGCACAGTCTTTTTAAAAATCAACCCAATTCCCGATAATAGAGTTTCATAAAGTTTTCCTCATCGATATAACCTTCGCTGGGGTCTGCTTTTTCATTGGGAAGGATACCGCCCAAACGATATTTGCTCAGCGCCCAAGGATCGGGGCCGCCCTCGCCGGTAAAGCCGCCGATCACACCGCTATGATCGATACCGCCCAATTTATAAAGATTTCTCTCTTCACAGACGCGGTTATAAAACGCCTTTTCTTCTTCGCTCATAATGGGATGGTTGACCTCAAAGCCCATGACACCCATCTTGATGTAATTATCCACTTCTTCTTCGAAGAAATACTTAGCAAACTTGGTGGGATGTGCCACAACGGGAACACCGCCGGCATCCCGAATGATGCCGATCAATTCCTCCGCCTGCAACTGATCATGACACTGCGCCTTGATCGCCATGGCGGTGGCTTTATCTCTCTTAAACAGATCCTCGGTAGCAAGAATCTCCTCCTGAGAGTAGCCACGCTCGCCCATCAAAGCGGCGATCCAATGGCGGCAGATATAATCCACGCCCTGATCGGCGCAATAATTCTCCACATCGCTCCAGGTAATCCCGCGCAAAGCGCCCTGCTCCACCGCCTCATTAAACATCACCTTATGGTAATAGGTCATACGGGCAGCGTACTTTGCCACCATCTCCCGAAGACCTTTATTCTCGGGGTTGAAGTCGATGCCCACAATATGAACACGGCCGAAAGAAGAATAAGCACCGGGCTCGATGGCACGCAGGGTCAGGATCCCCGCCTTGCGGCAGGCGCGCTCAAAACGGTCAAAGCCCGCCATGGTATCATGATCACTGAGAAGCATTGCCTTATGACCGAACTGCTTTCCCAATTCTACCAAATATTCAGGGCTCCACACTCCGTCAGAAAAGTACGAATGCATATGGGTATTGGCAAAATACATAGAAAATTCCTCCTTATTTTTTCTATTCCCATTATACTTCATTATAACATCATTTTCAAGGATTGAAATGTACAAATTCAATAAAAATATGGAGAAATCTCCTGAGTTCAAGACTTATGAAAATTGCTCAATTTTTTAAGCCGGAATCAAGGATAATTGGCGCCTTGGACGAAATGTTCTTTTTCTATTGACAATTTATTTTAATTATGTTAATGTATTGATAATGATAGAGGTGCACTTGCATCATCAGTATTTTTGCCTATGGCGCTTTGCCGAAAGCGAGGCAGGAAGAAAGGGATGGGTGCCGAAGACGGTTTACGGCAAAAAACCGATCTGGCAGCAGAAAATAAGAGTTCTGTTGCTGTCGCAGGAACTGCGGAGCGCTATCTTCCTATATTTTGGCGGGGATCCTCTGCCAAAAACTTTGTGTAGTAGGATAGTTGCCGTTTCGCAGCTATCTTTTTTGTTTGTATGAGGAGGAAATACAATGTCCAAAACAATTTTTAAAGGTGTTGCTACTGCTCTGGTGACCCCCATGAATAAGATGGGTATAGACTATGAAAACTACGGCAAGCTGCTGAACTGGCAGATCGAAAGCGGCATCAATGCCTTAGTGGCTGCCGGCACCACCGGCGAAGGCTCCACCATGAGCGATAAAGAGCATCGGGAAATGTTGGAATTCACCATCCGTACCGTAGACGGCAGAGTGCCGGTCATCGCCGGTACCGGCTCCAACGATACCGCCTATGCTATTGAACTGAGTAAATTCGCCTGCAGCGCAGGAGCCGACGGTCTTTTGATGGTCACGCCTTACTACAACAAAGCCACCCAGGGCGGTTTGATCAAATCTTATACCGCCGTTGCCGATGTGGTGGATAAGCCCATTATTCTCTATAATGTTCCCTCCCGTACCGGCTGCAACATTCTGCCTGCCACCTGTGCAAAATTGGCAGAGCATCCCAATATCGCTGCCATCAAAGAGGCCAGCGGAAATATCTCCCAAATTGCTGATACTGCTGCTCTGGTAAAGGGCAAGATGGATATTTATTCCGGTAACGACGATCAGATCGTACCCATTATGTCTTTAGGCGGTATGGGTGTTATCTCCGTTCTTTCCAATGTATTTCCCAGGGAGACGGTGGAACTGTGTGACCGGTTCTTCAAAGGCGATCTTGTCGGTGCCTGTGAGATGCAGCTGCACTATCTGCCTTTGATCCACGCCCTTTTCAGCGAAGTCAATCCCATCCCCGTAAAGGCTGCCATGGCCGCCATGGGATTCGGTGAAAATTACCTGCGGTTGCCGCTGACTCCCATGGAGCCGGAAAATGAGGCAAAGCTCTTAAAACTGATGCAGGATGAGGGCTTGAAGGTATGAAGATCATCATCTACGGCGTAGGCGGCCGGATGGGCAAAGAAGTAGCCAAGCTGGCAGAGGAAGGTGTACGCAATGCCTCTCTTCACGCAGGGGTAGACATCGGCGGAAACGACAGCGGTTTTCCCTGCTTTGCCACTTTAGAGCAGGTGCCTCAAGGAGCCGACTGCATCATTGATTTTTCCCATCATTCAGCCACCAGAGCGCTTCTGAACTATGCCAAAAAAGCAAAAATACCGGTGGTTCTTTGCACCACCGGACATACCGAGAAAGAGCTCTCTCTTATTGAGGAGACCGCCAAGGAGATCCCGATCTTTTTCTCGGCTAACATGTCGGTAGGTGTGGCCCTTTTAGCAGAGCTTGCTAAAAAAACCGCCTCCATCTATCCCCACGCAAACATCGAGATCGTGGAGACCCATCACAACCGCAAGCTGGATGCCCCCAGCGGTACGGCACTGATGATCGCCAAAGCCATCAAGGAGGTCCGTAAGGCGGCCAACTTTATGATGGGCCGCAGCGGACAAGCCAAGCGCACCGAGGAGGAGATCGGCATTCACGCCATCCGGATGGGCAATATTGTGGGCACTCACGAGGTATTGGTGGGCACCGACAATGAGACCATCACCTTAAAGCATGAGGCTCACAGCCGTTCACTTTTTGCCGACGGCGCCATGGCCGCCGCAGAGTTTCTCTGCAAGCAGCCTGCCGGGCTTTACAATATGCACGATATGATTGTACTCTAAAAGGAGTTTAACGAATTCATGGTTAAAGTTTTGAAATTCGGCGGCAGTTCTCTTGCAGACGCTGAGCAGTTCCGCAAGGTAGCCGCCATCATCAACGCAGAACCGGAGCGGCGGTATGTGGTTGCATCCGCCCCCGGCAAGCGTTTCTTTGAGGATGAAAAGGTCACGGACCTGCTGCTGCATTGCCATGCATTGGCCACCGACCGCAATCCCTTTGATGAGACCTTCCGCCGCATCAGCGACCGGTTCAACGGCATCATCAAGGATCTGGGTCTTTCCCTCAATATTCAGCCGGAGCTGGATCAGGTCAAAGAAGCGATTCAAAACGGAATCGGCAAGGATTATGTTGCCAGCCGGGGTGAATACTTCAATTCCATGATCTTAGCAGACTTTTTGCAGGTTCCCTTCCTAGATGCCGCTGAGTGCATCTTCTTCGGAAACGACGGAAAGCTGGACTCCAAAAAGACTCATACGGTATTGGAGAATCGCTTAGCCATGATGCCCCGGGCTGTCATTCCCGGATTTTACGGCATTCTGCCCGGCGGCGAGATCAAAACCTTCTCCCGGGGAGGCTCCGATATTACCGGCTCTATTGTGGCAGAAGCCATTGAGGCAGACATTTACGAAAACTGGACGGATGTATCGGGGATGCTGATGGCAGACCCCCGCATCATCGACAATCCTGCACCCATTGACATTATCACCTACCGGGAGCTGCGGGAGCTTTCTTACATGGGAGCCACCGTACTCCATGAGGATGCAGTATTTCCGGTACGCAGAAGCGGTATTCCTATCAATATCCGCAACACCAACCGACCTGAGGACAAGGGCACCATGATCGTCTCCCACACTGAGGAGAAGAGCAAGGATCGCATCATCACCGGTGTTGCCGGGAAGACCGGCTTCACCGCCATCTATATCGAGCGGGATATGATGAACTCCGAGTTAGGCTACGGCCGCAGAGTCTTAGAGACCTTGGAGCGCAGAGGCATCAATTTTGAGCATCTGCCCTCCGGTATTGATACAGTAACCGTGGTGGTCAACAGTAAGGAACTGGAAGGCAAGCTGGATCTTGTGGTCGCCGATCTGAAACGGGCTGTTCGGCCCGACACCATCCGGGTCTATGAGGATCTGGCCATGGTAGCGGTGGTCGGCCGCGGCATGATCAGTGAACCCGGTGTTGCTGCTAAAGTCTTTACCGCACTGGCAAAGGAACACATCAATATCCGGATGATCGACCAGGGTTCCAGTGAGTTAAACATTATCGTAGGTATTGCAGCAAAGGATTATCTGACCGCACTCAAAGCAATCTATAAGGAATTTGAACCGAAAAAACTATGATTTGTAAAAACTTAACCATCAGCACCGAAGGACATCTGCTCTTTGCCGGGCAGGATGTGGCATCTTTGCTCCGTGAATACGGCTCTCCCCTCTATCTTTTTGACGAGGATCGCATCCGAGAAAACTGCCGAACTTATTATAACGCCATGAAAGAGGCCTTCGGCGAGAAGGCGCTCCCCCTTTATGCCAGCAAGGCAGCCTCCTTTAAGGAGATCTACCGCATCGTGAACAGCGAGCAGTTGGGAATTGATGTGGTATCCTGCGGAGAGATCTATACCGCAAAAGCGGCAGGCTTTGATTTGTCAAAGACTTATTTCCACAGCAACAACAAAACCGATGAGGATATTGCTTTTGCCATTGAAAATGGAATCGGCTACTTTGTGGCAGACAACGAAGAAGAACTTTATGCCGTTGACCGCATTGCCGCTGAAAAAGGCATTTGCCAGAAGATCTTACTGCGGCTGACCCCCGGCATCGACACTCATACCTATGAAGCCATCAACACCGGCAAGGTAGACTCCAAATTCGGGTCTGCCATCGAGACCGGACAGGCAGAAGCAATCACCAAGCTCGCTCTGAAACTGCCTCATCTGCAGTTGATGGGGTTCCATTGCCATGTCGGCTCCCAGGTATTTGACTCCGACACCTTCTTCCGTTCGGCGGAGATCATGCTGAATTTTATGGCCGAGATGGCAAAAAAGCATCATTATATTGCCGAGGAACTGGATCTGGGCGGCGGCTACGGAGTACGCTATACGGAAAGCGATCCTACCATTGATATTGCCGCCAACATCCATCAGGTAGCGGACTGTGTAAAAACAAAATGCGCAGCATTGGGTCTCCCCCTCCCTGCTATCCGGCTGGAGCCGGGCAGAAGCATCGTTGCCGATGCCGGACTGACCCTTTACACAGTGGGCACCATCAAGCAGATCCCCGGATACAAAAACTATGTTTCGGTGGACGGCGGCATGACTGACAATCCCCGCTTTGCCCTTTATAATGCGCCATACACGGTGGTAGCGGCCGAAAAAATGAACGAAGAGACGGACTTTCATTGCTCGGTGGTAGGACGCTGCTGTGAAAGCGGCGACATCATTCAGGAAAATGTAGCACTCCCCTCCACAATCAAAAGAGGAGATGTACTGGCGGTACTGACCACCGGTGCTTATAACTTCTCCATGGCCTCCAATTACAACCGCATCCCCCGTCTGCCGGTGGTGATGCTCAAAGAGGGCACCGCCCGCTTAGTGGTCAAAAGAGAAACTTTAGATGATCTCATACGGAATGACATATAAAAAGCAGGTGCATAACGCACCTGCTTTTCTATTAATAGCCTAATGTTTCGTTGACGAGAATAACTTTGATCCGTCCGGCCTGGCGCTGAGGGCCCTGCACTAGGTAGCTGCAACAAATCCGCTGAGGGCTGGAACAACCGTCAGTCATATCACCGTCGAGGCCCAGACAATGACCGGTTTCTCTGCAATAGGTATCACAGGAAAGCCGTTGGGCATTGGCAGGGGCGGCAATGGTTTTAATCCGGCGGATGGCAGCCTCCAGATCGGGAACGATCTTGTTGACACCGGCGATAACAATTACCGACTTAGGACCGAAGGTGAGGGCGGCGATACGGTTGGCATTACCGTCTACATTCACCAGTTCACCCTTTTCGGTGATCGCATTGGCCGAACCGAAAAAGCCATCGGCAGCGAAGGTCTGCTCATAGACCTTGCGAATCTCCTCCGGGGTGATCCCTTCGGCACTGCGGTCTAAAAAATTATAGTATCCGCTCTTCAAAAGATCCATCACACCGGTTTCCTTAACCGTTTGAGAACCACCCACACTAACGGTGGAGCCTTCCGGCATCAGTTCTTTGACCAGGGGGACAACTTCTTCCTTGGTCTCAACATAATAAGCCTCCATATGATTCTTTTTCAGGGCTTCTAGAACGGTTTGAATATTCATTTTAATTCCTCCAAAAGTTGATCCAATTCCGACGCATCCTTTAAAATATAAGCGCCGGTTTTGCTCAAGATCTCCCGGTGCTGATGGCCTTTTGCAATCAGGGCACAGGATGAGCCAACATAATCAGCCAGATCACAGTCCGTCGTGAGATCGCCGATAAATAAAACGGTTTCAGGATCGATATCATGCTCTTTTAAGTATGCGGAGGCCGCTTGCTCTTTACCGCCCAAGGAGCGATCCTGCCGCCCTACGATCCCTTCAAAATAGGCAGCGATCCCCCGTTCTTCGGCCTGCGCTACCAGGGTGTCATGATAGAGAGAGGAAAAAAGCAGCTGACGCATTCCCTTTTTAGAAAAACGCTCCAGTGCTTCCAGCACTTCGGGAAAAACCGGGCGGGAAAATTTGCGGCATTCCCGCTGAAATTCCTCTGAAACATTGACCAGTTTTTCTGTTCTCATATCAAATCCCACACTCTCATAAAAGCGTGTAAGCGGTATCACAAGATGCAGGGTATACCATTCTTCGGTGATCGGCGGCAATCCCCGGCGGGTGAGCATGGCATTGACCGCCCCCACCGATGCACCCATATCATCCATAACGGTACCGTTAAAATCCCATATTAATGTATTGATCATTAACTGTCTCCATAAAATATGAAAAAAGAGGAACCAAAGGGTTCCTCTATTTCATTACTTATCCAGATTATATCTCTTCTTGAAGCGGTCTACGCGTCCGCCGGTATCAACCAGCTTCTGCTTGCCGGTAAAGAAAGGATGGCACTTGGAACAAATTTCAACCCGGATCTCGCTCTTGGTGGAACGGGTCTCAAAGGTATTACCACAGGCACACTTTACAACAGCCTTTTCATAATTGGGATGAATGCCTTCTCTCATGATTGTCACCTCTTTTTCGCTTGATACTTCATCATTACTTAGGTATCTTATCACATTTCATATCTAATGTCAAACATTTTTTTAAGAATTTTCAGGTCGGACAGGCATCGTTACTACTTCCCGGTAAAGACGGTCGGCGGGAACGGTGGCACCAAATTGATATACAGCCTGAAAGGCCTCCTCATTGCTGACCAGACGGGCGGTTCCGGTGACATAAACATCCCGGTTGTGCTTAATAACGCCCATAGAGGTTTTGCCCATTGCCACATCGTATACATCAACGGCGACTGTAACAGGAGCAGAGAGGGTATCCCCCTGTACACCCAACTGGCCGTTGGTATTATCACCCCAAACATAAAGAGTACCGTCGGCGGTAAGAGCAGCGCAGGAATTGCCGTTGACAGAAATTTTGACAACACCTTCTAAAATTTTTTGGTAATTGGCATAGTCCCGATTATCGCCGGTGCCCAACTGACCCAGATGATTCCGACCGGCGGCATAAACGATACCGTTTTTAGTAAGAACAATACTAAAATTCCGACCGGCCTCTGCCTGCCGTACTCCGCTCATCAATTTGATGGGGGTGCTGCTGGCGGCGGTGGTACGGTTGCCCATTTCGGAATAACTGTTGCTGCCGAAGCCGTAGAGGTTGCCGTAGGCATCCACAACCAATGTATGGGTCTCGCTGACAGAGACGGCAGAAACCTCCTCCAGGATCATCGTACCCTCGGTGCGATTTCGCTCGGTACCGTCACCCAGGAGTCCAAAGGCATTATAACCCATGGAATAAAGATCGCCTCCGGAAACATAGAACAGATTATTGCTATTGCCGTCAATAAAAGAACAGTCTCTGCTGATAACCGATTTTTCGAAAGTCGTATCGTCCCGCTCATATTGCAGGTACTCAAAGGTGCCGGAAAGAGTTAGTTTATTTTTTCCGTCCAACACCGCAAGGAGCCCTTCGCCGCCGGTGATCATAGAGGCCTCCTCATAGGAGAGGCCGTTTCGATAGGAGAAGGTCTCCATCGCATTCCCGTTGGCATCGGTAGTGACGGTTGCGAACTCCAGATGCCCGTAAACCTTGCCCTTTCCGGTAGTAATATAATAATCATCCTCCACTGCGGTAATGCTCTCGGGCAAAAAATCGCAGGCCCGCTCGGCATTCTGGGTCTTAAGCGCAGTTTGATATGAATCCACCGGAGAGGTTTCGCTGACAAATTCCTTGAGTTCTGCCTTAGGAAGTGCCAAAAGCTGCAGTACACCGCCAGCCAGTATAAACAGCACCGCCGCACCGCAATAAAGGCGGCGGAGCAAACGGATCTTTTTACGCACCTTGGCGCTTTTTTTCTTCATGGAGTTCATAATACTGCCCAGCAGCAAAACCCCAAACAGGGCGGCAAAGCCAAAGCTGATATAACTAACAATCTTCAGCATTATGCCTTCACCTCCTGAACTGTTGCCACCGTACTGAAGCCGCTGTTATCGCGATCCGTACCCAGCTGATAATTCCGACGATCGCCGGCCCCCAAAAGCTTCCCGCCCTGCGTATAGATCAGGGTGCAGGAGCCGGAGGTATCGAAGAGAGCGGTCTCTTTATGGATAACTGCAGGAGCGGCATAAAACAGCGGATCGCCGCTGCCCAGTTGATCCACCCGGTTATCCCCCCAACCGTAAAGTTCGGTGCCGAGCAGAGCAAGGGCAGTACTACCGCCTGCATCGATGGCGGTGACACCCACGGGGATCATCACCTGACCAAAGACCTTGGCAGAGGGCGGGGGAAGCTCTTCTTCGCCGCCCTCGCTATGGACGCCCTCGGCTTCTTCCAGAGGGATCCGTCCCAATTGACCCAGAGCATTACTGCCTGCGGACCAGACAGTCCCATCGTTTTTCAGCAGCAGAGTGAAATCACTGCCTGCGGCAATATCGCTGCATCCGGTACCAATCAGCACCGGAACCGATTGGGTATCGGTGTTGCCCAGTCCAAACTGACCGTATGCATTACTGCCGGTGGCATAAACACTGCCGTCGGCGGTCAAATAATACAGAGAACGGGCGGTGACCACGACCTTGGTCACATTCTGCGCCAGGCGGGCATTGGTGTCGGCAATCTTTTCACTCGGCAGCCCCAACTGACCGTAAATATTAGAGCCAAACACATAAAGGTTTCCGGTATTTTTGACCACAGCACCTGCGGTTTCCGAGACGGAGAAGTCCTTCACGTCCGGCTCCACCTGCACAAAGGCATCCAACCAGGCGGCGGTTTGATTGGGAATGATGCCCTTTTGGTTATCGCCCCGGGCATAAAGCACCCCGTCTTTGGTCAGCAAAAAACAGGTATCTCCTACCGTTTGAACCTTTAATACATTTTCATAAAGCTTTCCGCTCTCATCCAAAGCCGTCATATTCAAAGCGCCCCAGCCATAGAGAGCGCCGCTTTGATTAACTGCAAAATTATTCCCGCTGCCTGTAAAAATGCCTGCCACACCGTCGGCAACAGTAGCGGGACAAAGGATCTGCTGATCGCCGGTGCCGGCATTCAGTTCCTTCTCATGGGCACGGTTTTGCAGATAGGTAGTAAAGCTGGTAGCGAGCAGTGCGCCGCCCACCACGACCACCAAACCCAGAACAAAGATCCAGACTACCGCCGGGGAAACAGCAGTCAGCTTTTTAAGGGCCATTTTCACCGGGTTGGTCTCTCCTTCTACCCCTTTGGCATTGGGCAAACAGCAGATGACGATCAGGCCGATAGCACCAAAAAACAGCGCCAACCAACACCAGGATCGCCTGCGTCCTTTGACAGCGGCGATCTGGACAGCCAAAAAGGTGCAGGTAACGGTATAGAAATAAAACAGCACCAGGCCGATGATCAGACCGTATTCCAACATTCAACTTTCCTCCTCATTCACCCAATAAGGTTTTTTCTTCGGCATCCAGGATCGGGAAGGAAACGGTAACCACCGTTCCTACATGAAGAGTACTCTCGATCTCTAAGCTGCCGCCGTGCAGACGCATGATCTCGTCGGAAATACCAAGACCGATACCGCTGCCGCGTTTTTGAGATTTGCCTTTATAGAACATATCTTTTACATGGGGCAGATCCTCGGCGTCGATCCCTTCGCCGAAGTCCTGCACAATAAATAATGCCCGTTGCTCCGCTACCCGGGCGGCGATTTCGATCCGTCCTCCTTTAGGGGAGTGCTTGATGGCATTATCAATAATATTGAAGAAAACCTGCTTGACCCGATCTCGATCCACCAGAGCCTGAATGCTGTCTTCCTCAGGAACATACTCAATGATGATCTCCTCGCTCTTAGCACGTTCGGACATCATAAAGACCGTTTCTTCAAATTCTGCCAGCAGGTCACACTGCTCAACCGTCAGTTTCATATTTCCTGACTGGAGACGGGACATATCCAATAGCTCCTCCACCAGTTTGGAAAGACGCTCGGTTTCGCTGTAAATGATCTCCACACCCCGATGGGTGGTTTCATCCATTTGCTCCGATGAGGCCAGCATGGTTTCCGTCCAGCCGCGGATCGCAGTAAGAGGAGTGCGCAGCTCATGGGAGATGGAGGAGATAAACTCATTTTTCAAACGCTCGGTCTGGGACAGCTCCTCCGCCATACGGTTAATGGTTTGCCCCAGCTGACCGATCTCGTCATTTTTACTATTTTCCTTCACCCGGGCAGTCATATCACCCTCGGTAATTTTCAGGGCCGCATCGTTGATCAAGTTCACCGGCAATACGATAGATTTAATAAAGTAAGTGCCGGTAAAAGCGGTCAAAGCAACAATAAATAGACCCATGAAAAAGATTCCCAAATTCATATTGGTCAGCGCCCGATTGACCTGCTCCAAAGAGGACATCATCCGCACGGTACCCACTAATATTCCATCATCGGTATACAGCGGCAGCGAAACGCTGACGATCTGCTCATCGGCAGAGGCGCTGTAACCGATCCAATGATCGTTTCTTCCGCCCCGGGCGGAGGTTAGGTCGGGAGTCTCATTGATTTCCTCAATAGCAAATCCGGTGGAGGAAAAGACGATACTGCCGTTTAAGGAAATGACCTGCATTTCCATAACATCCTTATCCTCAAAATCCTCGACCAAGGCCATAAATCCTGCCGAAACGCTATGATATTGAGGATAAACATAGCTCTCAAAATACTTGGACATATACTCCCCGCTGGCAGTAAGGGTACTGACGCAGTTATTATAATAAGAATTTTTAATGATCGTACTAATGATGGAGAAGGCCAGAACGACCACCAGCAGCGTTACACCGAAGATATTGAGCAGCCAGCGGCGGGTGATGCCGGAAAAAACATGCTTTTTCAACAGTTCACCGTAGTACTTTCCTTTTTCATAGAGAACAGCGGCCTGGTTTTTCAATTTTTCTAAATATTGCTTATTCATGGCCCCAACGGTAACCGAATCCCCAAACAGTCTGGATATACTGCGGAGAAGACGGATCATCCTCGATCTTGATTCTCAAACGACGGATATTCACATCTACGATCTTATGACGGTCGCCCCCGAAATTATCGCTCCAAACCTTCCGGAAGATCTCTTCCCGGGAGAAAGCCTTGCCGGGGTGCTCCAAAAAATGCTTCATCAGCTGAAACTCCACCTGGGTCACCTCGATGGGACGGTCACTTTTGGTCAGCTTACGGCTCTTGACATTCAGTACAAAAGGACCTTCCTTCAGCTCATCGCTATCGGGGATGGCGATCCCCTTCATCATCTGCACCCGGCGATATAGGTTATCCACCCGCACAGTCAGTTCCAGCGGGGAGAAGGGCTTGGTAACATAATCATCCGCACCGTTCATCAGGCCTGCTACCTTATCGATCTCCTGGGCTTTAGCGGTAAGCATAATAATACCGATCTTTTGATTGGAGGAACGGATCTTCTGGCAAACCTCCAGCCCGTCGATCCCCGGAAGCATCACATCTAACACGGCAATATCAATATCGGGGTTCCGGTCAAAAAGCTCCAATGCTTCCTCCCCGGTGGATGCCTCCACCATTTCATAGCCTGCCCGCTTTAAGTTCAGTACCACAAAGGCGCGGATGGCTTCTTCGTCTTCTAAAATCAAGATCTTCTTCATTTTGGACTCCTTATCCTATAACACTGAACAGGCCGTAGACCTGCATGTAGTTGATTCGCATGGAATTATCCGGCTCGCAGTAAACAGCGCAGATATGGTCACTGTCGGAATACAATCGGCGCCAGCCGGTCTCGCCCAGTTCATTGGAATATTCTGCAAGTGCAAAGATACGAACGGTAAAGAGATTTTCTCCCTTCATCGTTTTAAACACAAAGGAACGGTCAGCGGTGTTTCCCCGCTCAACGGTGACCTTGCCCACCCAGGAGGAAGGAAAGTCTACCATGATCTTTTCCGTCATATCCACAAAAGAGGCCGATATATCGGTAAGGGACTTTCCATCGTAATCCGTCCAGCGGGTGAGATAAAGATTCTCGGTAACACCGCTGCGGGTATAGGCAGGCAGCGCCTCCTCTCGGGGAACCTCCAGGATCCCGTCGCCATTCACATCACGGCAGGTAACCGCTGTATTCCGCATCGTAGCGGTACTTAATTGGGTCAGCAGTTCATTGGTGAGACGGCCTTCCTCATTGATGGACAGCACCTCGGTAACGCATTGGCCGTTTTCCTGCTGGCTATCCACATAAACAGCCGGCAAGCCGGCGGTGGTCTTTCCGGTCTCAATGGCCAGGTAGTCGGTGGTACGGTCATACATGGGAACGGTATTGACTACACCGATCTTTCCGTCCGTCAGCCCCACCAGAGAGGCCGTAACCGACTTCGTGGCGGAATTACGGCTGATGACCGCCAATTTATTGGGCGCATCCCCCAGCATGGCAAAGCGGGTATACAGACCGGAATAGCGGCTCTCGGCCTCCTTGTCCTCAATGGTATAGACATCGTAGCTACCGTCGGTATCCGCATGATATTGCCAACCCACCACGATCTCGGACATTCCGTCACCGTCCATATCACCGAAGGCTACACGGCCCACAGAGGCGGCCTCACTTTCCCCTTTGGCCAGCATCGCCCAACTCTCCCCTCGGTTTTCCATCACCAAAAAGCAAAGCTGATCCTCCTTGCCGGAGGGGCGGTAAAAGCAGAGGGCTTCGGTGGTCTTATCGCCGGTGAGATCCACCGAGATGATACCCGTACGGTAAGAGCCTGCCTGGGGATAGACCAACTCATACCCTTCTCCGATGGCAGCGTTGATCGCTTGGGAAAGCGCTTCACGGCCTGAACTCATGGCAGGCGGAGTCAGCAGCGTGCGGATCTCCTCGCCGGACATGGAGCATCCGGAAAGAAACAGCGATATTATTAATATAAATAGGATAAAACTTTTGTTTTTCATATAATACCCCATAATAATCCATATTAAAAATATTATACTATATATATATAATAATTGCAATAATATAAGTTTTTAAAATTGGGTATTTACTTTTTGGAAAAAATGTAGTATAATTCAAAATTGTCAGCGTGACCGAACTTAGAAGTACGTCTATTCACCGGACGGCTCCTCGGTTCGTGCCGGACAAATCTATAGAAAGGTGAACGAATGCTATGCTGAAGAAGGATATCAAAGATTCCGTAATCGCGGCCAACAAGCTGCATGAGAAGGACACCGGTTCTCCCGAAGTCCAGATCGCAATTCTGACCGCTCGGATCAATGAGCTGACGGAGCATCTGAAGAAGAACCCCAACGACCATCATTCCCGTCGTGGTCTTCTGAAAATGGTTGGTAACAGAAGAAACCTGCTCAACTACCTGACCAAGGTTGACATTAACCGTTACCGTGCCATCATTGAGAAGCTCAACATCAGAAAGTAAGCCAAAAGCAGGCGGAAAAGGGCGTAGATCAACTCCCTTTTCTGCCTCTTTCCCATTTTTAGGAGAGACAACTTTAGCAGTTAATCAAATTGCTTTGAGTAAAAGGCAGGTTGATTAAGTGCTAAAAAGTCCTTCTTGGAAATGGGAACAAAAATTTCAAGGAGGTACAAAAATGTACGAGAATCACAAGATTTACAAGACTGAATTCGCCGGCCGTACCTTAACGGTTGAGACCGGAAAATTTGCTCAGCTGGCCAACGGCAGCGCTCTGGTTCGCTACGGCGACACTGTTGTTCTGGCAACGGCTACCGCTTCCGCCAAGCCCCGGGACGGCATCGATTTCTTTCCTCTCTCGGTAGACTTTGAGGAAAGAATGTATGCTGCCGGCAAGATCCCCGGCGGATTCTTGAAGAGAGAGGGCCGCCCTTCGGAGAAGGCGATCTTAAGCAGCCGTGTTATCGACCGCTCTATCCGTCCCCTCTTCCCCAAGGATATGCGCAATGACGTCAACGTTAACCTGACCATCCTGGCGGTGGATCAGGATTGCATTCCCGAGATCGTCGGTATGATCGGTGCATCCATTGCCCTCTCCATCTCCGACATTCCCTTTGCCGGCCCCATCAGCGGTGTTTCCGTCGGCCTGGTGGACGGTGAGATCGTGATGAACCCCACCGAAGAGCAGCGTGAGCGCTCCGAAATGGCTGTTACCGTGGCTTCTTCCGCAAAGAAGGTCACCATGATCGAAGCCGGCGCGAAGGAAGTTCCCGAGGACAAGATGCTGGAAGCCATCATGGCCGGCCATGCTGCCAACGTTGAACTGATCGGCTTTATCAACAATATCGTTGCCGAGATCGGTAAAGAGAAATTCGGCTTTGAATCCTATGAAGTTCCCCATGAGATCTTCGATATGGTGAAAGATTATGCCGAGGATATGATGAAGGAAGCTCTTCATACTGCCGATAAGATCACCCGCGACAACAATATCAAAGAAGTAACCGCCAAGGTAGAAGAGCGTTTCGCAGAAGAACTGGGCGAGAATGCTTATCTTTTAGGCGACTGTCTCTACAAGCTGCAGAAATATATCGTGCGCAACTGGATCTCTGAAGAAGGCAAGCGCGTGGACGACCGCGGCCTCAACGATATGCGCCCTCTCTGGGGCGAGGTTGATCTGCTGCCCAAGGTTCATGGTTGCGGCCTTTTCGCCCGTGGTAAGACCCAGGTTCTAACCATTTGTACTTTAGGCATGGTCAGCGAGGCTCAAATACTGGACGGTTTGGATAATGTGGATTCCAAGCGCTATATCCACCACTACAATATGCCCGGCTTCACCGTCGGTGAAGCAAAGCCTTCCCGCAGCCCCGGCCGCCGCGAGATCGGCCACGGTGCTCTGGCAGAGCGTGCTTTGGAGCCGGTGATCCCCTCTGTCGATGAATTCCCCTATACCATTCGTCTGGTCTCCGATGTATTGACCTCCAACGGCTCCACCTCTCAGGGCGCCATCTGCGGCTCTACCCTGGCACTGATGGATGCAGGTGTGCCCATCAAGGCTCCGGTTGCCGGTATCTCCTGCGGTCTGATCACCAGACCTGATGATACCTTTGTAACCATGGTAGACATTCAGGGTATCGAAGATTTCTTCGGCGATATGGACTTTAAGGTAGCCGGTACTAAAAAGGGTATCACCGCCATTCAGATGGATATTAAGGTAGACGGTCTGACCGAGGCCATCATCAAAGAGGCGCTCACCAAGACCCGTGATGCCCGTTATCATATTCTGGACAACATTATTGCGCCCGCCATTGCAGAGCCTCGTGCAGACGTAAAGGATTGGGCGCCCAAGATCATCACCCTGAAGATCAACCCTGAGAAGATCCGCGAGGTCATTGGTACCGGAGGTAAGGTCATTCAGAAGATCGTTGCCGACACCGGTGCCAAGATCGACATTGAGGATGATGGCTCCGTATTCATCTCCGCTTCCAATCCTGCTTCTTCCAATCAGGCATTGGAGATCATCAAGGGCATCGTATTTGAGCCCGAAGTCGGCCAGATCTACCGTGCCAAGGTCGTGAAGATCATGGAGTTCGGTGCGTTTGTTGAATTTGCTCCCGGTAAAGAGGGTCTGGTTCACATTTCCAAGCTGGATAAAAAGCGTGTGGAAAAGGTGGAAGATCTCTTGAGCGAGGGCGACGAGATCTGGGTCAAGTTCATGGAGGTAGACTCCAAGGGCAGATACAATCTCTCCCGCAAGGACGCTCTGATCGACATGGAAAACGCTCAGAAGGCTGCACAGGAATAATCGAAAAGCAAAATCCCCCGACGGGTCAAACACAAATCCGGTAAAAACGGACAATAGACAATCCCCCCTATTGTAGGATAACACTTACAGTAGGGGGGTATTTTTATGCCAAAAAGGCATTTAACAATACACTGTAGAACAGTTGCCGCAAAACAAAACGGACTTCGCTGAAACAATATTTTTCACTCTTTATTGAAAAAATAGAGCATAAAAAATCCCGTGATGCTTTTGCATCACGGGATACCAATTTGAAACTTAGTTTACATAGGCTGCCCAAACTGCATTGTTATGATCCAGCCAGAGGGTAACGGTGCCGGCAATGGGCGCTTCGCTATCGTCGGTATAATCAGCAGTCTTGAGGTACTTCACTTCGTTGCCGACGATAAAGTAATCATCAGACTCAATGGCGGTCACCTGCAGACGATCTACACCGTAGAGATTGACCTTACCGCCTGCGGTGGTGGCATATGTGTACCAATCGCCGGGGTTGATCTCACCGGTAGCATTACTGATACGGTCAGTGTCAACGGTCAGATTGACGGTGTTTCCGGTTTCCCGCTCTCTTGCAACGATATTATAGGACATACCGTCTGCAGCAGGAGTGAGGCTTTCGATCTGGATGGCCGCTTCCTTGGTTTTCATCACTTCCTCCACCGCCAGATATGTGGTACGGGTGGAATCCAGAACTGCGATCACAGGACCGGTCATTTCGCTTACCGGACGGCCGCTCTTACTCATAAAATAATGAGGTACATAAGTAGTGGCCGCAGTTTCCTCTGCGCCTTTACCGGAGAGAATATCTGTATCAGTAAGACCGTATTCATCCAAAACAACAGTACTGCCGGCGGTTATATGAAGCTTACCGTTGCTTTCGTAGAAGTTCACGAAATCGCCGGGCTGAGGATTGGCCAATCCGGCAGCCGCGATATCTTTATCCTCATAGGTCATCAGATTGTTATTGTAGTAATTCAAAATGGAGATATAATTCTCGGAAACATTGACTACCTTACCGGGGATCCACTCTTCTGCCAGAACCAGATCTACATAGGTAGTACCGGTCTGTACAAAGGTGAACTTCAGGTTCGGCCGGGCTTTATTTGCACCGGTCACGCTGGTGGTACCGGAATACTGGCTGACCACTTCACTCAGGCGATAAACCGCATCGCCGGGCCAAATGTCACCATTAAGATAGAGGGTAGATTGGGGATATACGGAATAGGTCGTACCTTCGATGGAAGCAGTGAAGTAACTATGACCGTAGAAGGTAATATCGGGGAGCGTGCATTCCACAACGATGGGAGCGGGAATCTCATATGTAATGACCTGCTCATCGTCGGTAATGGTGCCGGAGCCGTCTTTATCCATATAAACTACGCGGATGGGGAAGCCGATGCAGGAAGAAAGATCGGCATCCACAGAGAACTGAGCACCGTTCGAAAGAAGGACATCCTCCGTTACTTCAAAATTCAGCGGAGTTTCGCGGGTGGCACGGATGGTTTGATCGGTAACGGTACAGCCGTAGATCTTCGTGGACAAGCTGTTGAGAGGATTGCCGTCAAAATCCTTGAACTCGACGAAGGTTTCCTCGGAGATGCTGCCATTAGGATCATAGACCATGGCGCGGGCGACGATCACGGCGGCCTGCTCACGGTTGACGGTCTCGCTGGAAGCATCCACCTCACTGCCTGTCAGAACTTCATCCTGAAAGGCGGTATAGGCATCGGCATTGTCCTCCTCGGTGGAGATCCCGACCGTTTTTGCGATCAGGGTAATAAACTCCTCCCCGGTGATGTTGGCGTTGGGTTGGAACTTTTTATCCGTCACGTACTCAGAATTGATCAGCTGATAGTCCATTGCCCATGCGAGATAAGGCTTCAACAGAGAAATATCGGAAATATCACCTTCATCGCCGTTTTCATCGAAATCGGTGTTGGTGCTTCCGTACTCGGACAACTCATCATAATCATCATGGAGCATCCGATATGCAATCTTGACTGCCTCACCGCGGGTAATGGTAAGCTCAGGCAGGAAGGTATCGTTCT
This sequence comes from Clostridia bacterium, assembly GCA_017482195.1. Taxonomy (GTDB): domain Bacteria; phylum Bacillota; class Clostridia; order Oscillospirales; family QAKW01; genus QAKW01. The sequence continues at coordinate 21,763 of JAFUNM010000006.1, forward strand.
TCAACGCGGAAACGATTCCGAGAGCATCGGCAAATTTAATATAGACGGTATTGACATCGCTCAGGGTAGTGCCGTATCTTTCGTCAACATCGTCGTAGGTGATTTCTTCATAAACCGCAAAGGCAGATACGCTCAAGGATGCGATCATCACAACCATAAGAACAGCTGCCAGCAGGCTTTTTAAAGTTCTCATTCCGTTACCTCCATCTCAGCAGGGATGGCATATCCCTATTTTCTAATTTATATTATATATAATAATAAAAGAAGTTGCAAGTGTTTTATGTGAATGAAAAAGAAATCCGAAAGAGTTTGTTAAAAAGTGATAATTTTTAAGCAAAAATTTTGTGAAAAATAACAACATTTTTTTCAACAAAAAATCCCGCTGAACCTGCTTATACAACGGGATTTTACTTTGAATTTATTGTGCTTTTATATCACCGGCAGTACATAAAAATGCAGTGTGCCTTTCGGCACACCGCATTTAATAAATATACGAGAGAAGTAAAAACTTACTGTGCAAAGGCAATACAGTCTTTGACTGCCTGCTCCACAACATTTTCCACTTTGGTATGGACGGTCTGATAATTAAGATTCTTATCAATGATCGCCCAGATCAAGCCTTCGCCTTCCTTACGCATTGCATCGAAGTTGGCGCCGTCCAGGAAACGCCACTCAAACATCTGCAGTCCGAAGTAGGTATTCTCGATCGCGAACTCAAAATACTCCTTCTTCTGTGCATAGGTAAAGCTATATGCTTGCTGGTTCGTGAAGTAATCAAACATAGCTTCGGTGAAGCGGGTCGCCCACAGCTCCATGAACTTCACGGCATACGGAATATTGGACTGGTTCTTGACCTTCTTGGGAATTTCCATACAATAGCCGATGTTGAAAGCAACATATTGGCCGTCTTCATAGGGAGACTTGGGGAAGGGAACCCAATTATACCGATGGTTCTTCGTATATTCAAAATTATTCAGATCCTGCATTAGAATGGACTTTGTAGCCATCATAACCGAACCTTCACTGTACATTTCGGTTTCATTACCATCGCCGTAACCTGAGTTAGGCAGACTCTTGATAACATCGGTATAGAAGTTCATTGCCTGGAGCGTTCTTTCATCCATCCAGTTATTGATCAGGTTCATTTTTTCGCTCTCATTGTCCAGACCGATGGTATACACACCGTTGGTCATGGGCCAGTAGAACCAGTCACGGTTGATGGAATTTGCCATGGGAGTCAACGCCTTACCGTCGTTGGTAGTGCTGGGAACGCTGGTTACAAAATTACGCCATGCATTCCAATCCCACTGATCGTTCTTCCAAAGGGTATGGGGATCCTGCAGACCCAGCTCTTCCACCATGGTCTGATTGTACCAAAGCACGTCAATGGTACCGATGGGAGAGATACAGCGATAGCCGCCGCCGTATTTGGTCTGCTCCAGGGTCATCAGGTCTACGCCGGGAGAATTGCCGAGATTCTGCATATTGATGTAGGGATCCAGAGGCTGAGACAAATTCAGGAACTGGGGGAATCCACCGATATGGGTGGGAATGATATCCAGAGCTTTACCTGCATTCATATAGGTCAGACACTGGTTGATACTGTCCGTAAAACGGGAAGCGATATACTTAATGTTAAGGCCGTATTCGCTCTTCATGGCCTCAAACCAAGCCCATTCGTCCACCGTCTCACCTTTTTCGTTCCGATACTCCCAAACACCGTAACGCAGCGCGGTGATAAGAGTAAAGGTCTTGCCCTTCAAATCCGCCAGCTTGACGTTGTTCTTAACGAAGCCGGTGGAGTCGATATCGAAAGAGGGGTTGATACCGGTATTGTTCTGTTTGGTCTCTGCCAACAGCGGGTTATGAGCCACTTCATACTTCTTGGTCTCATCGTACTGCTGAACAACCTCATCCTGCGTGCTGGGAGCGGGTTCTGTCACCTTATCTCCGTCCGTGCCGTCGGAAGAGTTATCCTTGTTGCTATCCTTATCGGATCCGCTATCCTTATCGGAGCCGCTGTCCTTATCGGAGCCGCTGTCCTTATCGGAATCGGAATCCTTATCGGAATCGCCGTCTACTGCAGTATCCCCGTCGGAATCGCTGTCGCCATCGCCATCGCCGCTTTCATCGTTGCCAAAGGAATCCCCATCGCTTTGGAGAGTTTCCCACTCATCTTCGTCGCTCTGCTTACAAGCGGTAGCCATGGTCACCAGCATCAACACAGCCAGGATCACTGCCAATACTTTGCAAAACTTGTTCATCTTCTTTCTCCTTTCCTTATTTTGCATTATCATTATATAACATTTACATTGGAATTTCAAGGAAATAAATCATAATGTAAACAAAATGTAAAGAAAAGTTGGCAAAATACACAAAAATTGGTTGCGTTTTTTGTTTTCGGTCATTTTTTGTAAAAAATGCGAGATGCTTCAAGCACACCGTATTTGTATTTTTTGCAGGTTACTGCGCAAAAAAGAGAGCATTGAGGGGCACTTCCCTTCAATGCTCTCTTTTCTTATTTTAAATTAAGGAATCATTTCAAAGCTGCAGTTCTGGTACAAATAGCAGCCATCTCCGCACGGGTGATTCCGGCATCGGGAGCCAGAGTTCCGTCTTTATTTCCTTCGATCAAGCCGGAGGCGATTACAGCCTGCACTTCGGCATTGGCCCAAGGTGCAACAGAGGCTGCATCCTTAAATGCGCTCAGATCCGCAGTGCCGGTCAGGTTAAACGCGCGAGCGAACAGAACCATAACTTCCTGACGGGTAATAGAGCTTTCGGGATTGAAATACAGCTCACCGTCGTCAGAGCCCTTCATATAACCTCTGCTGAAGCAGGTTTTAACTGCATCGGCGGCCCAGGGAGCAATCGCGTTACTATCCGCATAAGGCAGCTTGGTTGAGGTATAGTTCGCAGCATTGACACCCATCAGGCGAACGATAACCATAGCCACCTCCTGACGGGAGATCGCATCATCCGGTCTGAACTGCCATTGATTGGTGCCGATATTCTCGCCGATCAGAAGTCCCTGATCATTGGCTTGCTGAACATAATCATAGAACCAGGCATTAGGATCCTGCACGTCGATATAGTCGCGGGAGATCGCATTCTTGGTGATGATCAGTTCATAATCCCGTTTACTGCCGTTCTCGGCGATACATACTACATAGTAATGAGACTCGGAAACGGCGGTGGGAAGGGTGAAGGCTCTGGCATCGGTATCACGGCCGTTTACAGGGATGATATTAGAAGTATAGGTCATCTTAATGGTCTTTTCCGCATCGGCATAGACTTCACAGACCGCATACTCATTTCTGGTTTTAAAGGTAACATTGGTGGAATCACCGGAGCCTACAAAGCTGATGGTGTTATCCACGATGGTGGTAGAAACACCTTCTATGCCGGTGATCGCATTATCGGAAGAAAGCTTGCCGTTTTCCACAGCCAGCGTGAAGGTATTGCTTCTGCCGTATTTATCGGTGACCTTGACGGTGAATTCATTAATGCCGTCCGTCAATGTCAATGCCTTCACATCCGTATTGGAGGAAAGCACCGTTGCGCCGCTCTTATCCAAGATCTGATAGGAAGCATTCAAGGTAGCAGTCAGCTTGATAGTTGCTTCTTTTGCCAGAGAATCCAACTCATAGACCAAGAACTTTATATCATTCTGGATATAAGAGGTACCTGCGGCATCGGCGGTCATATTCAGGATAGCGGGATCAAAGGAACCGGCATCCCGGTTGAACCGGACGGTGTACACCTGATCCTGAACGGTTTTATCCTCGGAATTGATCTTTACATAGAATACATAGTTATTTCCATAAGGAATATAGCTGCCCAGATCATCCAGAGGCTGCTTACAGGCTGCATCCGCATACAGCGCATAAGATGCGCCGGCAGAGGTCTTAATGCTATAGTTTACGAAAGCATCCTCGGCATTAAAGGTATAGGCAAAGGTTCTGCCGTTTACGGCCTCATCAACGTCAAAGATATTGCCGCTGAAGGTAAGCTTCAGCAACTTCGCCTCATTACCGGCCTCACGGCGGACATGGATACGATAAACGACACCGGTGCCGTCCTCATTCTCGATCAGCGCATAGCGATCGGTCTGAGAACCGTCCAGATACATCACTTTATCCTTGAGCGGAGTATTGAGCGTAGCGTCCTCATACAAACGCCAGGTGCAGTTGGGAGAAACGACCAGCATATTGGCCAGTTCCAGATAATCAACACCGTCGCCGGTCAGATCCAGGATGACCAGATTCTGATCGTCGTCGATCGTTACTTTTTCAGCATTCAAACCGTTGACATCAACGACCTTGCAGCCGCCTTCTTTGACGGCGGTCATGGTTTCATCGGCATACTGAGGATTCAGAACCAGCTCGAGCTCGCCGTCCTGCAGATCGATCTGAGACTTCTCAATACCGTTAGGATAATAGTTGTAGCCCATATTGAGAACGCCCTTCACGCCAGTGCCTGCAGATACAAGAGTAGCGCCGGGAGTAACATCCAGATAGTTTTCGTTGATGTTGATCAAATAACGGAAGATCACCGGCTGATTCCAGTTTTTAAGATATGCGAACTGGAAAGGAACTGCACTGGTGCTCAGTTTCTTAAAGGTATTGCCGATGATACTGATCATGGTACCGGGCAGGTTCTTATCGCCTAAATACCGGTAATAGACCAGGCCGCTGGCGGCGGCAGAACAATCGTCAACCACATTGTTGCTGATGGTAACGCCTTGCATAAGAGTATCGTAGGTAGCAGATTCACTAAAGGAATATAGACCCACGGTCTGGGGGAAATAGTTGCGGTCCAGCAGAATATTATCGCCGATGGAGTTGGATTCTACTGTTTTGGAAATGATCGCAGTCTCGGAAAGGTTGATATAGTTATTCTGAACGGTGACATCCATCGTAAACCACATTTCCAGCAGATGGCGGCCGTTGAGAACACGGTTGTTCATAAATTCCACATCGCCTGCATAAACGGTTGCAGAGCTGGAAGAGGTCAGATGAAGGATATTCTCGGAGGTTACATCGAAAATATTGTTCTTAACAAAAATGCCGGTACGGTGCTTATAACCTTGTTGCTGATAGATCAGCGAATTGCCGGAGAAATAGAAGCCTTCGATGGTGGTCTTCAAGCCGTTGTCCATCAAGGTGATACGGCCAACGATGACCGCTTCGGCCGACAGGTCGACTGCATCGCCGCCTGCAGCTGCAGGGCGCTTTGCATTAGCAGTAATCAAATCGGCATTATTGGGATTCACACCCGCCATAGGGCCGTAGATCCGGGTATCGTTTCCGTAGACCTCTACGCCGCCGGTATAAGTACCGGGAGCAACATAAATGACCTTGCCTGCGGTACTGATCGCGGTATTACCGCTCTGCACAACAGTCGCCTTGGTAGCGTCGGCAAGGCTGCCGAAAGCCTGAGCACCGAGCCATGCAGAATAGACCTTGCCGTCCAATTTCAAAGCGACTTTGCCGGTCTTGCCAAACCAATCATCATTGACGATGATGACATTGGACGGCAGAGAAGTACCGCCGACAAAATTACCTTCTTCGATGGTCACAGCATAGCCCAAGCCGCTGCCCATATCCGCAGAGGTGCCCAGCACAAAGCAGGAAAGCATCGAGATCATCATCACGATGCAAAGGAGCACTGCGGAAATTTTTTTAGAGTTCATCATTCTTATAACCTCCTGTCAGAAAGTTGAACAAAAAATTATTACACAGCATTATTATATTTTATAAATACCTAAAAGTCAATAAGTGAGCGGCGAATTTAACGGTTTTTTCGGCGGTAATTTTTTCTTTTGGTGAAATCCGCCAAATTGTGACTTTGAATTTTGGTAAAGATGACTTTCTTTTTTGCATAAATTAAATCTGCACAGAAAAAAATATGGAAAAAGGATCAAAGGAGTTTTTATATGTGCGGAATAATGGGATATACCGGAGATCGGGATGCCAAAGACATCCTGATCGGCGGATTAAAAAAACTGGAATATCGCGGTTATGACTCGGCCGGCATTGCCCTTGCCGCCGATGGAACCATCGAAATTTTCAAGGACGAGGGAAAAGTCGCGGTGCTGGAAAAGCAGCTGGATCAGGCCATGGAAATCTCCAAGACGGGCATCGGCCATACCCGCTGGGCGACCCACGGTGTTCCCTGCAAGAAGAATGCACATCCCCATCGGGCGGGACGGGTCGTTTTAGTCCATAACGGCATCATCGAAAACGAAAAAGAGCTGCGGGCAGAGCTGGATCGTCAGCCCATCAGCGATACCGATACCGAGATCGCCGCTATTTTGTTGGATACCCTCTATAACGGAGACCCTTTAACTGCAATTTTTCAGGCAATCAAGCGATTGGAGGGGTCCTATGCTCTGGGCATCCTTTTTGAGGATCAGCCACAGACCCTTTATGCGGTACGCAAGGACAGCCCGCTGATCGTTGGCCGGGGCAACGGGGAGAACTTCATTGCCTCGGATATTCCCGCCCTTTTGGAGCATACCCGTCAATATTACCTCTTAAATGAGGGTGAGGTGGCGGTGCTGACCAAGGAAAGGATCACATTCTTTACTGCCGACGGGCAGCAGGTCAATAAAGAAGTACTGACTGCAGAGCAAGATCTGCAAAGCGCAGAAAAGGGCGGATACGCCCATTTCATGGCCAAGGAGATCCATGAGCAGCCGGAGGCGGTACAGGCAACGGTCTCCCGCTATTACAAGGATCACACCCTCTTCCCCGGAGAGGAATTCAACATTCAGGGAACCATCCGGATCGTAGCCTGCGGCTCGGCCTACCATGCGGGACTCTTAGGAAAATACGCCATTGAAAAATGGGCCCGAATCCCCGTAACGGCAGAGATCGCCAGCGAGTTTCGTTATAATGACCCCATCCTATCTAAAGAGGACTTGATAATCGTCATCTCCCAATCGGGAGAGACGGCGGATTCGGTAGCAGCGCTCCGGCTGGCGAAGGCGCGGGGAGTCCCCACTTTAGCTATTGTAAACGTATGGGGCAGCACCTTAGCCCGGGAGGCGGATCGGGTCTTTTACACGGCGGCAGGCCCGGAGATCTCTGTGGCCACCACCAAGGCTTATACCTGCCAGGCGGTGTTGCTTTATCTTCTGGCGCTGAAGCTGGCAGAAAACGAGTTGGCATGCGAAAAGATCGCCGCCCTCCCTTCTTTGCTGGAGCGGGTTTTGGAACAGGGAGAGCAATGCCGTGCGCTGGCACAAAAATTCAAGCAGGCTCATCGGCTTTTCTTCATCGGACGAGGACAGGATCATGCTCTTGCTTGCGAAGGGTCTTTGAAATTAAAAGAGATTTCTTATATCCACAGCGAGGCCTATGCTGCGGGTGAATTGAAGCACGGAACCATCTCTCTCATCGAAGAAGGAACGCCAGTCATTGCTTTACTGACCGATCGGGAGCGGTTTTCCAAAACCTTAAGCAATGTGAAAGAGGTGAAGGCAAGAGGGGCAACAGTCTTAGCCGTCACCTACGAAAACGCCGATCTGGCCGGGGTGGCGGACGATATACTGACCCTCCCTCCCTGCTCGGATTTGGAGGCGCCGATGGCAGGGGCAGTCTTGCTGCAATTATTTGCTTATTATACGGCGGTAGAGCGGGGCAATGATGTGGATCAGCCCCGAAATCTTGCCAAGAGTGTGACGGTGGAGTAATATGGGTAGATATTTCGGAACAGACGGTATTCGCGGGGTGGTGCACAAGGCGCTGACCCACGAGCTTGCCTTTCGCTGCGGGGCAGCCTGCGGCTATCTTCTAAAAAAAGAAAATGACCGCTGCAAGGTCATTATCGGCAGTGACACCAGAGCCTCCAAGGATCTTTTATTGGGAGCGCTGGTAACAGGATTTTGCTATGCGGGGGTGGATGTGGAACACATTGGCGTGCTGCCCACCCCGGCGCTGGCCTTTCTCATTGATCGGATGGGGGCAGCGGCGGGAGTAATGATCTCTGCCTCCCACAACCCTTATGAATATAACGGTTTGAAGATCATGGCAAAGGGTGGCATCAAGCTGCCCGATGAAAAGGAAGCAGAAGTGGAGCGGCTGATGGAGCCCTTTACCCTTCTTCCCGCTGCACGCCCCGGGCAGTTTAGCTATAATCTTAAAGCCAAGGATTTTTACTGTGAGCACATCAAGCAGGCCTGCGAAGAGCAGCCGGAACGGATCAAGGTAGTCTTTGACTGCTCCAACGGTGCCGCCTCGGAGACTGCGGAACGGATCTTCGGTTCCTTTAACATTGATGCTCGTTTTTACCACAACCGGCCGGATGGCTTTAATATCAACGAGGGCTGCGGCTCCATGCATATGGAGGAGCTGGCGCGGCTGGTCAAGAGAGAAGGCGCAGATCTCGGCTTTGCCTTTGACGGAGATGCAGACCGCTGCCTGGCCTGTGACCGTTTGGGTCGTCCCATCGACGGAGATTGCATTTTGGCAGTGCTTGCTCTCTATCTCAAGCAGAAAAACCGCCTGAAAAAGAACACTCTGGTGGCAACGGTAATGTCAAATTTAGGCCTGATGGAGCGGATGAACAAGGAGGGCATCAATGTTCCTACCGCAAAGGTGGGAGACCGGTATGTTTTAGAGGAGATGTTGGAACAGGGCTATATCCTGGGCGGTGAGCACAGCGGACACATCATCTTTTTAGAGAAGGCCACCACAGGAGACGGTCAGCTGACGGCGCTGATGCTCCTTTCCGCCATGAAGGCTTTGGGGATCTCAGGCGAAGAAGTACACGATATTTTTACCCCCTTTCCCCAAGCGCAGATCAATGTATTGGCGGACGATCTGCAAAAGCGCAAGCTAATGGCCGACGAGGTATTCCTAAAGGATGTCCGCAAGGCAGAATCGTCCTTTGCGGAGCGGGGACGGATCCTGGTGCGAGCCTCGGGGACAGAGCCTTTTATACGCATTCTGGTGGAGGGGCCGGAAAAGACGGCAGTCCAAGAGGTGGCGCGTGCTTTAGAGGAATCAACAAAGATCCGTTTGTCACAATTATTTTAAAAGAAAAAGCCTTGAAAACACGTGTGTTTTCAAGGCTTTTGATTATTTCAGGCGAGAGAGTTCCTTCATGCGCTGGGTATTGCTCAGCGTTTGCTTTCTCAGGCGGATATTGGTAGGCGTCACCTCAATAAATTCATCGGGAGCAATGAACTCGATGGACTCCTCCAGGCTCATCTTCTTGGGAGGAATCAACCGCAGAGCTTCATCGGAACCGCTGGCGCGCATATTAGTGACATGCTTACGCTTGCACACATTGACGGCAATATCGTCACCCTTAGGGTTCATGCCCACGATCATACCCTCATAGACAGGGGTGCCGGGTTCAATAAAGAGGGCACCCCGTTCCTGGGCATTGAAGAGACCGTAGGTGACGGCTTCTCCGGTCTCAAAAGCGATCAAGGAACCCATGGAACGGCCGGGGATATCCCCTTTATAAGGCTCATAGCCATGGAAAATCGTATTCATCACGCCCTCGCCGCGGGTAGCAGTCAAAAAGTCGCTCTTATAGCCGATGAGGCCACGGGCGGGAACCAGATACTGCAGCTTCATACGGGAGCCGTTAGGTTCCATGGAGAGCATCTCACCCTTACGGGAGCCCAGACGCTCCACCACCGAACCGACACAATCCTCCGGCACGTCGATAAAGACCTGCTCAATGGGTTCGCATTTAACACCGTCGATCTCTTTATACAACACATGGGGCATGGAGACGGCAAATTCATAGCCCTCCCGCCGCATAGTCTCGATCAAGATGGAAAGGTGCATTTCACCGCGGCCGGCCACCTTAAAGGTATCGGCGGTCTCCCCTTCTTCCACCCGCAAAGAGACATCTTTCAAAAGTTCTCTCATTAAACGGTCACGAATATGGCGAGAGGTGACAAATTTACCCTCACGGCCCGCAAAGGGGCTGTTGTTGACCATAAAATTCATTTCCAGAGTAGGCTCACTGATCTTGACAAAGGGCAGCGGTTCGGGACAATCGGTACTGCAGAGAGTCTCGCCGATGGTCACACCCTCGATTCCGGAGAAGCAGACGATATCGCCCACCTTGGCTTCGGTAACGGGAACGCGGTTCAGACCTTCGATGGCGAAAAGCGCCTGAACGCGGCCTTTACGGATAATTCCCTGCTCATGGAAGTTACAAACGGCAACCTCTTCATTCTGATGGATCACACCCCGCTCGATACGACCGATGCCGATCCGGCCCACGAAATCATTATAGTCGATGGAAGAGACCAGCATCTGCAAAGGCTGATCCTCCTCCCCTTCGGGGGCAGGGATCTGGTCTAAAATTTTATCAAACAGAGGAGCAAGATCGGTACCCTTTTCTTCGGGAGTGAGAGAGGCAGTACCCTCTCTGCCGGAGCAGAAGAGGATAGGACTGTCCAGTTGCTCGTCGCTGGCACCCAGCTCGATCAGCAGCTCCAATACTTCGTCTACCACTTCCAAAGGACGGGCATCAGGACGGTCTACTTTATTAACCACCACGATGATCTGATGACCCATTTCCAGCGCCTTTTCCAATACAAAGCGGGTCTGGGGCATCGCGCCCTCAAAAGCATCCACCAACAGTAAAACGCCGTTGACCATTTTCAGGATTCGCTCTACCTCACCGCTGAAATCGGCATGGCCCGGGGTATCCACGATATTGATCTTCGTCCCCTTCCAATGGGCGGCCGTATTCTTTGCCAGGATGGTGATCCCGCGTTCCCGCTCCAGATCATTGCTGTCCATGACCCGGTCGGCAACGGCCTGATTATCGCGGAATACACCGCCCTGCTTAAGCATTTCATCGACCAAGGTGGTCTTTCCGTGATCAACATGGGCGATGATGGCAATATTTCTTAAATCTTCTCTTTTCATCGAAAAACCTTCTTTTTTCAAAATAACGAAAAAATTATATCAAACAATACATAAAATTACCATATCTATTTTCGCCAAAATTCTGTATCTTTTTACGGCGAAATACAAACAATATAGAAAAAGGAGTTGTTATAATGGCCAAAAGCAAAGAACTGATGATCGCACTGGGCGTGCCGCTGTTGATCGTCAGTATGTTATTTTTGATGAGTGCAGGCTGGAGCGTCAGCGATACCACCGGCTATGATTGGTATTTTCAACCCAACGAAGAACACACTCAGCCGCAGGTGGCCAATGAGGTCCCCTTGGGAGATTATTCGGTCATCTACTGCGGAACGGAAAATGAAAAGAAGGTCTCCATCACCTTTGACGCCGGCTACGACAACGGATATCATACCCCCATCTTAGATATTTTAAAGGAAAAGGGCGTTTCGGCAGCCTTCTTTTTAGACGGCAACTTTGTGAAACAAAACGGAGAACTGGTACAGCGAATGGCAGCAGAGGGACACATTGTGGGCAACCACACCCTCAACCATGCCGACATGACCAAGCTGACCGATCTTGCCACCTATCAAAAGCAGATCGACGGCTGGAATGATTTGGTGACCCAATTGGGGCTGACCCCTTCCGGCTATTTCCGTTTTCCCTGCGGACGGTTTTCCACACGAGCGCTGGAATACAATGAAAAGCTGGGACTGACCTCCGTTTTCTGGACATTCGCATATTATGACTGGGTGCAGGAGGATCAGCCCGCCCCCGATAAGGCTTTGGAAAAGATCATGAGTCGGATGCACAACGGCTGCGTCTTACTGCTGCACTCCACCTCGGCTACAAATGCACAGATATTGGGTACTTTGATTGATAATCTAAGAGCAGAAGGCTATGAAATCGTTCCTCTGAATGAAATGCAACAATAAACCTATTTTTGAAAAACAGAAGCAAAAAGAATCGGTGTAAATTTACACCGATTCTTTTTTAAGCTTCGTTAAAGTCTCTATAATAGGCTAACAATAAATCTACCATCTCTCCATAGCTCTTAATTCCGGATTCTTGATTATTGGATTGGAGATATTGATCGTAAATCTCCGAGGAGGCGTTGCTGACGACCGTATCACGGTAGGGTTCCCAATAAGCATCCTCCCATTCGATATCCCGCAGCATCCCCTCATCGCAAAGCTGAGCGATCTTGCGAGCCAACTCAATATCCTCGTCATAAAGGGCATTAAAGGCATAGCCAAAGGCCAGCAGACTGCCGCTGTAACGAAAATCCGCCTGTTCCGATTTCATACAGGCAAGGTAGCCTAAAAAGTTGGCTTCTTCCTCCCGCATAAACCCGCGGAAATGGGTCAGCTCATGGCACATGGTTGCAGGAATGGTATGGGCGGGAACATCCACATTGATGCCCGATTCAAAGGGCACATAGATCCCGGTGGTCAACACCATGGAAAAAAGCTTGGAGGTCAACAGCGGCTTATTACGCACATTGGCCGCTTGCAGAACGGGGATCTCCTCCTCGAGAGCGGCATAGGCCTCTCTTGCGGCATTGGCGGTATCATAAAAGGAGTCGTCCTGCAAGGAGGCAATTCCCTCTTTTTCCTCCAATTGCTCCCGATAGAAATTGCAGTCATAGACCAGTAACTCGCAGAGATCATAAAGTTCCTCTTTGGTACTTTTCTGCACCGTCAGCTCCAAATAATCGGTAATGGGTGCCCGATAATAATTAAGGCCCATAAACAGCACAAAGAACAAATAACCCACGCTGGCCGTGCCCAAAAGATTCAATCCGAAGCGATAAAGACGTCCCTTTCTTCCCTCTTTGATCCGGATCGCCTGCACAATCGTCCGAACGATATAAAAAAGCAGTCCTGCGCCCAAAAAGATGACCAGGATCTCCAATACACCGAAAGGCACTAAAGAAAGCAATCCACCCAAAGTATTGGCAAACAAGGGATAGACATAGCGGGAATGGATCTGCTCTACCCAGGTGCTGTCCACCTTGGCGGAAAGGGTCAAAATCAATCCCAAAGGAGCCAAAAGCAGCAACCATATTCTTTTATACTTAAAAATACGATTTAACATAGCACGAACCTCACTCATTAGAAAGTATACCTGGAATTACGGTGAATGTCAAAGAAACAATTGTAAACATAGAAATAAACGAGGTGATAAAGATGGAATTCTACTTAGAGACCACCGAAGGCCCCTTTCGTTATCCTGCCGACTGTACGGGAAAGTGGACTCTTCTTTTTTACTACGGCGGAGATTTTCTGCCTGTGAGCGCCACCGAGCTTTTGGAGCTCTCCTCCCTACAAGGAGAGTTTACCGAAGGAAACTGCCGCATTCTTTGCCTCAGCGAGGATCGGCTTTCGGTGCATTTGGCCTTTTTGGAAACCCTCTCCCGCTACCGTTTGGGAAAGCATGTGCCGATCCGATTTCCGTTGGGTTGCGATTTAAAGGGAATTTTACGAGAGCAGATGGGTCTCGGAGAAGGCAAAAAGTATCTTTGGCTACTCTCCCCCGACGGCACGCCTCATGCGCATTTTTCCTATCCCAATGAGATCGGGGTCAACTTTACCGAGGTTTTACGCACGCTGCTGGCACTTCAGACCCGCCGCCCCACACCCTGCAGTTGGGTGCCGGGCGAACCCAATCTTCTGCCGCCGCCTGCCACCCGCCGGGAGAGCATCGATTATATGCAAAAACAGGAGCAGGCAGGGCATATTTGCATAGACTGGTATTTATGCTTTTCGGAGCAATAAAAAAGTGAGCCATCGGCTCACTTTTTATCTTATAAAATAGGGATGCCGGCTTCTTTGCAGGCTTTCAGGGTATCTTCGTCCCAGATGGAGGATTGTACCTCACCGATATGGGCGCTACCCAAAAGCAACATGCAAAGACGGCTCTGGCCGATACCGCCGCCGATGGTCAGCGGCAGTTCTCCGGCCAGAAGAGCCTTATGGAAGGGCAGTTCCCGCCGATCATCGCAGCCGGCGATCTTCAATTGACGCGAAAGGCTCTCAGGGCTGACACGAATGCCCATAGAGGAAATCTCAAAGGCCTGCTGCAGAGTATCGTTCCAGAGAAGGATATCTCCGTTGAGCTGCCAATCGTCATAGTCAGGCGCACGGCCGTCATGGGGTTTTCCGGACTTGAGGACACCGCCGATCTCCATCAGGAACACAGCGCCGCACTCTTTTACAATCGCATTCTCCCGCTCCTTGGCAGTAAGTTCCGGATAGCGATCCTCCAGTTCCTGGGTCGTAATATAGGTAATCTCCCGCTTTAAGGCAGGGCGGGCATTCAGTTGGGGAAACATGATCCGAAGGGTCTGCTCGGTATCGCAGATAGCGCCTACGATCTTATCCACTACACTCTTTAGATATTCCTTGGTTCGCTCCTCTTCAGAGATAATCTTCTCCCAATCCCATTGATCCACATAGATGGAATGGAGGTTGTCCAGTTCTTCATCCCGGCGGATGGCGTTCATATCGGCATAAAGGCCGGTATCATGGGCAAAGCCGTAGTCCCGAAGGGCCTGGCGCTTCCATTTTGCCAGAGAATGGACAACCTCGGCATAGGTGCCGGTATCCTTCAAATCAAAGGAAACCGGACGCTCCACGCCATTAAGATTGTCATTGAGGCCGGAAGATGCGGTAACAAACAGCGGTGAAGATACGCGCCGCAGATTCAATGCTCCGCAAAGCATATCTTCAAACAGCCGTTTGATCAGACCAATGGCCTTTTGAGTATCATAAAGGGATAATGCCGGCCGATAGCCTGCGGGGATGGTTACTTTGCTCATTGGAGTTCCTTTCTTTCTCTGCGTAAAATACTATAAGGCGGGAGGGAGAAGGGCAGTTTTACCTTCATTTCCGCATGGGGTGCGCTCTCAATGGGCAACCCCTTTTCATCGTACATTTCATGGATAACAACCGAATAAGGCTCCTCATGAGGAGTCAAAACCCAGAGGGTCTCACCGACGGAAAACTTATTCTTTTGGAGCAGGGTACCCGGTTGCTCGGTAGCAACAGCCACCACATCAGTCCGGCGAATATAGCCGCCTGTTTTCGGTTCCTGAGCCTCAGCGCCGGGAACGCCGTACAAAAAACCGGTGGTATAGTCCCGATGGGAAACGGCCCGCAGCTCCTCCAAAAGAGCGGGGTCAAAGGATTTGCCGGCTGCCAGATCATCCAGTGCTCTGCGATAGGCGCGGGTAACACAGGCGGCATAGTAAAAGCTCTTCATCCGACCCTCGATCTTCAAGGAGGCGATACCGGCCTCCTCCATTTCCTTTAAATGCTCGATCAGGCACAGATCCTTGGAGTTCATGATATAGGTGCCGCGGCCGTCCTCCTCAATGGGGGAATACGCACCGGGGCGTTTTTCCTCCATTAAAGCATAATTCCAGCGACAGGGATGAGCACAGGCTCCCCGGTTGCCGCTGCGGCCGGTCATGGCTGCCGAAAGCAGGCAGCGACCGGAATAAGAGATGCACATGGCCCCATGAACAAAGCACTCCAGCTCCACCGCCGCAGGCAGATTTGCCCGCAAAAGGCAGATTTCCTCCAATGGCATTTCTCTTGCCAAAACAATGCGTTTGGCGCCCAGCTCTGCCAGCACCTTAGCGGTCTCATGATTGGTGACATTGGCCTGGGTAGAAACATGGATGGGGATCTCAGGAGCGTAGCGCTTGGCTAAGGTCATAACACCCAAATCAGCGATAATCATACCGTCCGGTTTCAGCGTTGCGAGCATTTCAAAAAAAGCGGGCATTGCTGCAAGATCCTTGGAATCGGGATAAATATTAACAGTTATGTAGATCTTCTTGCCGCGGACATGGCAATAGTCGATGGCTTCCTTTAGGCCTTGCTCATCGAAATTTTCACCTGCTGCCCGAAGGCCGAAGGAGCGATAGGCGGCGTAAACAGCATCGGCGCCGTATTCCAACGCGTAACGCAGTTTTTCAAAATTCCCTGCGGGAGCTAAAAGTTCCATACTCAAAGGACCGTCCCCGTTCCCCGGACACCCTCGCCGGTGGATTTCAGATTCTTCAGGTGGTCGGCATTGGAGACGGCAAACACCGTAACACCGTCCTGCCCCACAGCGAAATACCGGGCATCGGTGGTCTCAGGGGTCAATACCGCTGCGATAGCCTCCGGGCCGGGATTGGCAATAGGACCCGGAGTAAGACCCTGAACACGGTAGGTATTATAAGCATCATTGGTTTTGATATCTGCGGCGGTAACAGTACTGCCGGCCGGCAGAATATAAGCCACGGTGGCGGAGGATTCCAGATAGGGGAAATCACTCTTCAGGCGGTTATAATAAACGCCGGCCTCCTTAGCGAAGGCATTTCCGCCCTCCTTTTGCAATACAGAGGCTAAGGTGATCAGTTGATCCAGCGTATAGCCGGAGGCACCGATCTTCTTTTGATTCTCTGCGGTGAGCACCTGGGTCTGGAAGGCATCCAGGATCCGCTGAACAACAGCCAGCGCCGATTCGCCCTCATACATTTCATAGGTACCGGGAAGAAGATAGCCCTCCAGACGATAGTTGCGGGCGGGCAGACCGTTCAAGAAGGTATAATCGGAGAAATCATAGTTTTGCAGTACATCCTCCAGCTCTTCCCGCTCCAGATACTTTAAGGTATCACACAGATTGGTCACCAGATCCTCCTGAGTATCCCCTGCACCGATAGTGAAGGACACGGAGGTCTTATTAGAAGGAGAGCGCTTCAAAGCGGAGATCAGCTGATTATAGTCCCGTTTGCAATTGAGGGTATATTCGCCGAATTTAAACGCTCCGTCCGCTTTTTTCAGCATACAGTAAACTCTGAAAACATAAGGATGATCGATCACGCCTGCCTCTTTCAGGCTTTTGGCGATCTCCATTGTAGAGCTACCCTCAGCGATCTCCACGGTATATTCCTTATCAGGTCGGATGAGACCCAACACCTCATTGCCGATATGGCAGCACCAGGAGGCCAGTACCACGCTAAGCACCAAAACGCAGGAATAGAAAGCCAGGCTCTTCCAATACTTACCCCAAAGCGTCTTCATAAAATCGGGGGTAAAGCGGGAGCGGTTCTTTTTGACCGGTCTTTCCGTCTTTTTAACGGAAGCTTCTGCCTTTTGAGGCGCAGTTTTCCAGAACACCGTCTCGCCGCTGACGGGAGTCTCTTCTTTTACAGGCTCTGCCACCGGAAAGCGTTTTTTTCCGGGATAAGAGCCGGCCGGATTGACCCGTTTGGGACGGTTCTGTCCGCCTGCTCCGGGATAAGAGCCGGTGATATTTCGTTTATTGTTATTTTCACTCATAGTAAAATCTCCTTCTCAAGAGATATTATAGTCATACAGCATAATTATACTATATATTTTTCAGAAAGTAAAGTAAAAAACACACTCAGTACCGAGTGTGTTTTTGAACTTATTTTTCCATTTTATCACATAGGTTATTGATTTGATCTGCATATTTGGCTAATTCTTTATTGCTTCTGCCGCGCATACCTTCAATGACTTTCAAAAGACGTTTTGCAGCGCCTAACAGTCGATCAAAAACCAGATCGGCCTTAGTTTTGGCCGGCTTTTTCTTCTCCAGGCGAACCCGGTTGCCTTCCTCCAGCATAAGATCAACGACAGGGTCATAGACCGCGCCGTTATAGGGCGCGGTGGCCGGGAAACCCAAGCGTCCGGTAATAATAGAAGCAAATTCATCGCAAACCAGATCGTCGCCATGATTGACATAAACACGGGTAGGTCTATTCTGCAGAGCACCCAGCCAATCCAGCATGATCTGCTGATCAGCATGACCGCTGATGCCGTCCATGGTGGCGATCTTCGCCTTAACCTGCACCGTTTCGCCGAAGAGCTTGACAGTTTCGGCACCGTCCTGCAGCAGGCGGCCGACAGTGCCTAAAGCCTGATAGCCCACAAACAGCACCGTACTATCAGCGCGCCAAAGATTATGTTTTAAATGATGGCGGATCCGTCCCGCCTCGCACATACCGCTGGCGGAAAGGATAACCTTGGGGGTCTTATTCTCATTGATCGCCATGGACTCCTCGGCAGTCACCGAAACCTGCAGACCGGGGAACTCCAGAATATTAATGCCCTGCTCAATGAGAGCGAGCATCTCTTCATCGTAATACTCAGTGAGATCATCGAAATAGATCTTGGTAGCTTCTACCGCCAGGGGACTATCTACAAAGACGGGAAAGTTTTCATGTCCCTTCACAAGCCCTTTATCCTTGATCTCCCTTAAAAGATACAAAAATTCCTGAGTCCTGCCCACTGCAAAGGAGGGAATCACCACATTGCCGCCCCGGTCAAAGGTCTCCTGCAAGACCGCGGTCAGCTGACCGATATAATCCTTACGCTCGCCATGGAGGCGGTTGCCGTAAGTAGATTCAATAATAACCGTATCGGCATAGTCCGGATTTTGAGGATCCCGGATCAGCGGACGGCCCACATTTCCAAGATCACCGGAGAAGAGCAGCACATGCTTTTTGCCCTCTTCCAAAACGGTGATCTCGATACTGGCAGAGCCCATCAGGTGCCCGGCGTCGAGAAACCGCAGGGCAATGCCATCGGCAACGGCATATTCCTGCCGATAGGAGCAGGGCTCAAAAAGGGACATGGTATGTAATGCATCCTCCACCGTATAGAGAGGGACATATTCCGGTTCGCCGGAGCGCTGGGCTTTTCGGTTGCGCCAAACTGCCTCCTGCTCCTGGATATGGGCGGAATCCTGTAGCATGATGCCGCAGAGCTTCACCGTTGCCCCGGTGGCATAGATGGGACCGCGGAAGCCTTGGGAAACCAGCATGTGAATCTTACCCGAATGGTCGATATGTGCATGGGTCAACAGCACCATATCTACTTCGGAGGGCAGGATAGGCAGGCTGCAGTTTTCATAGATATCGCCCCCCTGCTCCATACCGCAGTCGACGAGGATTCGCTTGCCTGCCGCCTCTAAGAGGGTACAGGAGCCGGTCACCTCATGGGCGGCGCCTAAAAATTTCAGTTTCATGGGCTACTCCTTAACTCCAGGCCTTATCATTAGTAGAGGATACGGCAACGGCACCGGCAGAAAGGGCATTCTGCACATCCTCCTTATCGCGGATCATCCCGCCGGCGATAATGGGCTTTCCGGTGGTCTCCACCAGATGACGAATGATTTTGGGCATGACGCCGGGCAGCACCTCTAAAAAGTCGGCAGGGCAGCCGGTGCGGGACAGATTGTCCAGCACTCTGGAATCCAGCAGAAAATACCGCTGGATGGTCAGCATCCCCTTTTGATTGGCATACCGGATCAGGGCGCTCTTAGTGGTGATGATCCCATCTGCCTCGGTGGCGCTTTCAATAAAATCTACGCTGACATCCTTAGGAGCAAGACCGTCGATCAGATCCAGATGGACAATCGCCATCTTCCCCGCCTCTTTAACCCGCCGCACCATGGATGCGATGGTACAGATATCACCGAACAACAAAAAAATTACCCGGCTGCGGCTTTTTAAGCATTGCTCCAATTCCGCTTCGCTTTTCGCCGCCGCCACGATGGGCACCTCTTTAAAACATTGCAACAGTTTTTCTCTCACCGGTCCGCCTCCTTCTTCTTTCTATTAGATATTATAATATCTTTTTGAGGAAGTGTCAACCAATAGAACATGGCATAGGTCAAACACCATACTGCTGCACCGAGGACCATCTGCAAAACAGTTCCTCTTAAGGGCAGTAATGCCCAGACCACCGTTGCCATGCCACAGCCGCATAAGGGCTTCAAAACCCAATCCTTCCATTGAAAGCTCAGCTTGCAGGCATGCAGCAGGGTACCGATATTCAGCGAACAGATCAAAATATTGCTGAAAACCATGACTCCTAAAAAGCCATAAATACCGAAAAAAGGAACGGTTAGGGCGATCAGCAGGATTCGCAAAATGGAGTCGATGGTATTATTGCGAAGGGCGGCACTCTGGCGATCCAGTCCTTTTAAGAGTCCATCGGCAATGGTATCCATATACATAAAGGGGGTAATAGGTGCCAAGACCTTCAGCATCATGCTGACGGTCTCGCTATGAAACAGCACCTCTCCCAAGAAATCCCCGTAGATAAAAAACACACCGGAAATCATCACTGAAAGGGTAACAGTGATCCCCAGTGCTCTTGCTACGATCCCACGGGTAGACCGCCAATCGGCGCGGGCAGCGGAATCGGTGACCTCCGGCACCAAAAGAGAGGAAAGGGCGGTTAAAAAAGAGGCGGGAAAAAAGAGCAGTGGGATCGCCATGCCTTTGAGAGCGCCAAACTGCGCCAGACCCAGGGAATAATCCCCCGTATAGCGGGCGATAGCCACAGGAATCAGCATATTTTCGGTAGAATGGAGAGCAGTGGAAAGATAGCGAGATGCTGCTACCGGCAAAGCAATGCGGCGGATGGCACCCTTTTCCGGCGGGATAGGCGTTCCCTTGGGACGCTCCCGTTTGCAGCGGATGGCTAAAAAGAGACAGGAAACCCCCTCCGACAGAGTATTGGAAAAAACGATCATCCCTAAAAGGATCTCGGTGCCGGCTCCTCGAAACAACACCACCATTACCGCGCAGATCAGTAGCCGTACCGCCTGCTCCATGGTCTGAGCAAGGCAGGTGGGGCGCACCTGACGGCGACCCATAAAATAGCCGGAAAAGCAGCCGGAGACCGCCATAAAGGGCAGCGACAATGCCAACACCTTTAAGGCAAAGCCACAGCCCACATTACCGATCCAGCGGTCTGCCAGAAAGCCGGAGCCTAAAAACAGTACAAAAGCAGAGGCGGTGCTCAACAGAAGCGCCCATAAAAGGCAGGATTGCAGGGCACCCTTGACTCGCCGTTCGTCTTTTAGTGCCAGATGTTGCGCCACCAGACGGGTCACCGCGATACCGATCCCCGATTGGGCAAGGGTTATGAAAAGATTATAGACGGTAAAGGTCAGGGAATAAAGCCCCATGCCTTCCTCTCCTAATACATTGGCGATCAGGACCCGCAGCAAAAGACCTGCCGCACGAAGCAGCAGGCCGGTTCCGGTCAGGAGCGCTGCATTTTCCAAAAAATTACGGTTGTTCATTGATCTCACCCCATAATACTTTATGCAAACAGAGCAAAGAACCATGACAACGGTAAATAAAAAAGACCCTTTGGGTCTTTTTATTGATAGATCTCTCTGGTTTTACGGGTAACCCCGAACACCTCTTCAACAAGGCCGCTTTGGCGGCAAGCCTCTGCCGAACCGCTGAAGCAGAGTCTTCCGTTTTCCAGCAGCAGAAGTTCATCCGCATAGTCCATAGCCGCATTCAGGTCATGAAAAACAGTCAAGACTGTTTTATGCTGCTCCTTTTGCAGGCGACGGAGAAGTTTCAAAAAGGAACGGGTGACCTCCACATCCATAAAAGCAGTGGGTTCGTCCAACAAAAGCAGTTCCGCATTCTGGGCAAGGACCATAGCCAAATAGGCTCTTTGGCGCTCACCGCCGGAAAGTTCCGAAAGAAAACGATCCCGCAGCCGAAGCACATCCGTTTGTTCCATCGCCGTTTCGACCTGCTCTCGATCTTCGGCCTTTAATCGGCCGGTCAGATCCAGATAAGGTGTTCTCCCCATGGCCGCCAGCCGCTCCACTGTTAGGGAAGCATTTGGAAGAAGCTGAGGCAGCAAGGCCCGAAGCTGTGCCAGCTCTTTGGAAGAATAGCCTTTTAGCGGACGGCCTTTAAGAAAGATCTCTCCGTCAAATGAAAGAAGTCCGGCAGCAGCAGAAAGCAGGGTAGATTTACCGCTGCCGTTTTTTCCGATCAGGGCGGTGAACTTTCCTTGCTTCAGCGAAAATGAAATGTTTTTAAGGATTTCCGTTTTACCGTAGGAAACGGTCGTATTTTTAAATCGAAGCATAACGTTTCCTCCGTATTAAAAGATAAAAGAAGAAGGGAGCACCGATCAACGCCGTCAAAATGCCTACAGGGAGCTCCGACGGAGCAAAAAGCACCCGCCCCAACAGATCGGCAAGGACCAGCAAAACACCGCCCAAAAGAGCCGCACAGACCGTTTGCAGCCGGAAACAAACCGGAGCCAGTCTCCGGGCTATATGCGGCACCATCAGACCGACAAAACCCAATAAGCCGGCAAAGCTGACTGCTGCAGCAGCGCAAGCGCTTGCCAGAATCAGGCATAGCGCACGTAAAGACCCTACCCGCACACCTAAAGAGGATGCAACAGCATCCCCCAGGGAAAGACAGTCGATCCGGGAACCGAACAGTAATATTATCAAAAAACAGATCCCGATCAGCAGGGCAGGGAGCAGCAATTCCTTCGTCTGCACCCCGGAGAGACCGCCGATGGAAAAATGATTATAGGAAGCCAACACATCGGGATCCAGCAATGAAAAAAAGGAGATTCCCGCATTTAAAAGGGCGCTGATGGAAACCCCCGCCAAGATCACCGTGCTTTTAGAACGGTGATAAGCAAAACCCACAATCAACAGAGTCGCCAAAAATGCACCGCCAAAGGCGGTGATCGGCAACAGTAATACCAAAGTGGGCGCAAAAAACAAAGTCAGCATCACCCCAAAGCCTGCGCCGGCATTCACGCCGATAATATTAGGGCCGGCCAGGGCATTGCCGGTCACTTTTTGAAGCAGTAAGCCCGAAAATGAAAGACCGGATCCCGCAATCAACGCGCCAAACAAACGAGGCAGGCGGATCTCATAGAGGATCAGCGATTCGGTGGAAAAACCGTCCGTACCCAAAAGACCGCCCCAAAATTCACGGCCGCTCAAGAAAACACTGCCCACACGCAGAGAAAGACAACAGACCGCGCATAATAAAAGCGGCAGCACCCATAAAATTCGATTCTTTTTATTCATCGGCGAAGGTCTCCGGATAAAGCAATTCTGCTAAATATTCGTAAGCCTCTGCCCATCGTGCGTTCGGTTTATACTGAAACAGGTCTTTGGGAAGATAATTATAGCTTCCGTTTTGAACCGCCGAAAGAGCCTGCCAGGAAGGCTGCTCCAGCAGACTGTTCATATAGGTCTTCGCCGCCGTCTCATCCCCCATGGTGGAAACAAAAATCACCGCCGGATCCTCTCTCAAGATCGCTTCTAAACTCAAGCCGTCCAACAAAACGGGGGCATCATCGGCAATATTATAAGCACCCAACTCCTCCAGCATCGCGGCAGCAAAATGCTGTCCGGCGGTTTTGGCCTTAGCAGAGCTTGCTCCGGAGCCGGAACGGATAAAGAGTACCCGCGGCTCTTCTGCAAGAGCAGATATTCGGGTCAGCAGCTCATCGATCTTTTGCTGTACCCCGATCCCGTAGGTCATATAAGCATCGGAATCACCGGTAATATCAGTACAGATCTGAAGCATACGCAGATAATCTCCAAAGGTCTCCGTTCGAAAGAGAGCACAGGGGATCCCGGCATTTTTCAGTAATGCAGCGGTTTCCGCATGGGCCTCAATATCAGCGGAACCAATTACCAGATCCGGTTCATAGGAAAGCAACCGTTCCGTATCAATGGTTTTTCCGGCACCGTTATCAACCAAAAGGGTATCGGCATCACAAAAACCTCTTTCTACACTCTCGCCCACCGAGATGGCCACCTCACCCCCTGCCAAATTCCAGACCTCGGCAAAAGAGGAAAAGAGAACAGCGACCTTCTGCGGCGCTGCAGAAAGACCTACGATATTGCCCGCATCGTCGCTGAAGGCATAAAGGATCTCTTCCTTTTCAGCCTGCGGTGCGCATCCGGCCGAAAGAACAAGGATCCATATTAACGCGATAGCAGGAAGGAATTTTTTCATTTTTCCGCCCCCAGCAAGGACGTTTCTACTTTTTCAAAGCCGAGACGTGCTACTGTATCGGCGAAACGCTCCCCGGGGGTGCCGTTTTCTTTAAAGAAAAGGATGGTCCGTTCCACCACATTCAAGACCTCTTCCATATCCGTAAAAATCTTGGAAAGAGGAATGCCGCGGACGGCTTTCTTCCCCCATCTTCCGCCGATATACACCCGATAACCCGTGGTTTCTTCCATGACGGCACCGAAAGGACATTTAGAGATACAGCGACCGCATCGGTTACAATCGGTCCCCAGTACCACCTTTCCTTCTGTTCGTTTTGCATTACCGATAGGACAGGCCTTTTCGATCTGGCAGATCTTACAGTCGCGGCAAAGCGCTTCCTCTACCTTCGGGATCCGTTGGCCGACGATACCCAAATCATTGATGTCGGGCTTCACGCAGTTATTGGGGCAACCGCCTACTGCGATCTTAAATTTGTGGGGTAGTTTTACATCATGATAGCCTTTATAAAAACGCTCATGGATCGCCTCGGAGAGGGCAAAGGTATCGATCAGACCGAACTGACAGGTTGTTCCCTTACAAGAGACCACCGGCCGTACCTTTGGACCGGTTCCGCCGGTCTCCAGTCCGTATTGTGCCAGGTATTCCCGCAACGGCTCGATCTTTTCATAAGGAACCCGCTGAATCTCCACAGTCAGGCGGGAGGTCATGGCCACCTCCCCGTTACCGAATTGCTCAGAGGCCTCAGCAATGGCTTTACATTCTGCAGCAGTGATCTTTCCGTTTCGGGTAATTACTCTGCCGTTAAAGCAATCCAAAGTAGTCTTATCTCTTAAAAATCCAAGGCCCTTGACTCTTGCCACCTCTTCGGGAGCAACATTGCACTTTACCGTTTTATTCATTTTACCATTCTCCTCGCGGTTTACTTCTATCAAAAGTATAAATCCGCATGAAAGGAAAGTCAATAAAAAGCCGTTGAAAAACGGCAGCGGCAACGATATAATAAAATAGAAATGGAGGATGCAGCCAATGATCTATACCGTCACTTTGAATCCGGCTTTGGACTACATATTATATACCGAAGAATTTGTTTTAGGCAGAACCAATCGCTCTGTCAAAGAAACTCTCTATTACGGCGGAAAGGGGATCAATGTTTCTGCCGTATTAACGGAATTGGGCGTAGAATGTACGGCGCTCGGCTTTATCGCCGGCTTTACCGGAAATGAATTGAAGCGGCTCGTAAAAGAAAACGGTCTGCAAACAGATTTTATTCCTTTAAAGAAGGGGGCCACCCGCATCAACATTAAGCTCAAAGGAACGGAAGAAACCGAGATCAACGCCCAAGGGCCCGCCATTGATGACACCGATCTGCAACTGCTCTTTCAAAAATTGGACAAGATGAAAGAGGGGGATACTCTGGTCTTAGCCGGAAGCGTACCCCCAACCCTCCCACAGGATATTTATGAACAGATCGCTGAAAGGCTCGGCGGCAAAGGCATCCGCCTGGCAGTAGATGCGGCGGGTGAACTGCTGAAAAGTGTATTGCCCCACCGTCCCTTTTTGATCAAGCCCAATAAACAGGAATTGGAGGGACTGGCGGGAAGACACCTCTCCACCGAAGCGGAGATCGCCGCAGCGGCAAAGGAACTGCAACAAATGGGTGCCGAATATGTTTTGGTTTCCTTAGGCGCTGAGGGCGCTTTGCTCCTGGATCAAAACGGCTATATAAAGAAACCGGCCTTTACGGGAACAGCGATCAATACGGTCGGAGCCGGAGACTCCATGGTTGCCGGATTTCTGGCAGGCATCGATCATGGAAAAGAATATGCCTTAAAGCTGGGCATTGCCGCCGGCTGCGCCACTGCTTTTTCCGAAAGGCTGGCATCAAAAGAAGAAATCTTTGCCTTATTTGCGAAGAAAGTGTAATTTTACACTTCCAAATTCAGGGATGGGAGCACTTGATTTACCCCTTTTAATATGTTAAAATAATAAAAGTAAAAACCAAAAGAGAAAGAGGAAAAACCATGAAAAAGCAACAAACTCTGCAATTGGTGCAGCTGGCGATTCTGCTGGCGTTGACCATTGTGTTGCAAACAGTAGGAAATAACTTTAAGATCGGACCGGTCAGTATCAGCCTGGTATTGATCCCCATTGTTTTGGGCGGCATTTTACACGGACCTCTTGCCGGCGGTCTTTTAGGACTGGTCTTCGGACTCATCACCTTGGGAGAACCCATGGCGCAGACCCTTTTGCCCCTCTCCCCCATCATGACGGTGGTGATCTGCGTTGGCAAAGGAACTCTGGCAGGTATGGGTTCCGGGTTCTTTTATCGGCTGGTCGCCATAAAAAATAAAAAAGGTGCCCTCTTTGCTGCAGCAGCAGCGGCACCGGTCATCAATACCCTGTTCTTTATCGCCGGCTGCACCGTTATTGCCGATACGGTCATCGCATCGGGCACCTTCGGCGCCATCCCGGCCGACACCCCTTGGTGGATGTTTTTCCTGATGGTGGCAGCCGGGGTATCCATCAATTTCATCGCCGAACTGATTGTAAATCTTCTGGCGGCGCCGGCACTGCACCGGGTCATCGAAACCATTGAAAAGAGGTTAAAAAAATGAACGCAATCAAAAATGTAAGAATCGTTAGAGACGGAAAGGTTTTGCCGGAAAGCGTATTTCTTTATGAAGGCGACCGGATCATCGGCGTTTCCCATGAGATTCCCGCGGGGGCCAAGATCACTGACGGCGGCGGATTGTATCTCTCTGCCGGCTTGATCGACCAGCATATTCATGGCTACGCCGGAGAAGACACCATGACCCATTCCCCCGCCAAAGCGGCGGAGGAACTTGTAAAAAACGGTGTTACCGCCTTTTTGCCTACCACCATGACCATGGATAAGGAAACCATTGCCGCCGCCATGGAGCGCATCCGCACCTGCATGAGCGGCACCAAGGGTGCTCGAGTCATCGGTTGTCATATGGAAGGACCCTTTATCCATCCCGCCAAGAAAGGTGCCCAGAACGGGGACTATATCGTTGCGCCCGCCATAGAGATGGTGGAGCCCTTTGAAGATGTTATTAAGATCGTCACCTATGCCCCCGAGCAGGATGAGGGTCATGCCTTCGCCAAAGTGCTGAGCGCCAAGGGCATCGTTCCCTCGGTGGGGCATACCACCGCAAACTATGACACCGCCAAAGGCGCCTATGAAGCCGGTGCCAAAAGCACCACCCATTTCTTCAACGCCATGCCTCCGCTCCATCATCGGGATCCTGCGGTTATCGGCGCAGCGCTGGAGGGGGATGCCTATATCGAGCTGATTGCCGATACCATCCATGTGAACCCTCACCTCTTCCCTATTCTCACCCGCTTGAAGAAAGAGCGGCTCTGCCTCATTACCGACTGCATGGAGGCAGGCGGCTTGCCCGACGGACGCTACGCCCTGGGCGGTCAGCCGGTGGAAGTGAAAGATCGGCAGGCACGGCTGCTGGACGGAACCCTCGCCGGTTCGGTGCTGAAACTCAACGAGGGTGTTCGCAATATGGCAACCTACGGAGAGGTGACACTCCCCGAAGCACTGATGATGGCAACTGAAAATCCCGCCCGTCTTTTAGGGATCGGCGATCAAATGGGCACTTTACTGCCCGGCACCCTGGCAGACTTCATCCTGCTGGATGAGGCATGCAATATCCGCGCCACCTTTATCGGCGGAGAATGTGTGTGGTGCAACGAATGAAAAGAATTGCCAGTTTTACCGTAAACCATGACATTTTAGAGCCCGGCATGTATCTCTCCCGTATCGACGGCGACGCAGTGACCTATGACATCCGGATGAAGAAACCCAACGGCGGTGTTTATTTAGAGAACGCCGCCATGCATACCATCGAGCATCTTTTTGCCACCTATGCCCGCAATTCCGCCAATCAGGATCAGATCCTTTATGTGGGACCCATGGGCTGCCGCACCGGATTCTATCTTTTAGTGCGGGATCAGATATCCCATCAGGATGCCATCGAGCTGGTGCGGCAGGCGATGGAGTTTACCGCCTCTTTCGAGGGAGAGATTCCCGGCACCAACAGGATCGAATGCGGCAACTATTTGGAGCATGATCTTGCGGGCGCAAAAAAAGAGGCCGCCGCCATGGCAGCCATCCTCAAAGAATGGACGCCTGCCATGCTGCAATATAAAGAATAGTTTTTTGCATTAAATATTTAGAAAAAGGAAAGAAGATGAATGGGGTTTATCATTAAAATCATTTCTGCTGTTTATAACTTTTTATGGGGCGACCTGATCACCATCCCCCTCCCCGGGGGCAATGCATTGGGTCTGCCTCTTTTAGTTCTTCTGCTGATCCCGGCGGGGATCTATTTTACCATTCGCACCAGAGTGCTGCCGATCCGGCTCTTTCCCGAGATGCTGAAGGTCTCCATGGAAAAAGGGCAAAAAGAGTCCGGCGCTATCTCCGGCTGGCAATCGCTGATCGTTTCCACCGCCACCCGAGTGGGCATGGGCAATCTGGTGGGTGTGGTTGCCGCCATTTCCGCCGGCGGTGCCGGCGCGGTATTCTGGATGTGGATCACAGCCCTCATCGGTTCCGCCACCGCCTTTATTGAAGCCACTTTGGCGCAAATACATAAAGAAGAGGATCCCCTCTACGGCGGATACCGGGGCGGTCCGGCATACTATATTCAAGATTTTGCCAAAAAGAAATTGAAGACCCCCTTTAAAAAATCCATTCTTGCCATCCTTTTTGCTGCGTCGGGTCTGATCTGCTGGTGCGGAATCAGCCAAGTCATCGGAAACTCGGTGTCTGAAGCATTTATGAATTCCTTTGATATCCCGGCGCTGTATACCTCTATCATCGTAACAGCCCTTGCCGCTATTATCGTGCTCCGCAAGAATACAACGGTGAAGGTGCTGGATATCATGGTGCCCATCATGGCTGCCCTCTATTTCTGCTTCACCCTCTTTATCATCTTTAAGAATATCGGTCAGTTACCCGATGTGTTCAGCCGTATCTTCACCGAAGCATTCGGTATCCGCCAGATTGCGGCAGGCGGCTTCGGCGCGGTTTTGATGAACGGTGTAAAACGCGGACTCTTCTCCAACGAGGCAGGCAGCGGCTCCGCCCCTTGCGCGGCGGCTGCCGCCGAGACCGACCATCCGGTGAAGATCGGTCTTCTGCAGGCGCTGGGTGTTTTTATCGATACCATTGTGATCTGCAGCTGCACCGCCTTTATCATGCTGTTGGTACCTGCTGAAAAGCTGGAAGGGCTCTCCGGTCTTGCTCTGCTGCAAACTTCCATGGAGCACCATCTGGGTGCCTTTGGCTCCGTCTTTGTGGCGATCATTCTGTTTTTGTTCAGTTTTTCCACCTTTATCGGCGTACTGTATTATGCCCGCTCCAATGTGGCATTCCTTTTCGGCGATAACCGCATCAGCCAGACAGTCTATAAGATCCTTGCACTGATCATGCTCTTTATCGGCGGACTTGCTGCCTATACCTTTGTGTGGGAGTTGGGCGATGTAGGCATCGGTCTGATGACTATTGTGAATCTGGCAATCATTATTCCCGGCTGCAAACCGGCGCTCACCGCTTTAAAGGATTACGAAGCAATTCGCAAGCAAGAAAGAAACTGAAAATAAGAAAACCGTTCCCTGTTTGGGGAGCGGTTTTTTCGGGTGTTTTCGCAGATTTTCGCCGAAAAAGGCTTGAAAGTTGAAAAAAGATGCTATATAATAAAAGCGTATGTGCAAATAGCATAATTTTTGGAAGGAGAATCAATCATGAACTACTCACATGAGGTTGAAAGTATGTGCGTAGTAGCCAAGGGTCCCCATCATGGTCCCGCTCCCATTCCCGAAGAGGGAAAATGGGTAAAGGCTACCCAGATCAGCGATATCAGCGGTCTTTCCCACGGTATCGGCTGGTGCGCACCCCAGCAGGGCTGCTGCAAGCTGACCCTGAATGTTAAGGAAGGCATCATCGAAGAGGCTCTGGTAGAGACCCTGGGCTGCTCCGGTATGACCCACTCTGCTGCTATGGCTGCTGAGATCCTTCAGGGCAAGACCCTGTTGGAAGCTCTGAATACCGACCTGGTCTGCGATGCCATTAATGTGGCAATGCGCGAGATCTTCAAGCAGTTGGTATACGGCCGCACTCAGACCGCCTTCTCCGAGAACGGTCTCCCTATCGGCGCCTCTCTGGAGGACCTGGGCAAGGGCTTACGTTCCCAGATCGGTACCATGTTTGCTACCAAGGTAAAGGGCGTTCGTTACATGGAAATGGCAGAAGGTTACATTCTGAAAGTAGCTCTGGATGCCAACAATGAGTGCATTGGTTATCAGTTTGTTCACCTGGGCAAGATGATGGATATGATCCGCAAGGGCGCCGACCCCAAGGATGCTTACGAGAAGAATGTGGGCACCTACGGTCGTTTCGATGAAGCGGTCAAATACATCGATCCCAGAGAAGAATAAGGAAGGAGGAATATTCAATGGCTACTTTTGAAGGTTATGAGAGAAGAATCGGCAAGATCCAGCCCGTATTGGAGCAGTATGGCTTCGCTACCCTGGATGAGGCAAATGAGTATTGTTTGTCCAAGGGCATTGATGTTGCCTCCATCGTAAAAGGCGTTCAGCCCATCGCGTTTGAGAATGCTTGCTGGGCATACACCCTGGGTGTTGCCATCGCGCTGAAGAACGGCGATAAGTCCGCTCCCGACGCAGCAAGAGACATCGGTATCGGTCTGCAGGCGTTCTGCATCCCCGGTTCCGTTGCTGAGACCAGAAGCGTAGGCTTGGGTCACGGTAATCTGGCTGCTATGCTGCTGGAAGAAGAGACCAAATGTTTCTGCTTCCTGGCAGGTCATGAGTCCTTCGCTGCTGCGGAAGGCGCCATCGGTATTGCCAGAACCGCCAATAAGGCTCGTAAGGAGCCCCTGCAGGTCATCCTGAACGGTCTGGGCAAGGATGCTGCTTACATCATCTCCAGAATCAACGGTTTCACCTATGTAGAGACCGATTATGATTTCTACACCGGTGACCTGAAGATCGTCAACACCACCGCTTATTCCGACGGTGACAAGGCAAAGGTTCGCTGCTACGGTGCAAATGATGTTTCCGAGGGCGTTGCAATTATGAAGCATGAGCACGTGGATGTATCCATCACCGGTAACTCCACCAACCCCACCCGCTTCCAGCACCCCGTTGCCGGCACCTATAAGAAATGGTGCGGCGAGAACGATAAGAAGTACTTCTCCGTTGCTTCCGGCGGCGGTACCGGCAGAACCCTGCACCCCGACAATATGGCTGCAGGCCCCGCTTCCTACGGTCTGACCGATACCATGGGCAGAATGCACGGTGACGCACAGTTCGCCGGCTCTTCTTCCGTTCCTGCTCACGTTGAAATGATGGGTCTCATCGGCGCTGGTAATAACCCCATGGTCGGTATGACTGTGGCTTGTGCTGTTGCTGTTATGGAAGCCCTGAAGTAAGTTTTTACTTGAAACATTTTAAAAACCTCTTTGGCAACCGCCAAAGAGGTTTTTTTCGGAGAGATAAAATGAATAAAAAAATTGAAGAAGCAATGAAATTGCATGATATGGGTTTCAACTGTGCCCAGGCGGTGGCAATTCCTTTTTGCGAGGAACTGGGCGTAGACCGCAAGACTGCTATGATGGCAATGGAGGGCTTTGGTGCCGGCATGGGCGGAAGAACCCAGACCTGCGGTGCCCTTTCGGGCGTAATCTTTCTGGCAGGTCTTAAGAACAGCGACGGCAATTTAGAAGTCCCCACCTCCAAGAAGAACACCTACGCCATCTGCGCGGACCTTTGCAAAAAATTTGAAGCCGAATGCGGCTCCACCGTTTGCCAAGAGATCAAGAGCCTCAATAAGCGCTCCTGCAATGAGTGCATCGGCGATGGCATTGCCTTGGCGGAAGAACTCTTGAAGTAAAATGAACACCTTTCTCAAATTAGAAAAACTGACTGCCCTTGCCAAAGGCGATGAGAACCTGCGCCGCGCATTATTGGCAACCGCGAAAACTGAAGAGCCTCTTTGGACATTTTGCAAAATCGCCCAAGAAGCAGGCATCGACCTCTTCCCGGGGGAGCTTTTTGCCATCGGGCAGGAATATTCCGACAACCAATGCAAAAGCACCAACGGCGGAAATCCCTCCCCTTACTCTGCCTTTGACGATGCTTATGAGAATTTCATCGAATCGTTGAGATAGTGTAAATTTACACCGATAGAAACGCCTCTTTTGAGGCGTTTTTCTTTTATTTGCATAAGATAGAATATGAAACTATCACAACTTTTTGAACGGTGCCTAAGTGTGCCATATATACGGATCGAAGGCGATATTGACTATGCCACCGAGCGCTTGGGGCAGACCTTACACATCTATTTCGAAGCCTCCAACGGCACCACCGATTGGGAGAATAATTTAGACTTTCCTGCCAAGCCCTACGGGCGGATGAATGATGCGATCTGGTTTGCCCATCGGGGGTTCTTGAAGGTCTGGAAAGCGGTAGAGGATCGCATTGCAGCGGAAATTCAAGACCGCCGGATCCGGCGAATCATCACCGTCGGTTACTCTCACGGAGCGGCACTGGCGATCCTCTGCCATGAATACATCTGGTTTCACCGCCCGGATCTTCGAAACCATATGGAAGGTTACGGCTTCGGCTGTCCGCGGGTGATATGGGGTATCTTACCGCCTAAGGTCAAGGGGCGATGGGAGCGATTTACGGTGATCCGGAACATGGATGACATTGTGACCCATCTGCCGCCCTTTGCTTTGGGTTATACCCACGTGGGGCAAATGCTGAAGATCGGGGAAAAAGAAAAATATTCTCCCATCGATGCCCATCGACCGGAAAATGTTTTAACAGAATTACGTCACTATGAAATAAACAACGAAATCGCGCAATAAATCAGTAACAAGGCCATCACCGTATTGACAACTTTCGTATGCTTGGAAAACAGCCAACGGAACACAGAGCCGAATGCAGACCAAGCCAGTGTAAAAACAAAACCGATCAATGCCAGCAACAGAGCAAAACTCAACAGCACCCCGGTCTGCCCTTGAAAATAAGGCAAAATATATGCTTCCATCGACATAATACAATAAATATAGATTTTTGGATTGATAAACTGCAGAAAGGCGCCCGCCCAAAAACCATCTTTTTCATTTTTTGTTTCCAGCTCACCGGAGCTGCGGAAGGTCTCCCACGCCAGATACAGCATATAAGCGGCACCTAATAGCAGCATCGGCAGACGGAGTTTCGGGATCCAGACTGCAAGTGCATTGCAAAAAAGGGTACAAAGCACCATCACAACGGAAAAGCCTAGCCAGATTCCAAGATTAAAGGGCAGCGCCCCTCTAAAACCTTTTTTACTGCCGTTGGACATGGACATAATATTATTAGGTCCCGGAGTAACGGCGGTGATTACTGCATAGGTAAGAAACGAGATCCAATCAAACATATTTGACAATCCTCCTCTGATATGATAAGATACGATTAGTACAATATATTGTATTTCCATTATATTGTACTAATCATATAGTATTTTGTCAATAGAGGTTTTTATGGATATTACAAATACCATCGCTGCTAATGTGAAAGCCATGCGGGAACAGAAAAAACTGACATTAGATATAGCAGCGGAAGTAACCGGTGTTTCCAGAAGCATGCTGGCACAGATTGAAAAAGGAGATGTAAATCCCACCATCTCAGTACTCTGGAAGATCGCCAACGGCTACAAGGTCTCTTTCACCGCACTGGTGGAACAGAAAAAAAGCGGTGTGGACCATATAAAAGGTGCCGACATCCCGCCCCTTACCGAGGATGACGGACGGTACCGCATCTATCCCACCTTCTCCTTTGACGAGCAGAAACTTTTTGAGGTCTACCGGGTGGAAATTGATCCCCGGGGAGCACTCACTGCCCAACCCCATATGAAAGGTGCCGAGGAATTCATTACAGTATTCTCCGGCACCGCCGAGATCACTGTTGACGAAAACATCTATCGGCTGAAAGCAGGCGATTCCATCCGTTTCTATGCCGATGTCCCCCATGGATACCGCAATGCAGGGCTCAGCCCGGTGCAGATGACCATGATGATCTATTACAACAAATAAAAAATCCCCGAAGGGGATTTTTTATTTTACGACATTTTGCGGTTTGCCCGCCAGAAAGGTGCGAATATTCTCCGCCACCACCGTCATCAGCCGGTTGCGGGTCTCCAGCCCCGCCCAGGCGATATGGGGCGTAAGGTAGCAATTGGGCGCATCCAGCAACGGGCAATCGGGGGTCATGGGTTCCTTGCGAAGCACATCAATACCGGCGCCTAAAAGATGGCCGGAATCCAGGGCAACGCGCAAGGCGTTCTCATCCACCAGTCCGCCCCGGGCGGTATTGATAAAGACCGATCCTTTTTTCATTTTGTCAAATGCTGCGGCATCCATCATCCCTTTGGAATCCTCGTTCAAGGGGCAATGGAGGGAAACTACATCGGATTCCCTCAAGAGAGTATCCAGATCCGTTTGGGTCACAGTATCATCCTCTACCTTCCTGCGGTTGCAAATCAAAACCCGCATACCGAAGGCTTTGGCAATGGCTGTCACCCGCCGACCGATGGAGCCATAGCCCACGATTCCGACGGTCTTTCCCGCCAATTCATAAAGAGGAAAGGGAAAGTAAGAAAAGGTACGGCTTTTGATCCAATCGCCCTCTTTGACTGTTTGGTTATACTCCCCCACCCGATTGAGGATCGCCAACATCAGTGCAACGGCATGCTGCGCCACCGCCTCGGTGGAATAACCGGGTGCGTTGCAAACGGTGATGCCATGATCGGCGGCATACGCCACATCGATGTTATTATAGCCGGTGGCAAACAGCCCGATATATTTCAGTTTTTTCGCCTTTTGCAGCAGTTCCGCGGTCAGCGGGGTCTTGTTGCAGAGGATCATCTCCGCATCAGCGATCTGCGTTTCTAAATCGGCAGGCTCGGAAAGACCGCAGACCGTCAGTTCCCCGAATTCCTTTAAAAAATCGGGGGTGACATTGGTATCGAAAACGGTATCGGCATCGGTAATTAAGATCTTCATAAAAACTCCATAAAAAAGTGCGTGGCAAGCCACGCACTTTTGATTTACTTTTTGGCTTTGGTGTCGATGACTTCCTTGATCAAGGTAATGAAATCGGCAACGGGCATGGTACCCAAATCGCCATCATGGCGGCTGCGAACAGAGACAGTCCCCGCCTCGGCTTCCTTTTCGCCGATGATGACCATATAAGGAACCTTCTGCAGCTGGGCTTCACGGATCTTATAGCCGATTTTTTCATTACGCTCATCCAGTTCTACCCGCAGACCTGCATTGCGAAGAGTTGTATAAACATCATTTGCCTTATCCATGGTCTTTTCGCTGATAGGCAGTACCCGCACCTGAATGGGAGCCATCCAGGTAGGTAAAGCACCGGCATACTTCTCAATGAGATAAGCCAGAGTACGCTCATAGCAGCCCATAGAAGTACGGTGGATGATATAGGGGCGGACCTTCTGGCCGTTCTGATCAATATAGGTCATGTCAAACTGCTCTGCCAGCAGTTGGTCCACCTGAATGGTCACGATGGTATCTTCCTTACCGAATACATTGTGATACTGAATATCCAGCTTGGGACCGTAAAACGCGGCCTCATCGATCCCAACGGTATAATCTACACCCAGATCATCTAAGATCTTACCCATAATACTCTGGGCTTCATCCCATTGCTCGGGGGTGCCGATATATTTTTCGGTATTATTAGGATCCCATTGAGAGAAACGGAAAGTGCAAT
Source organism: Clostridia bacterium (assembly GCA_017482195.1). Lineage (GTDB taxonomy): Bacteria > Bacillota > Clostridia > Oscillospirales > QAKW01 > QAKW01. The sequence continues at coordinate 57,328 of JAFUNM010000006.1, forward strand.
CCTCCAGCATTCCAAGGGTATCCAGACAATATTTTGCCAGCTCCAGGCAACCTTTAAACTCTTCTTCCAGCTGATTGGGGCGAAGAATCAAGTGCCCCTCGGAGATCGTGAACTGGCGAACGCGGATCAAGCCATGCATCTCGCCGCTGTCTTCATTCCGGAAGAGGGTCGAAGTCTCACCCAGTCTCATAGGCAGATCACGGTAAGAACGCATCCGATTGAGATAGACCTGATACTGGAAGGGGCAGGTCATGGGGCGCATGGCGAAACATTCCTTGGTCTCATCGGTGGGGTCGCCCAAAACAAACATTCCGTCCAGATAATGATCCCAATGGCCGGAGATCTTATAGAGATCGCTCTTGGCCATCAGAGGAGTCTTGGTCAGCAAATAGCCGCGTTTTTCCTCTTCATCCTCGATCCAGCGCTGCAGGGTCTGGATGACCTTGGCGCCTTTGGGCAGTAAAATAGGCAAGCCCTGGCCGATCACGTCGGAGGTGGTAAAATATTCCAGCTCTCGCCCCACTTTATTGTGGTCGCGCTTGCGGGCTTCCTCCAGCTGCGCCAGATGCTCTTCCAGCTCGGCGGCTTTCATAAAGGATACGCCGTAAATTCTCTGGAGCATGGTGCGGTTGGAATCGCCTCTCCAATAAGCACCCGTAGCGCTCAGAAGGGCGATGGCTTTAATCTTGGATACATCAAAGAGATGAGGACCGGCGCAAAGGTCGGTAAAATCGCCCTGACGGTAGAACGAAATATTTTCGCCCTTTCCGGCGTGCTCCTCGATGAGCTCTAATTTATAAGGCTCGTCCATCATCAGTTCCTTGGCTTCCGTTGCGGTAAGCTCAAAGCGCTCCAAACGAAGACGCTCCTTCACGATCTTTTTCATTTCAGCCTGGATCTTGGTCAGATCCTCGGCGGTAAAGGGTTTTTCAACCTCGAAATCATAATAGAAACCGCTGTCAATGGCGGGACCGATGGCGAGCTTTGCCTCCGGGAACAAACGCTTGACCGCCTGCGCCAGCACATGGGATGTGGTGTGCCAGAAGACCTTTCTTGCCCGCTCGTCTGCAAAAGTCAGGGTAGTGACCTCATCCCCTTCATTCGGAACATAAGTCAATTCCCGCACCTCTTCTCCCACTAGGCAGCAAAGTGCCTCGCGAGCAACAGCAGGGTCCAGAGCAAAGGCTGCATCAAAGGCAGTTTTGCCCGCTTCCAGTTCGATCATCTGACCGTTAAGTTTAACTTGCATTTCTTTTTTCACCACGCATTAAAAAATTTAGCATTTTGCGCTATTTGACAATTATATCACTTTAAAATTTAAAAAGCAATAGTTTATTCTCCAATTCCGAGTGCCGCCAGACCGCCCTCAGAGGTCTCCCGATAGGCGGCATGGATATCCTTTCCGGTACGGCGCATGGCCACGATGACCTTGTCCAGCGAGATCTTGCGGGTGCTGCTCAAAAAGCTTGCCAGATTCACCGCGTTGATGGCGCGCATGGCCGCCACCGCGTTACGCTCAATACAGGGGATCTGCACCAATCCGCCGATGGGATCACAAGTAAGCCCCAAATGGTGCTCGATAGCGATCTCAGCCGCATACTCGATCTTGTCCATATGCAGACCGAACAATTCACCCAAAGCCGCTGCCGCCATGGCGCAGGCGGTGCCGATCTCAGCCTGACAGCCGGCCTCAGCGCCGGAGATGGAGGCGTTGGTCTTAATAAGATTCCCGATAATACCGCCGGCAGCTAAGGCTTGGCAAATTTCCAGGTCGGTAAAGCCGTGCTTTTGCTGTTGATAATAAAGCACCGCAGGAACGACACCGGAGGCACCGCAGGTAGGGGCCGTTACGATCGTTTCGCCGGAGGCATTCTGTTCGCTGACCGCAAAGGCATAGGAGCAGACGACCCGATTTTCTCTTGTTTCGGCCGATTCATCGATATGCTGCATTTCATAGAGATATTTTGCTTTTTTCTGTACCTCAAGACCTCCCGGAAGCGTGCCTTCATCCTCAAGGCCCCGCTCAACGGCAGCCTTCATGGCATTCCAAACATTTTGCAGATGCTCCCAGATCTCCCGGCCCTCGATCCGCTCCACATATTGCCAAAGGCGCAGACGGTTGACCTTGCAATAGGCGGCAATATCCTCAAAGCTCCGGTGGGGATAGACGGTGGGGGCGCACTTGGCGGGATCGTCCTCAAAGGCGATCCGTCCGCCGCCTACGCTGAACACCCGCGCCTGACCCTGATGCTGTTCAGATTGATAAGCAAACAGTTCCATCGTATTGGGATGGGGCAGGTCGGTCTTTTCTAAATTGAACTCCACTTCACAAGGAACGGGGGCAAAGGTACGGCGGATGACTTCATCGGTGCCGTGCCCTTTTCCGGTTTTTGCCAGAGAGCCGTAGAGGATCACCCGGAAGGTGTCGGCCTCCGGGTATTTTTCTTTAAAATACAGGCAGGCCCGCTCCGGGCCCATGGTATGGGAGCTGGAGGGGCCTCTGCCGATCTTATAAAGCTGATTTAAGGATTCCATTATTTTTTACCTCGTTTCAAAAAAGAAAAACGCAGAGTTTTGCCGCCGACGGTCTCGGACACATCGCCCACCGACATAAAGGCCTCCGGTTCAAATTCCATCACGGTGCGTTTGACTCTTCCCAGTTCAAAGCGATTGACCACGCAATAGATCATCATCTTTTCTTCGCCGGAATAGCCGCCATAGGACTCCAACACCGTAACGCCCCGACCCAATTCCTCCGAAAGAAGAGCGGGCAGATCGGAGGTACGTTTGGCTACAATAAAGACGGAATTTCCTTTATCAAAGCCATCTACCACATAGTCGATGGTCTTATTCCCGATGGCATAGGCAATGATGGAATAAAGAGGGATATTCCAGCTTTGGAAAATCAATGCTGCAACCGAATACAAAATCACATTATACACCATCATGAAGGTACCCACCGTCATCCCCAGCTTTTTGGCAAAGAGGACGGCCATGACCTCCACTCCGTCGATAGCGCCGCCGAAGCGGATGACCATACCGCTTCCGATGCCCGAAAGCAGTCCGCCGAAGAGGGCGCCCAACAGAATATCATTCCCCACAAAAGGCGAGCCATTGGTGAAATCGATGGGCAAAATATTCTGGAACAGAAAGGCGCTGCCGGAATAGACGGCAATGGCATATAACGAATAGATAATGAAATGCCATCCGACTTTCTTATAGGCCAGCAGGAAGAAGGGGACATTCAGCACAATCAGGAACATACCCAGCATCAGGTATTCGGGGGTAAGAACGTCCAGCAAAAAAGCGGTACCGGAGATTCCGCTGTCAAAAAGGCGCAAAGGCGCTAAAAAGAGGGTCACCCCCACTGCGTTGATGATACCTGCAAAAAACAGCGGGATAAAATAAACCCAACGAATCTTAAAGCGTTTCATTCCGATACTCCTTTCTATTTTCTATCTTTATATTTTAACACAATTGAAATTTAGTGTCAATAAACTACGCGGGAAGAATGATTCCGCAGGCCATCTTTGTGCCGGAATTTCCTGCGGGCTGGGTATGGAAATCATCGGGATCGGTATGGAGAACGGCTGTTTTGCCCAATACCTCACGCACCTCCAGCTGGCCGGCCAACACGGCCATAAAGCCTTTGCCGTCCTCTTCCATCAGGGGCGGCAGGTCTCCGGCATGCTGAGGATGCCAGCATTGATCAGGATTATAATGGGTACCGCTTTCGGCAAAGGGATCCTCAGCGGTACCGGGTCCGCAGCGACCGCCGCTATGGATATGGAAACCGAAAAAGTGGTTTTCACAGATCCCCTCATGATGGGGAAGACCCTCCGCCCTGACCGCGATCAGGCAGCCGAAGGGGGTGTCCCAAAAGCAGACCCAGCCATCGATTTCCGGATAGACAGCGCTGCCTTTCAGACGGGCAATAGCCTGAGGCGGACGGGTGAGCATCCGTCCGAAATATTCCATGGAAAAATCTTCTCTCATAGTAAACCAAGTCCTTTCGTAAGAGTTGCGATGATAAAACAGACCGCCATACCCAAAAGGGTGGGCAGTAGGGCGGCGGCTGCTGTCCAGCCCCAGCTGCCGGTCTCTTTCCTGACGGTCAGGAGGGTGGTGGAGCAGGGCCAATGGAACAGGGAAAACAGCATGGTACAAAGAGCGGTGACGGAAGTCCAGCCGTTGGCCACCAGAATTTCACGGATCTCCAAAAGGCTGCCTGCCTCGGAAAGAGTGCCCCGAGAAAGATAGATCATCAGGATGATGGGCAGCACGATCTCATTGGCGGGAAAGCCTAAAACAAAGGCAATAAGAATGGCACCGTCCATTCCCAGAAGTTTTCCAAAAGGATCCAAAAAGGCGGCGATATGGGCCAGAAGACTCAGTTCCCCCACTGTAATATTGGCAAGCAGCCAAAGGATCAGTCCGGCCGGTGCTGCCACCGCAGCCGCTCGGCCCAAAACAAAGAGGGTACGATCTAAAATCGAGCGGATCAGCACCTTACCCACCTGAGGCTTGCGATAAGGTGGCAGTTCCAAAGTAAAGGAAGAAGGCGTCCCCTTTAAAAGAGTGGCGGAAAGCAGACGGGAGACTCCAAAGGTGGCCAGGATCCCCAGAAGAATGATACCGGTCAGTAAAATTGCCGACCATACCGACCCCAAGGTACCGCTCTGTACCCCCACAAAAAAGACGGTGATCAAGGTAATGAGAGTGGGAAAACGGCCATTGCAGGGAACAAAGCTATTGGTGAGGATGGCGATCATCCGTTCCCGGGGAGAGTCGATGATCCGGCAGCCCGTGACCCCCACCGCATTGCAACCGAAACCCATGCACATGGTCAGTGCCTGCTTGCCGCAGGCTCTGCATTTCTGGAAGGGTTTATCCAGATTATAGGCAATACGGGGCAGGTAGCCTGCATCCTCCAGCAGGGTAAAAAGTGGGAAAAAGATCGCCATAGGCGGCAGCATCACCGCCACCACCCAACTAAGTACCCGGAAAGCACCCTGCACCAAAGCGCCGATCAACCATTCGGGAGCCTGCCAATAGACCAACAGGCCGTTCAACCTTTCCTCCACCCAAAGCAAGGCATCGGACAGCAGCGACGAGGGATAATTCGCGCCGGTAATGGTCAGCCAAAGGACGGCCGCTAAAAGCCCGATCATTACCAAATAGCCATAGCGGCGGCCGGTGAGTACCCGATCCAGCTTACGGTCCAGGCAGCGATATCCCTCCTGCTGAACGAGTACGACTCCGCGGCACAGTTCCTCAGCAGCGGTGACCACCGATCCCACCAGCCGATCCTTTAGTTCCTCGGCAGAAATACCGGCCTCAGCAAGGCGGGTACGAGCGGTCTCCAAAGCACAGGAAATGACCTGATCGGCCAGAAGATCCCGCTCAAAATAGCGGTTCAACTCCGCCAGCAGAGTCTCCTCTCCTTCCAGAAGGCGCAGAGCCAGCCAGCGGGGGTTCAACGAAGTTTGAAGGCGGTCGGCCAGCACCGGAGTCAGCAGCTCCGCCGCCTCCTCCAACGGATGATCATAGCGTACCTGATAGGAGCAGGGCGGAGAACTCTCCATCATCCGATCCAGGCGTTCACAGAGGGTTTTCAGGCTTTTCTTTTTTTGAGCTACCGTTTCCACCACCGGTACCCCTAACCGCTTGGAAAGCTCTGCCGAATCGATGCAGATTCCTTTGCGCTTGGCTTCGTCCATCAGGTTGATGCAGACCAACACCTTTGGACAAAGCTCCATCGTCTGCAACACCAGGTTGAGATTTCGCTCCAGGCAGGTGGCATCGCACACCACCACCGCCGCATCCGGCTCTTCAAAGCAGAGGTAATTACGCGCCACCTCCTCTTCAGCCGAATGGGCCATCAGGGAATAAGTACCGGGGAGATCCACCAAATCATATCGATGCGCGGCGGTGGAAAAGACGCCTTGGGCGAGGGCGACGGTCTTGCCCGGCCAGTTGCCGGTATGCTGGTGCATACCGGTGAGAGCATTAAACACGGTGCTTTTTCCTACATTGGGATTTCCTGCAAGGGCGATTTGTTTCATCGTTTTCCCTCCTATTCAATCAGGATATTCTTACTGTCCGCCGACCGAATGGCGATGACTGCGCCTCGAATATAATAAGCGCTGGGGTCTCCGCCCGGACTGCGGCCGATGCATTCCACCGTTGTGTTTTCAATCAAACCGATATCTAAAAGTCTTCTGCGGATACTGCCGGTGGAGAGCAGAGCTTTTACCCTTCCCTGCTGCCCCGGGGCAAGCTCCGAAAGACGATGCATATATTCCATTTCAAAACCGCCTTTTCGTAATCTGGGTTAATTCATCTTATGGCGAAGGGCGATACTTGGTGAAAAATAAAAAGGGCTGAAAACTCAGCCCTTTGAAAACTTCTTTTGATCCTTTTCAATTTTGCTTTGATAACGATCCTCTTCGGAATAAATACAGCCGCAGTATTTCTGCATGTACATTTCCAGCTCCCGCGCTTCATTCTGTCCCTCCCTGAAATGAGGAGAAAAATCATAGGGCAGGAATTTGATTCCGTATTTTTTTGCAGCCTTTTCCCCGATCTCAAAGATCAGCGGACGGTTCTGATAGGGGGATACCGTGAGGGTGGTGGCGATGGCAGTAAAGCCATGCTCTTTTGCGTAGCGAGCGGTCTCTTCAAGGCGCACCGCATAACAATATTCACAGCGGTTTTCCGGATGATCAGCCACCGCCTTCGTGAACTTTTTCAAGCCGTATTCATCCCGGATCTCCAAAGCCAGATCAATGGATTTCGCATATTCAATCAAGGTTTCCCGCCGGGCACGGTATTCCATATACGGATGAATATTGGGATTATACCAAAAGCCGATGGGCTCCACCCCCTCCTGACGCAGCTGCTTGATGCAGGCTACCGCACAGGGAGCACAGCAAATATGCAGTAATAATTTTTCCATTATCCCGCCTCCTTTTTTCATAAAGGATACCATACTTTCTTCCGCTTTTCAATATTGACAAAATATTTACAGATTGATATAATTTTTAATCATGCAGTTTCAGCTCCAAAGGAGGAGATTTTATAATGAAAGACCAAAGAATCGAAACCAAATGCGTGCAAGGGGGCTACACTCCCGGAAACGGTGAGCCCCGCCAGGTTCCCATCATTCAAAGCACCACCTTTAAATATGCCACCAGCGAAGATATGGGCAAGCTCTTCGACTTAGAGGCCAGCGGCTATTTCTATTCCCGTCTGCAAAACCCCACCTGCGATACAGTGGCAGCCAAAATCTGCGAATTGGAAGGCGGCTCTGCCGCCATGCTGACCGGTTCCGGCCAGGCAGCCTCCTTTTTTGCGGTATTCAATATTGCCTCCATCGGTGATCATGTAGTGGCCAGCTCTGCCATCTACGGCGGTACCTACAATCTCTTTGCCGTCACCATGAAGCGGATGGGCATTGAATTTACATTTGTTTCTCCCGATTGCTCCGATGAAGAGCTGGAGGCTGCTTTCCGTCCCAATACCAAAGCGGTATTCGGCGAAACCATTGCCAACCCCGCCTTGAATGTATTGGATATCGAGCGGTTTGCCAACGCTGCCCATGCTCACGGTGTTCCCCTTATTATTGATAATACCTTTGCCACACCGATCAATTGCCGCCCCATCGAATGGGGGGCGGATATCGTGACTCACTCCACCACGAAGTATATGGACGGCCACGGTGCGGCAGTAGGCGGCTGTATTGTGGATTCCGGTAAATTCGACTGGACCAAATATCCCGATAAATTCCCCGGTCTTTGCACTCCCGACAACAGCTACCACGGTGTTACCTACACCGAGCGCTTCGGCCTTGAAGGCGCTTATATCACCAAAGCAACCGCACAGCTGATGCGAGATCTGGGCTGCGTTCAGTCACCCCAGAGCGCCTATCTTTTAAATCTGGGTCTGGAGAGCCTTCATGTACGGATGGCACGCCATTGTGAAAATGCCCAGAAGATTGCCGAATATCTGGAAAATCATCCTAAAGTGGGCTGGGTCCGCTATCCTGGCCTGAAGAACGATCCCGAGCATGCCAAGGCGGAAAAATATTTGGGCGGCACCGGCGGATGCGGTGTGATCAGTTTCGGTGTGAAGGGCGGCAAAGCGGCTGCGGCCGAATTTATGAAAGGCTTAACCATCGCCGCCATCGAGACCCATGTGGCCGATGCCAGAAGCTGCTGTCTCCACCCCGCCACCGCGACCCATCGTCAGATGACCGACGAAGAGCTGATTGCTGCCGGTGTTCCCGGAGACCTGGTACGCCTGTCCGTCGGCCTGGAAAATGCTGACGATCTCATCGCCGATATTGACAATACATTAAACAACATCTAAGGAGGTTTTTCCATGCCGATCAAAATTCCAAGCGGATTACCTGCGGCTGATACCCTTCAAAAAGAAAATATTTTTGTCATGACCGAAACAAGGGCGCAGACCCAGGATATGAGACCTCTTCAGATCCTGCTTTTAAATCTGATGCCTAAGAAGATCGAGACCGAGACTCAGCTTTCCCGCCTTCTGGGCAATACCCCCCTACAGGTGGAGTTGGAGCTGATCCATACCAAAACCCACGAATCTCAGAATGTTTCCGAGGATCATATGTTGGCGTTTTACAAGACCTTTGACGATGTAAAGCACCGCAATTTCGACGGTCTCATCATCACCGGCGCGCCGGTGGAGCAGATGCCCTTTGAGGAAGTGGACTATTGGGACGAACTCTGCACGATTATGGAATGGAGCAAGACCCATGTGCACAGTACCTTTCACATCTGCTGGGGCGCTCAGGCCGGTCTGTACTATCACTTCGGCATCGATAAACAGCCACTGCCGGAGAAGATGTTCGGCATCTTTCCTCATAAGCTGGATCATAAAAAGTCCATTTTATTCCGGGGCTTTGACGATACCTTTATGGTTCCCCATTCCCGTCATACCACCATCCGACGGGAGGATATTGAGGCGGTGCCGGAACTGAAGATTCTTGCCTCTTCCGAGGAAGCAGGAGTCTATGCGGTAGCCACTAAGCGAGGAAAGCAGATCTTTATCACCGGCCATTCGGAATACGACGCCATGACCTTAGACAGTGAGTATCAGCGCGATCTTTCCCAGGGGAAACCCATCAAGATCCCGGTGAACTACTACCCCGACGATAACCCCAAAAAGAAGCCCAAGGTCACCTGGCGCAGCTGCGCCAACCTGCTTTACAGCAATTGGCTCAACTATTTTGTCTATCAAACCACACCCTACGACCTGACCAAAATCAAATAAAGCATAAAGCCCGAAACCGTTGTTTCGGGCTTTTTATAAGAGGAAACACGATGAAAAAACAGTTTTTATTGTTTCTAATGATCCTTGCTTTGACCCTTACATTCTTTGTTGGCTGTAAAAGCACCGAAGAGGATGATTTTTCTTCCTCCGGTGCCATCACCGATGAGAAGTTCGAAATAGTGCAGGAAAAAGGCGAAGAAAAAGACTCTGCCGAGCCGAAAGACGACCAATCTACTGATGAAAAAGAAGAATCCGACCCGGTGACCGACGACACCCCCTCCGACAAGGAAGAGGAGCCAACAGAAGACAACAAAATCGACGACACCGCGACAGAAGATCCCACCCCCGACGATAACACTCCTGTGGTAACGGTGGATCTTACCCTTACCTCCCTACAGGATGCCGCAAAGTCGGTATCCCTTGCCAAGGGGGAGACGGTCTGGTTCGGTCCGGTAGCCTCTGCCCAGGAGACTCTCCTGACCTTTGAGAGCGACGGAAAGACCGCCGAGGTAAAAGCCACAGACGCCAAAGAGACCGCCTCTTTCGGCATCTACCGTCTTTATTCCTATACCGCGCCCGCCGCGGGGACGGTGACGGCGAATATCCAGGATCCCTATACCGATCGCTATCTCCTTTCCAAGGGACAGGAGATGACGCTGGACCATCTGTATTACTATTGGGACAGCAAATCGAGCGGCAATCTCTACCACCGCGCCCTGGATCTCTCGGGTGAGACGATGAACTGGCGGGGTAAGACATCCAAATCCACCGACTACAGCCTGACCCATCCGGTGCAGGTGACCGCCGGCGATACCCTGACATTCGGTCCGGTCAACGCCGGGACCCCCGGTTTGGTCGTTGCCATTGACACCAAGGGCGAGACCACCCTGGTGGGAAGCGGCGCATTAAAAGAAACGGACATATTCCCCCAGGGACAGCGAATCTATACTTATACGGTATCCGAGAGAGTGACCGCGGTGCGGGTCAGTGTGCCCGCCGATGCCAAGGAGTATTTTGCTATGATGAAAAATAAGACCTTTGATCTCAGCGGGTGGTCCTCCATGACCGGAGGAAACGCCGCAAGCACTAAGGATCCATTAAAGGGCAAGACCGCCCTCTTTGTGGGTGATTCGGTCTGTGAGGGCTTTAAAAACGGAAATACCGGCATCGCCCGCTTCCCCGACGCCTACGCGGGTCTGATCGAAAAGCAGACCGGCGTAAAATCCACCAATGCAGGCGTCGGCAGTTCCACCATTTCCGATGAAAAGGCCGTCTTTTTACAGTTCGAAAATTATAAAAAGACAAATTTTGACTATGTGGTGATCCAGGGCGGCATCAACGATATGTCCCACAGCATCCCCGTCGGCGAAATGAGCAACTCCTTTGATCCCGACGATTTCGACACCTCCACCTATGCGGGAGGACTGGAATTTACCATTTATAAAGCCATTGAATACTACGGCGATACCGCCGCCATCGGTGTGCTTTTCAGCTACGCCTCCCCCAACCATCCCAGCGGCAACGGTGCCAAACTGCCCGAATACGTGGCGGTAGGCAGGGAGATCTGCGAAAAATGGGGCATCTCCTATCTCGATATGTGCAACCACGCGGAGATCACCCAAAAGCTTAATTTTACCGAAAAAATCAATACCGGTGATTTCATTCATCTCAATGCCACCGGCTATGAGATCGTGACTCCCTATATCATCGACTTTATGCGCTCCATGAGCGCCTGCTCTCAGGACATTTTAGGAAAGGTTTTATAAGAGAATGAGAAAAGCTGTTTTGTTTCTGCTGATCCTGACCATGACCCTCAGCCTTTTCACCGGCTGCAAGAGCACGGAGGAGGATTTTGATTACGTAGTGCTCTTCGGCGGGATCAACGATGCTATGGAAAGCGTGGAGGTAGGCTCCTGTTCTGATTCCTATCTATCCAAGGATTTCAACACCTCCACCTTTGCAGGCGGTTTGGAAAACCTCATTTTCTATACCCTCCATTACTACGGAGATACAGCTGCAGTGGGCTATATGAGTTGCTTTAAGACTCCTAATTACGCCAACGGCCGCTGTGCCGATATGAGTGCATATTATGAAGTCGCCAAGCAGATCTGCGAAAAATGGCAGATCCCCTATTTCGATATGTACAACCATGAAAAGCTTAATGAAGAGTTGATCTACGATACCACTGTTTACACCACCGACTATCTCCATCCCAATCCCGGCGGCTATGATATTATTGCTCCCTATGTTGCCGAATTTATGCGTACCATGACTCCCTGCCCACAGGAAATCTTGGCGAAATGTATGAAATAACAAAAAAGATGCTATCTTCGGATAGCATCTTTTTTGTTGAAAAATGCGAATAAATATGCTATGATAATCAAGGTATTTTTGCGATAGAAAGAAGAATTGAAATGAAAGAGTATTTACGGGGCTTAAAAGATGGGCTTCCGGTAGGACTGGGGTATTTTTCAGTCTCCATCGCCTTCGGTGTATCGGCGGTGCAGGCGGGACTTTCTGTTTTTGCGGCCTTTGCCATTTCACTGACCAATCTGACCTCTGCCGGTCAGCTGGCCGGCCTTTCGGTCATCGCGGCGGCAGGAGGTCTGGTCGAAATGGCCTTAACTCAACTGGTTATCAATCTGCGGTATGCCTTGATGTCTGTATCCCTTTCTCAAAAAATGGACGATTCGGTGCGGCTTTGGAATCGCTTTATCATCGCCTTCGGCAATACCGATGAGATCTTTGCCATTGCCTCGGGGCAATCATCCTCCGTGACCGCCCCCTATTTCTACGGACTGATGACATTACCCATCCTTTGTTGGTCGGGAGGCACCCTGATCGGCGCGGCCGCCGGCAAGATCCTGCCGGAAATGGTGCTTTCCGCGCTTGGTGTTGCCATCTACGGTATGTTTGTTGCTGTTATTATCCCCACGGCAAAAAAAAGCCTTGCCATTGCTTTAGTGGCATTGGGAGCGGCGGCCTTGAGCTGTTGCTTCACCTGGATCCCCGGTCTTAACAATGTATCCGGCGGATTTGCCATCATTATCTGTGCGGTGGTTGCAGCGGCAGCTGGGGCCTTCTTTGCGCCTGCGGAGGATACGGTATGAGCGGAATGACTTTGTTTTTATACATATTTGTAATGGCGGGAGTAACCTATCTGGTACGAATGCTGCCTCTGGTCATCTTCAAAAAGAAGATTGAAAATCGGTTTATCCGCTCTTTCTTATACTACATTCCTTATGCGGTTTTGGCGGCTATGACCTTCCCTGCCATTCTGGATTCCACTTCCTCTACCCTTTCGGCGGCGGCAGGTCTTTTGATTGCCTTTATTACCGCTTATTTTGAATTAGGATTACTGCCGGTGGCCCTTCTTTCTTGTTTGAGCGTATTTATTTGCGAAATTATATTGACAAATTTAGGCATTTTCTTATAAAATAAAACCATAATAAATAAGAGGAGGATACCCCCATGGCATTTTGCAGAAATTGCGGAAAAGAAGTAAACGATACAGATAAATTCTGTCCCTATTGCGGCGTAGATATGACTGCTGAAGCGACTCCCAAGGCAGAACCCAAGATCGATGTGAATAAGATTATGGACACCCCTGAAGTAGAGGTAGACGCACAGGATGCTTCTGACAACAAAATCATGGCTGTTCTGGCCTATATCGGCATTCTGGTGCTGATCCCCATTCTGGCGGCACCCAAGTCTCCCTTTGCCCGCTACCATTCCAATCAGGGTTTGGTGCTTTGGATCACCGAGATCATCTGCGGTGTTGTGGGCGGCATTATTTCTGAAATTCCCGTCCTGGGCGGCCTGATCAGCTTTGCTCTTTCCATTGCCACTCTGGCTTTGACCATCATCGGCATTGTCAATGCCGTCAACGGCAAGGCAAAAGAGTTGCCTGTTATCGGCAAATTCAAAATCTTAAAGTAAAAACGCGAAAAAAGCACCGCGATGGGCAACCCTTGCGGTGCTCTTTTTTTGTCATTTTAGGGGTTGCATTTAATGTTAATGTGATGTATAATTTAAAATGTATAAATATATTTAATTAATATAGGAGTTGGATATGGCAGAAAATCTTTTGATTTTAGGTGCCGGGCAATACGGTGCCGTGGCAAAAGAAACTGCTCAGGCAATGGGTTGTTTTGACATGATCTCATTTTTGGATGACAACAGTGCACTTGCGATCGGTAATCTGGCAAACTATGAATCCTTCATCCGGGATTACCGCTATGCCTTTGTTGCCATCGGAAATCCGGCACTCCGGGCCGAATGGATCTACCGTTTGGAAGAAAAAGGATTTGGCCTTCCGGTACTCAAGCATCCCCAGGCAACGGTGATGCCTTCAGCGCAAATCGCCGGCGGCTCTATTATAGAAGGACAAGCCCTGGTCAACTCCAACGCAACCATCGCGGCCGGCTGTTTTATCTCGGCAGGAGCGGTGGTCAATCATAATGCACAGCTGGGTGCATGCTGCCACATTGACTGTAACGCGGTAGTCTCTGCCGGCGGAACGGTTCCCGCCCAGACCAAAGTTCCCAGCGGGACAGTATTTCATTAAGAATAGAGGTATTCAAGTATGTATAAAAAGGTTTTTAAACGATTGATCGATCTGATTCTTTCCGGGCTGGCGCTGCTGATCCTGTTGCTGCCCATGTTGATCATTGCTATTCTTGTAAAATGCGACTCCAAGGGACCGGTGCTCTTTTGGCAAAAGCGGGTCGGCATCCATAAACAAACCTTTATGATGCCGAAATTTCGGAGCATGTATACCGAGACTCCTGCCAATATGCCCACCCATATGCTGAGCGATCCCGATCAATGGATCACCAAATGCGGACGGATCTTAAGAAAGACCTCTCTGGATGAGCTACCTCAGATCTGGTCCATCTTCACCGGCAAAATGTCCATTATCGGCCCCCGCCCCGCTTTATGGAATCAGGAGGATCTAATTGCCGAGCGAGATAAATACAATGCCAACAGTGTTCGTCCCGGTCTCACCGGCTGGGCTCAGATCAACGGCCGCGATGAGCTGGAGATCCCGATCAAAGCCAAACTGGACGGCGAGTATGTGGAAAAGATGAGTTTTCTTTTTGACTGCAAGTGCTTCTTTGGCACGATCGTTTCCGTGCTGAAGCATGACGGCGTGGTCGAAGGCGGCACCGGCCAGATGGAAAAGGAGAACACCGAGGAATGAAAAAGATTCTGATCACCGGTGCCAATAGTTACATCGGCACTTCTTTTGAGACCTATATGGCCCAATGGAAAAAAGAGTATCAGGTAGATACCGTAGACATGATTGACGGAACCTGGAGAGAAAAAAGTTTCGCCGGATATGATACGGTTTTTCATGTTGCGGGAATTGCCCATTCCGATACCGGAAATGTAACGGAAGAACGAAAAGCTTTTTATTATAAAATCAACACCGATCTGACGGTTGAAACCGCCGAAAAGGCAAAGAAAGACGGTGTGAAACAATTTATCTTTATGAGTAGCGCCATCGTGTACGGCGAAAGCGCTCCCATCGGCAAAATGAAACGGATCACTAAAGATACCCCCGTCTCCCCGGCGAACTTTTACGGTGACAGTAAAGTGCAGGCGGAAAACGGAATTTTACCGCTGAACGACGAAACTTTCAAGGTGGTTATTCTGCGGCCTCCTATGATCTACGGCCCCAACAGTAAGGGGAACTACCCGATCCTTTCCAAGTTGGCAAGAAAGCTGCCGCTCTTTCCCGTTGTTAAGAATCAGCGTTCCATGCTCTTTATTGAGAACTTGGCCGAATTCATTCGCCTGATGATCGAAAACGAAGAGGCGGGCATCTTCTGGCCACAGAATGCAGAATACTCCAATACCACCGAACTGGTTCATATGATCGCCGAGACCCACGGAAAACGGATCCTTTTAGTAAAAGGCTTCACTTGGGCGCTCAAACTATTGAGCCACTGCACCGGTCTTGTAAACAAAGCTTTCGGCAGTTTGACTTACGATCTTGAGATCAGCCAATACCAAGAAGAATACCGCAGGATAAGTCTTGTGAGTTCTATTAAAAAAACGGAGAAAAAACGATGAAAATATTGGTTGTTTCACAGTACTTTTACCCCGAAACATTCAGAATAAACGACCTATGCTTTAACCTTGTAAAAGAAGGACATTCCGTAACGGTACTTACAGGCTATCCCAACTATCCTGAAGGCTATATTTACCCCGAATACAAGCATAAAAAAATAAAGCGCGAAACGATTGAGGGAGTTGATGTAATACGCGTCAACATTTGTGAGCGGCGAAAAAATGCGATGTTTTTGTTTTTAAATTACATCTCATATGCATTGACAGCCGGTTTCAAATCGCTTCGTCTTGACAAAGATTACGATGCAGTGTTTGTTTTTGAAGTGTCGCCCATTACACAGATCATTCCCGCATGGCTTTATAAGAAACGCTGTAAAGTACCGGTTATTGTAAACTGTCAGGATATTTGGCCCGATGTTATAAAAGTATACGGTATAAAAGAAAAGTCGGCTATCTTTTCTGCCGTGCGTAAATTCAGCGCGTGGCTTTATAAAAAAGCAGATGTAATTATAACATCGTCACCCGGCTTTAACGGCTATTTGGAAAATGTCTGCAGTATTCCGCAAGATAAAATGATATACCTGCCCAACTTTGCCGAGGATTATTACCTTGCGTTCGGAAACCGTAACAACGGCGACGGCAAACAACACCTGTTGTTTGCCGGGAACATTGGCAAGGCACAAAACCTTGACGTTATTGTAGACGCAATAAAACTGCTTGACGAGCCGCTGCAAAATCAGGTAATGGTTGATATACTCGGTGACGGTTCTTTCCTTGAAGAATTAAAACAGCTTGTTAAACAAAACGGACTGGACAGCCGTTTTACATTCCACGGCAGAAAACCTGCAACCGAACTCAAAAGCTATTACGAGCTTGCCGATGCGTTTTTGCTAACGCTTGAAGGCGACTCTCCGCTCAGCCTTACTGTCCCTGCGAAATCTCAAGGATATATGGGTGCAGGTAAACCGATTCTTGCCGCTATAAACGGCGGTGCAAGTGCCATTATACAAATGGCTGACTGCGGAAAATGTGTACCTGCCGGCGATGCCGAGGGTTTTTCAAAAATAATTAAAATGATGCTTGAGTCAGATGACCGTTTTGAACAGCTCGGTAAAAACGGAAGGAATTATTTTATTAACAATTTTACAGTCAAAAAATACATTAACAAACTTATCGAAATTTTGGAGGATTTAACATGAGCACTTTTAAAGGAAAAACACTTTTGATTACCGGCGGCACAGGCTCTTTCGGCAATGCGGTTCTCGACAGATTTATCACCAGCGACATCAAAGAAATTCGCATTTTCTCCCGTGATGAGCTCAAGCAAGATAATATGCGCCACGAATATCAGGCAAAATTCCCCGAAGCATCGGACAAACTAAAATTCTACATCGGCGATGTTCGAAATGTAGAGTCCATCAAAAATGCAATGGGGGGTGTTGACTATGTTTTCCATGCAGCGGCATTAAAACAGGTTCCCTCCTGTGAGTTCTTCCCCATCGAAGCAGTTAAGACCAATGTACTGGGTACAGAAAACGTGCTTACCGCCGCTATTGATTGCGGTGTCAAGCGTGTTGTATGTCTGTCGACCGACAAGGCTGCATACCCCGTAAATGCCATGGGTACATCAAAGGCTATGATGGAAAAGGTTATTGTTGCAAAATCCAGAACCGTAGATCCTGAAAAAACCGCCATTATGTGTACCCGTTACGGCAATGTTTTGGCCTCAAGAGGTTCTGTTATCCCCCTGTTCATCAGCCAGATTAATGACGGCAAGCCCCTTACCGTTACTGATCCCACAATGACAAGATTTGTAATGACACTCGAAGAGGCTGTTGACCTTGTTTTATTTGCATTTGAAAACGGCGTAAGCGGTGATATCTTTGTTCAAAAAGCACCTGCTTGTACCATCGGCGTTCTTGCCCAAGCTACAAAAGAACTGTTTAAGGTTGACAATGAGATCAAAGTCATCGGTATCCGCCACGGCGAAAAAATGTACGAAACGCTTCTTACAAACGAGGAGTGCGCTCATGCAATGGACATGGGCAATTTCTATCGTGTTCCTGCTGACAAGCGCGACCTGAACTATGATAAATACTTTACAAAAGGTAATGTTGAGCGTAACACTCTTACCGAGTTTGA
>JAFUNM010000032.1 GCA_017482195.1 Clostridia bacterium
GGCAGTTTTGAGATACAGATTTTTCGTTCAGGCGACGCAATAAAATTCCCGCAATGCTGACGCATTACGGGAATTTTTTGTTTTGTATGAGCGGAAAAGATGCTCTCAAAACCGCTTCTTCCTTGCGGAGGACTGCCCTTGGGCTCCTCTTTTATTTGCATTGAAAAATTTTCACCGGCTTGTCCGTCTTTTTGCAATGATCGATGACAAACTTCGTTCCCCGAGACTGCCCGTCCCAAAAGGCCAGCACCAGATCGCTGTATTCCACGATGGTGATATTGCGCTTTAAGGGCGCACCTCTGCCGAATCGGTTGTATTCGGGCAGAAACTCCGTCAGCTTGATGCCATGCTCTTGCGCATAGCGGCGGGCGCAGGTATCAATGCCCTTGGCGCCGCCGGATACGATCTCATCGGTCTCCTCCGGCAGGTATTTTCCCAGATCCGCAACCTCTAAATTACGGGATCCGATAACGGCGACTTTCATGCTTCCTCCATAGGTAAATGAATATCGTGGGTGACCTTTCCGGTATCTTCATAGATGGTCACCGCGATCTCCTCTTCATTGATGATATAATAGGCGGCCTCTAAATTCTTCCAGCTTTTTTTGCAGGGCTTTCCGCCGATCACCACCGGTGCAAACTGCCCCAACTGATCCAGCTCCCCGCCGGGCAGAAAGAGTCCCGGTACATGGGTATGGCCGGCAATAAAGACCTCCGGCTGAATGTGCGCACCGATCAGGTCGCACCACTCTTTATAAATGTCCTGTTCAATATCAAAGGGGGCTTTCGGTACATGGCAGAAGGGATGATGGCAGACTACCACCTTGTGCTTTACGCCTGGCGCGTCAAATTCCTGATCCCCATGGGCAATGATCTCTTTGATGAAGCGTGTTTGATCCTCTCGGAAGGGATGGAAAGCGGCCGTATGACCGTAGGCGGGGTACGTATCCTCTTTATCCTCGCCGCAGTCCAGAACCAATCCCCAGATATCCCCTAAACGGAAGGTAAAATAAGTGCGTCCCTCCCGATGGGGGCAGTAATCTCCGAAATGCTCCCCGTAGTAGCCGCGGGTATCGTGATTGCCGCGGGAAAAGAGCACCGGCATCCCGCCCTTAGTGAGAACAGAGGTCAGGCGCAAAATTTCCAAAAGAAAGGCTCGTTCGCCGCTGTGATTGGGGATATCGCCGTTCAGGATCAGGGCATCATAAGAGCCCATATACCCGGCTGTTTGAATGGCAAGGTCAATGCAATCATGAACATCCGAAAGATGGCAAAACCGCGCCTCTTTTGCAGGCACCGGCTTAAAGGAATATGTAAAAGAAACGGTGTCCTCCGATATGGGATCATAAGGTAGCCGCTCCAGCATCTTGCGGTAATGGACAGTATAAGATCCCGCCCGGTCCAGCACCTCTTGAGGAACATACACCCGGTGGAGCAGAGTGTCCGTACGCATGATCCCGGCGCAATGATCATAATAGGTCTCATCCCCCACCTGCACCCAGCAAAGGGCAGAATGGGTCATGGGGATTAAGAGCTGATATTCCCGGTCAAAAACATAGACCGTAGGGTGATATTGAAGCAAACCAAGATTTTCCATTGTTGAACTCCTTATTTTAATATACAAAGTATATCACGGGAAGCTTCAAAAAGGAATACTTAAAAATAATTTTGTTAAAAGAAAAGCCAGCAACCCGCAGGCCGGAAAGGTCAGTATCCATGCCAAAAACATGGAGCGAACAACCTTACCGTCCACCGTTCCCTCCCTGCCGCCCATGGCGGCTCCCATCAGGGCGCAGGTCTTGGCGTGGGTGGTGCTGACCGGCAGACCCTGCAGAGTGGAAAGCAACAGGCTCACCGTACCCGCAAGATCGGCGGCAAATCCCTCCTTTGGCTGAATGTCTACCATCTCGCTGCCCACCTTGCGGATGATCCTCCCGCCGCCGCAAAGGGTACCCAAACCCATCACACCGCTGCATAGAAGCATTCCCCAAAGAGGCAGTTCCTGCCCCTCACGGCTTAAAAATAAGATAGCGGCAAACTTCGGGGTATCCTGTAATCCGTGTGCAAAGGCCATCAAGGCCGCGGCGCACCGCTGTCCCCAAAGCCAAAGGCGGGGCCGCTTCCGCATTCGACGAAATCCAAGGGAAATGCTCCAGCCGCCTAAAAAGCCAAGCCCTACCGAAAAAACCAAGCCTATTGCGATCTTGCCTACCGCCCGCGCCGAGATGCCTCCGGCACCCAACGCTAAAGCGCCGCCCATAATGGCGGCCATCAATCCGTGACTTTCACTGGTGGGGATCCCGAAAACCCAGGCCGCCACCGACCAGAGGATCACCGCCAGAAGGGTGGCCGCCAGGGCGGCGGTTCCCGCTCCGTCAGAGGAAAAAACACCCAGCTCCCCGACCGTTTCGGCAACACCCTGCCCCATCAGCAACGCCGCAGCGCCTCCCAACAGGTTCATTCCCGTTGCCATGGCCACACCTTGACCCATGGTCATGGCCCCGGTGGACACCCCCGCCGCAATGGCATTGGGCGCATCCGTCCAGCCGTTTACAAACAATACCCCCAGCACCGCCAAAACCACTAAAATCTCTAAGATCCCCATGCTTTTTCACCTCGAAAAAGCATATGCCGCGCAAAAATAAAAAAGACGGCTTACTCTCCTATGTTTAAATGCAGCTCCATTTCAACTGCGTACTTTTCACTTCGCTTGAAAAAAATCGCGTCACTCATGGAAAAAAGCAATATAAGCTTTTCCTTCGATTCTCCGAAAAGGAGTGCCATGGGAATAGATAACTGAACACAGATTATTCGGTCATCCTCCATGATCTTGGTATCGAGCTCCATAAATTCCGTAATCGCTTTTGCGGCATGGATAAAAGCCTCACGCATCAAAGGCTCTTGTCTGCATTCAGAATCATTATCGGCAAGGATATCATATTTTTTTGCATAAATCAGATTTCTCATGTACACGGTCTCCATAAAAAAAGTGCGCAGACGAAGATGCGCACCGAAACACGCAACCCAGATTGTCGCCAAACAAATATTAAATACAAAAGGAAAA
>JAFUNM010000033.1 GCA_017482195.1 Clostridia bacterium
AAATCGGCCGTATCATCCACATAGATATGGCAGATACCGGTGCCGGTCTGAATGACGGGAACTTTGGCTTCCGCCAGGCAGGCATTGATGAGACCGGGGCCGCCCCGAGGGATCAGAAGATCCACATAGCCTACTGCTTCCATCAATTCTTTTGCACTGTTGCGAGTGGTATCTTCGATCAGCTGGACACCGTCGGCAGGCAGGCCTGCGTCGGCAAGACCCTGCCGCAAAGCCCGGGTGATGGCATTTGCCGACTGCCAGGCCTCTTTCCCGCTTCTTAAAATACAAACATTACCGCTCTTAAAGGCCAAAGCGGCTGCATCGGAGGTCACGTTCGGGCGGCTCTCATAAATAATGGCCACTACTCCCATGGGAACGGCCGTCTTTTCGATGACCATGCCGTTGGGGCGCTCTACCCGCTCTAAAACCACGCCTACAGGGTCCGGTAAATCCACTACCTCACGGATACCCTTAGCCATTCCTTGGATCCGCTCTGCGGTCAGGCGCAGACGATCCTGCATCACAAGAGTCATCGTATCGCCGTAGCGTTCCAGATCCTTTTGGTTTGCGGCTAAGATCTCCTCGGTGGCTGCTACCAAACAGCCGGCCATAGCGGAAAGGGCTTTATTTTTATCGACCGTCGTCAGCAACGCAAGTGCCTTGCGGGCAGCGACGGCGTTTTTTAAGATCTCTTGGGTGGTCATTCTTTTGCTCCCTTAAACAAGGTACCTACCTGCTTGCCCTCAAAAATATCATAGAGGATCGCAGGATCTCCGCCATCGGCGATAACGGTGGAAATGCCCTGCTTCATACAAAGTTCTGCTGCATGCAGCTTGGTGGCCATGCCACCGGTACCCAAGGCCGAGCCTTTTCCGCCGGCCAAAGCAAAAATCTCATCGGTGATCTTCTCTACCAGAGGGATTTGTTTTGCGTTGGGATCCCTGCGGGGGTCAGCGGTATACAGACCGTCGATATCCGTTAAGAGGATCAGCAATTCTGCCCCTGCACCCTCAGCCACAATAGCACCTAAAGTATCATTATCCCCCACCGCGATCTCTGCGGTAGAGACGGTATCATTCTCATTGATGATGGGCAATACCCCCAATTCCAACAGACGATGGAGGGTATTGCGGAAATTAGCATATCGCTCCGCATGATTCATATCCTCCCCTGTGATCAAAATCTGCGCGACGGTATGATTATATTCGGAGAACAGGCGGTCATAGGTATACATCAGCTCGCATTGGCCCACAGCTGCCGCCGCCTGCTTGGTAGGCATATCTGAAGGGCGCTCTTTCAAAGAAAGCTTGCCCACGCCCATACCAATAGCACCGGAGGAAACCAAAATCAGCTCATGACCCGCGTTTTTTAGGTCGGAGAGCACCTTACAAAGGGTCTCGATATGACGAATATTCAAATGGCCGGTTTGATGGGTCAGGGTTGAAGTGCCCACCTTTACTACTACACGCATTTTTCACTGCCTCACTTAAAAAAGGATATAGATAGAATTATTATATAATAGAAATCCTGCAATTGCAATAAAAAAGACGCCCGAAGGCGTCTTTTTTATTCTCTTACCAGGCGCGATACAAGAAAGTAACAATCTGACCGCGCTCGCATTTTTCGATAGGACCAAAGGTGGTAGCAGTAGTACCGGTAGTGATCTCATTTTCTACCGCCCAGAGAACAGCATCATAATAATATGCGTCTTCTGCCACATCGGTAAAGGGCATCTCAGTGGTCTCGGGTTCAGGACAACCGTCAGCCCGCCACAAGAAGGTAACGATCTGACCGCGCTCGCAGATCTCTGTGGGCCCGAAGGTAGTTGCGGAAGTACCGGTGGTGATCTCATTTTCTACTGCCCAGAGAACAGCGTCACGATAGTAAGCATCTTCCGCCACATCGGTGAAGGGCATCTCGGTGGTCTCGGGTTCAGGACAACCGAAAGCACGCCACAGGAAGGTAACGATCTGTCCGCGCTCACAGGCCTCTACCGGACTGAAAGTAGTCGCGGTGGTACCGGTAGTAATACCATGTTCCAGAGCAAACAGAACCGAATCATAAAAATAATCGGTTTCTACTACATCAGTAAAGGGGAAGGGCACGATCGACACCTTAAACTCAACAGAGATCCCGCAGAAGTCTCCTTTTGCATCATAGGTGCCGCCCACCGTCCATTGTTTCGCATAAGATTGATCGTTGAAGGTGTCCATGTAGTATACAGTACCTTTATATCTGACTTCTCCATGCATGTTGCTTTCTAACACAGTTCCGTCTTTCAGGGTAACGGTATAGCTCGGAGTAACTACATAATAATCATAGACCAGATCCCACTCTCCGGTTTCGGGATTCAGTTCGGAATTTTCCCAGTAAGAGGTTCCTTCGATGATCGATACATCTTCTGCCGCCACCGAAGCAAAGGGAGATTCGATGATCTCCACCTCCATGGTGGTTTCAACGCCCATTACATTAACCTTGGCGGTATAAGTATTGCCCACCGTCCATTGATTGGAATAGGATTGATCAGTGGTTACATTGATGCTATACGCGTTTTTGTTAAATTCCACACTGTACTTTCCATACAGTTCCGTACCGTCTTTCAGAGTAACAGTGACCTCCGGGGCAGGAATATCATATTTGTCAAAGTACACATGTTCCTGCAGAGTTTCATTCCATTCGCTGGTCGTGTGACGACGAGTCCCTTCCACCAGATATAGTTTTTCAGCCTTCGCCTCTTTTACCGGAGATGCCTCGATCTTGACAGGGAATTCATCAGCCATATCCATCATCATGGCGGTGGCGGTATAGGTATTGCCTACTGTCCATTGATTGGTATAGGACTGATCCGCAATAACTTCATCAATAGAAAACACCAGATCGCCGTATTTTACTTCGCCGTTCGTGCTGTTCTTCACCGTTCCGTCGTTAAAGGTAACGGAAAAGGACCTTCCGTAAAGCGAGTAGTAATTATACTCAGGCGTAAGCCCCGTATCAGCATCGTCATCGGAAGTAAGAGTACTGTCAACGCCTTCATAAAGTGTAAGCTCGTTTACTGCAAAGCTCTTGACCGGAGATTCCACCACAGCAACATTATAGGTGCCCGCGCTATAGGCAGAGCATTCCAGCGTATAGCTCTCGCCTGCAGTCAGGTCAATATTCAACTGAAAATTCAGGTCGTCGCCTTCATCGTCGCTGTAAGCGATCTCCTCATGCGCACTGTCGTATAAGAAAACATAAGGATCGGCGCTGTCATCATCCGAATAGATGATGTATTTTCCGCTCTTTTCGGGCGTAAACGTCAGTACCGCAATCCCATCTTCCTCGGCGATCTCCACCTCAACGGAAGTACCCAGTGTCAGAGCGGTTGCAGCAGTCTCCGCAAAGGCAACGGTGCCCAGCATGGAAATCAGCATCATCACCATGATCACAAAGGACCATACTTTTCTGTCCATCATTTTCATCGTTGATTCTCCTTTTTATGTATTTTCGGCATTTCTGCCGTTTATAAAAGCATTATATCATAAACTTTTCCATCTGTAAACATTTTTTAGAAACATTTTAAAATCTTACAAATTTTTCTGTTTTTGCATTTGCCAGCATTAATTTTAATCTGTTTTCCTGATTAACTTTCGTAGCACCGGCATCATAGTCGATGGCCACGATATTGACATCGGGATTTTTTTCTTTAATGGGTTTCATCATTCCTTTGCCGCAGATATGATTAGGCAGGCAGCCGAAGGGCTGAGTGCAAACGATGTTTTTGACCCCGCCATGGACCAGTTCCAACATTTCAGCGGTAAGAAGCCATCCCTCTCCCATTTTAGTACCGTGGCTGATATAGCCCTCTGCCATCTTTACCGTGTCCTCAAAGGGAGTAGGGGGGGTAAAATGTCCGTTTTCTTTCATAACGGCAATAAGATGATGCTTTTTACCGCAAAGGTAACGGTAAGCGAGCTTAGTACCCCAATATTTAATATCATTCTTTTTATAAAGCTGATAGTCCACGATGCCGTTATATACACAATACAGCAGGAAATCCATTAGCCCGGGCACTACCGTTTCGGCACCTTCGCTGACTAAAAAACGTTCCAGATCGTTATTACCCAAAGGAGAATATTTCACAAAAATCTCTCCGACCACACCCACCTTGACCGCTCTGCGGGGACTCTTTTCAATAGCGGCAAAGTCCCTGAGCATTTCCCGATAGTTTTTCTTAACTCTCCGGTAGGAAACGACGCGTCCGGCTCCCAACTCTTTGGAAAGGATCTCGCACCAGTGATCGGCCAGGCGCTCAGCGGCACCTTGATCCGTTTCATAAGGACGGGTCTGATTGATCAGGCTCATCAGCAGGTCACCGTAGAGCACACCGTAGAGCATCCCGCGGATCTTGGAAAAGCTCAGTTTAAAGCCGGGATGATCTTCCAGTCCCATAAAGCTGAAGGAAATGACAGGCACATAATCATAGCCCGCTTTTTTCAGTGCCTTACGCAAAAGGGATATATAGTTGGAGGCACGGCAACCGCCACCGGTTTGAAAAAGCATCAGAGCGGTCTTATGGGGATCATAAGCGCCGCTCTGCAGCGCTTCAATAAACTGACCGATCA
The DNA here is from genome assembly GCA_017482195.1 of Clostridia bacterium. Classification (GTDB taxonomy): domain Bacteria; phylum Bacillota; class Clostridia; order Oscillospirales; family QAKW01; genus QAKW01. The sequence continues at coordinate 4,605 of JAFUNM010000033.1, forward strand.
CCAGGATCGCCGGATAGCAGGTGTCATTATGAACATATTTCAGACCGACTTCCGTAATCTCAGGACCGCTCTTTTCCAAAAGCTCCATTTTGTAGCCATAGGTACGAAGAACACCCATGATCATCTTAAAGTGCATGGGCAGCATGGTGGGGATCAGGATGGTATAATCCTTCTTCATTTCCTTCGTAAAAGGAATATAATAACGTTCCATTATTGCTCCTCCTTTTCTTCCAATGCGCCCAGCAGACTGCGCAAACGAATGCGGACTGCGCCCAGATTGGTGATCTCATCGATCTTGATTTGGGTATAGTACTTCCCGGCCGCCTCCAAAATGGAGCGAACTTCATCGGTGGTGATGGCATCTACACCGCAGCCGAAAGAGACCAACTGCACCAGTTGAGTATCGGCATGCTCCGCCGCATAGCGGGCGGCGCGATAAAGGCGGGCATGGTAGGTCCATTGATTAAGCACCTTCACCCGCTGAGGTTCCGCCAGGTGGCAGACACTATCCTCGCTGACCACCGCAAAGCCCAGGGAGGCAGCCAGCTTATCAATACCATGTCCGATCTCCGGATCGATATGATACGGTCTTCCTGCCAGGATCATGATCCGCTTTCCTTCGGCGCGGGCATAGTTCAGCACCCGTTCTCCTTCGGTGCGCACGATGTCCATATACTGCTCATAGGCAGCCTTCCCTGCCTTAACTGCGGCGGCCACATCCTTTTTGGCAAAGCCGCCAAAATGAGTGTTCAGTTCCTTGAGCAGTACCTCGGTCATATTGCGGGGATCATTGATATCCATATAAGGATGAAGAAAGCGAATATGGACCAGATCCTCCATATTACCCTTCAGAAGTTCGGAATAATAAGCCACCACCGGGCAGTTATAATGATTATCGGAAGCATGCTCATCTATGTTATAGGTGAGACATGGATAAAAGATTGCATCCACCTCCTGCTCCAGCAACGTCTCCATATGGCCGTGCATGATCTTTGCCGGATAACAGGCCGTATCGGAGGGGATGGAGAATTGACCCTTTTCATAAATGCGGCGGGTCGAAAGCCCCGACAGGCTGACTTTAAAGCCCAATCGAGCAAAAACAGTCTGCCAGAGAGGAAGCAGTTCATACATTCCCAACGCCAAGGGTAAGCCGATAATACCCCGCTCGCCGCTGCCGTTAGGCAAGTGCGTCAAATATTCCCGTTTAAAGGCATAGAGATTGGGACGGCCCAGATCCGGTGCTTCGCCCAGCCCCAGCCCCTTTTCACATTGATTGCCGGAAACAAAACGGCGGCCATCCTGAAAGGTATTGACCGTCAGGTGGCAACGATTGGTGCAGCCTTTACATATTGCCGAACGGGCAGTATGGGAAAACTGCTCCAGCTGCTTAAGATCCAATAACCGAGAGCTCTTACAGCGCTTAGCATAGAGTGCCGCACCGTAGGCACCCATCAGCCCCGCAATAGCGGGACGTACTACCGGGCGGCCCAGTTCCCGCTCAAAAGCACGGAGCACCGCATCGTTATAAAAGGTGCCGCCCTGCACCACGATATGAGTACCCAACTCATCGGCGCTGCCGGCACGAATGACCTTATAAACGGCATTTTTTACCACGCTGATGGAAAGGCCGGCAGAGATATCCTCTACGGTAGCACCATCCTTTTGAGACTGCTTAACAGAGGAGTTCATAAAAACGGTGCAGCGGCTTCCAAGGTTGACCGGAGCTTGAGCCTTAAGTCCCCGCTTTGCAAATTCTTCGATAGAAAAACCCATAGCCTTGGCGAAGGTCTCCAGAAAGGAGCCGCAGCCGGAGGAGCAGGCTTCGTTGAGCATAATGCTGTCGATTGCACCGCCCCGGATCTTAAAGCATTTGATATCTTGTCCGCCGATATCCAGAATGAAATCCACTTCCGGCTGGAAGTATTTCGCGGCGGTATAGTGGGCAATGGTCTCTACCAGCCCGTAATCCACGGAGAAGGCATTTTTGATCAGTTCCTCCCCATAACCGGTCACCGCACTGCCGGCAATGGTAATTCGATCTCCCAACAAACGGCGAATCGTAAGCAGCTGGTCTCGCACGATCTCCACCGGGTTCCCCTGATTGGAGGCATAATATGTATAAAGCAACTCGTTTTGCTCCGAAAGCAATGCCAATTTGGTGGTAGTGGAACCGCAGTCGATACCGAGATAGGCCTTGCCGCGATAGTCCTCCATCTTACAGTAGGAAACATCTGCCTTTTGATGACGGGCAACAAAGGCTTCATATTCTTCCTTACTCTCAAAGAGGGGTTTCAGACGATCCTGCAAAACGACCTGTCCCCGGGTCGCTTTGATCTTTTCCAACAGCACATCTAAGGTAAACTGAACCTTCTGATGCTCTGCGTACATAGAGGCACCGTAGGCGACTGCAAAACGGCCGAATTCGGGAAAAACAGCGTTTTCATCGCTCAGTTCCAACGTCTCCTGAAAGCGGCGGCGCAGACCCTTACAATAATAAAGCGGGCCGCCTAAAAACAATACCTTTCCGCGGATCCGCTTGCCCTGAGCAAGACCGGCAATGGTCTGATTGACCACCGCCTGAAAAATACTGGCAGCCACATCCTCCTTACGGGCTCCCTGATTCAGCAAGGGCTGAATATCGGTCTTAGCGAAAACACCGCAGCGGGAGGCGATCGGATACAACCGGGTACAACCTTCGCTCAAACGATCCAATTCATCTACCGTTACATTTAAAAGAGTCGCCATCTGGTCGATAAAGGCCCCGGTTCCGCCGGCGCAGCTGCCGTTCATTCGCTCGTCCATTCCGCCGTCAAAGAAAATGATCTTGGCATCCTCTCCACCCAACTCGATGACACAGGAGGTATCGGGCACCAGCTCTTTGACCACCTCTCCGGTGGCAAAGACCTCCTGTACAAAAGGAGCACCGATCGCCTCTGAAAGTCCCAGTCCCGCCGAGCCGGAAATAGCAAAGGCGATGGGCTTTTTTTCCACAAAGGGGCGCAAGCGTTCCAATAATTCCACCGTCTTTTCCCGTACCTGAGAAAAATGACGTTCATAACAGTCAAAAAGAACCTGTTCCCCCTCCCGCAAAACTACTTTTGCGGTGGTGGAGCCGATATCGATTCCTAAGGTCAACAATTTTTTCACCTCTGTATCATAGTATCATAATATTATATTTACAAAATATGACATTTTCAACAAACAAAATATTAAATTTTAATTAGAAAATTCAAGGTTGACGAACTCTTAAAAGAAATGTATAATAATTAATTAGATTATTATACGCGGAGGAAAAAGCGTTGGATAACAAGAAAAAAGTAACAGCGATCACTTCCATGGACGAGGATTTCGCCCAATGGTATACGGACATTGTGAAGAAGGCGGACCTTGCCGCCTATTCCAATGTAAAAGGCTTTATGATCATCCGTCCCTACGGCTATGCCATGTGGGAGTTGATGCAGGGTGCTCTGGACAAGATGTTTAAGGACTTGGGTCATGAGAATATATGCATGCCTATGCTGATCCCCGAAAGCCTTTTGAATATTGAAAAAGACCATGTGGAGGGCTTTGCACCCGAAGCTGCCTGGGTCACTTTCGGCGGCAGCGAAAAGCTGGAGGAACGGTATTGCATCCGTCCCACCTCCGAGACTCTTTTCTGCGATCACTTCAAGGATGTGGTCCATTCCTGGAGAGATCTGCCCCTGTTGTACAACCAATGGGTATCGGTGGTGCGTTGGGAAAAGACCACCCGTCCTTTTCTGCGCTCCCGCGAATTCTTATGGCAGGAAGGACACACCCTGCACGCCACCTATGAAGAGGCCGAACAGGAAACTATTCAAATGCTGAATGTCTATGCCAAATTCTGTAAAGAATTTTTAGCAATTCCTGTCGTACAGGGAAAAAAGAGTGACAAAGAAAAGTTTGCAGGTGCTGAGGCCACCTATACCATTGAGGCGCTGATGCATGACGGCAAAGCGCTGCAGAGCGGCACCTCTCACTTCTTCGGTGATGGTTTTTCCAAAGCCTTTGATGTCACCTTTACTGACAAAAACAATCAATTGGTCTATCCCTTCCAAACCTCTTGGGGTGTCACTACCCGCCTGATCGGCGCAGTGATCATGACCCACGGCGACGATAACGGTCTGGTGATCCCCCCCTATATCGCTCCCACCCAGGTGATGATCGTGCCGGTGGCACAGCACAAGCCCGGCGTTCTGGATAAGGCGCAGGAAGTGCTGGAGCAGCTCAAAGGCTGCTGCCGCGTCAAGATGAATGCTTCCGACAACAGCCCCGGCTGGAAGTTTGCCGAGTATGAGATGAAGGGTGTCCCCATCCGGCTGGAGCTGGGCCCCCGGGATATAGAAAACGGCGTTTGTATCCTCTCCCGCCGCGATACCGGCGAAAAGATCACGGTGGAGCTCACCGAACTGGATAAGGTGATCCCCGCCCTTTTGAAGGAGATCCACGAAAATCTCTACAACCGTGCCTTGGAGCGCCGCCGGGCCATGACCTACACCGCCGTCGATCTGGAGGAAATGAAGGATATCGCGGCCAACAAACCCGGCTTTATCCGCGCCATGTGGTGCGGCGACGAAGCCTGCGAGGTACAGTTGAAAGAAGAGGCAGAAGTCACCTCCCGCTGCATGCCCTTTGAGGATCAGGAGCAGGTGGCTGAAACCTGCGTTTGCTGCGGAAAACCTGCCAAGAAATTGGTTTACTGGGGTAAAGCTTATTAAAAAAAGCGGGCAATTCTGCCCGCTTTTTGCAACATTTTTGAAATCATCATCGTATTAACGATAGGAAGGAGCGTAGCTGTGGCAATTACTTATACCGACGAACAAATGCGTCAGCTTCTTACCCAATACGGACCTACCGTCTATCGGCTGGCAATGGCGCAGCTGCATAGCTCCTTTGATGCGGAGGATGTTTATCAGGAGGTCTTTTTAAAATACCTGCGGGCAAAGCCCGTTTTTCAAAACCGTGAGCATCAGAAGGCCTGGTTCATCCGAGTGACTATCAACTGCTGCAAAGATCACCTGAAAAAGGCCTGCCGCCGGGATCTGCCTCTGGAGCAACAAATGCTTCCGGCAGCGTCTCCCAATGAAGAGTATGCTGCTTTACATATGGCATTGACGCAATTAAAGGAACCTCAACGTGCCATTATTCACCTTCATTATTACGAGGGCTACAAGACCAAAGAGATCGCAGAACTGCTGGAGATCAATCACTCCACCGTGCGTTCCCATCTGCGGCGTGCTTCTAAAAAACTAAAAAAATTATTGGAAGGAGAGGAATTTTAATGTTTGAAGAGCAATACCGAAAAGCATTTGACCAAGCCCTTCCTTCCGAAGAATTACAGCAGGAGACCCTTGCCCTTCTGCAGGAGGCCCAGGATCATCACATTCAGCCGGAACAGCCGGTAAGGAAATGGAAACTCGCCTATACGGTAAGCCTGGCAGGCACCGCAGCAGCGATCCTGATCTGCGTGGTCAGCGCAAGCTTCTGGATGGATCGGGGGCAAAAATACGACGAGATCGAAGGTGAATGGACAACAAACGATTCTCTGTTTAGTGAAAATGAAGCTTTCTGTAGTGATGATCCCGCTGAAAATACGGTTGAGGACTCTGCCGCCTCTTTGCACCAGGATGAAAACAAGACTGCCTCCGGTAGTGATGAAGACAGCGACCAAGCGGAAGATTCCGAATTAAAATCCGATAACGAAGAAAACAAAAGCGATAACAATGCGCCGGTGATAGTCAATAATGGGGAGACTAAGACCTATCTTTCCCTTGCGGACTTTGTCGAGGAGTTGGAGGCAATGTCAGCACCGGGCTTCGGCACCAATTATCTTTACAGTAAAGAACTGCTGATCATTCCCTCTCTCACCTATGAGGAGGCTCGTTTCCGTTGCCTTTATCTGGATATTGCCTCCGGAAATTATAGCTATTCCTATTTGATCACATCAGAGGGTGTTCAGTATTATCTGGAGATTCGTACCGAACTAACACTGCCCAAAACAGCCGATGCTCTTTCAAAAATATTGGAAAATATCTCCGCAAATATAACCTTCCGCAAAGAAGAAAACGGCTATCGTTATTCTTTCGAAGAGCAGGGCGAGGTGACAGTGCGGGTCTATCCCACCGACGGAACCGCGATTCCCGATGAGGAGACCGCCGACCAGATCCTAAAGACCCACTTTTCTCTCCATCGCTACGACCCCGATAACCCTTGCCTGAATATGACTTACTGAAAAAAGCCTTTGCCTTCCGAGCAAAGGCTTTTTTCATTTTTTTGTCAAGGATATTAAGGCTTTTTCATCAAAAAATAATCGGGAAAGGTTGTTTTTAAATGAAAAAGTTTTTTCGTTTTTTTGCGTATTTTTCCGCTTTTGCTTTTTTCGTAAGCGGCTTTGGTATTTATCTTAACCGAATTCCGACCGTTTATCATTGCTATCCAGGCGAAGAGCCGACCGCCGATTTTTATTATACGTTGGAGGCAGACACCGAAGCGGTCAACCAAACAGAAAGCGACAGCTATACCGCTAAGATCAAATTATTCGGTTTCTTACCGTTCAAGGATGCCACCATACGTAAAATTTCCCAAAAACAGCTGACGGTTTTAGGCACACCCTTCGGGGTGAAGCTTTATACCAAAGGCGTTATTGTGGTAGATGCAGAGGAGGGCAGCGCAGGAATCGAGGCGGGCATCCAGGTGGGCGACATCATTCTTTCCTATAATAATACGGAAGTACGTTCCAACGAGGAACTGCGGGAGCAGGTACAGCTGAGTGAAGGACAAAAGCAAAAGGTGCGTATTTTGCGCAATCAGCGTACCCAGACCGTCTGGGTCACCCCCACTGAGACCGAGGATGGCTACGCCATCGGCCTATGGGTGCGGGACAGCACCGCAGGTCTGGGGACTTTGACTTATTATGATCCTGAAACGGGCACCGTAGCGGGATTAGGCCACTCGATCTCCGATGTGGACACCGGTCTGACTATGCCGGTAGACAGCGGCACCCTAGTCACCGCTAACATCACCGGAATCAAAGCAGGCGAAGCCGGTGCCCCCGGTGAGCTTCTGGGATATTTAGAAGACCGGATCATCGGTACGGTAAACCAAAACAACGATGCCGGCATCTTCGGCACCTGCACCGATTCCTTCAGTGGAGTTTCCTACCCCATCGCCCTCAAGGACGAGATCGAAGAGGGCGAAGCCCAAATTCTCTGCACCCTCGCCGGCAACACCGCGAAAAGCTACACCATTGAAATCACCCGTATTAATAATAATTTAGAGGAGTACCGTAATCTTTGCATCACCGTCACCGACCCGGAGCTACTGGCGCTTACCGGCGGAATTGTGCAAGGGATGTCTGGATCGCCCATTATTCAAAACGGAAAGCTCATAGGTGCTGTGACCCACGTTCTCATTTCCGACCCTACCAGCGGCTACGGTATCTTTATCGAAAATATGCTCTCTGCGGCGGAATGACAAAAAAGGCACCTGCATCGCAGGTGCCTTTTTATTAGAATAATTGATCCGCGGTATTCAGAATGCAGCGGTAGTTTTCTTCGAATTTCAAAACATCAGTGGTATAGTCGTCGAAGGCGCACATAACATTGGTGCAGAGTTCGTCGGCTTTCGCGGGATCTTTTTCAGCAATGGCGAGGAGCAGCTCACAATCCTCCAGGCCGGCACGCATCTGTTCGGCGCGGATGCTCATCCATGGCCCGTTTCCATTGCCGGGATAGCTGATATGGCTATCCCCTGTGGGCCAGAGACGGACGCCATCGTCGGAGATACTGCAGGTATGCGCTCGCAGATGATCCATATCTCCCTGGAAGAAGTTAAAGCCCCAGTGCAAAAAGCCCTTCAGGTCATAGCGATAGTTGCCATAATGCAAAAGGCGGGGGCGGAGCAACTCGAAATCCAAAAAACGGTTGAGCCACTTGCCGCCGGGATGGCAGCAGGTATAATGCCAAAGCTCATCACCCAGCTTACGAAAAGCTTCAAACTCCTGGCGCTTGCGCTGATAATCCCGGGTAGGGATCACCCAGCAGTCCACGCTGCCGGCAAGCTCGGTATGGCAGACCGCATCCATCAATTTCATCCCCGGCATAAACTTGCGGACGATGCCGCAGATGATGCGATAATCCTCCGTCTGTCCATCGGAAGGCTCATCGCCCACATGCTGCACGGAGCATTCATACCAACCGTTTTTTTGGAGGAAATCGACCCACTGGGGCAAAAACTGTGCCAGGAAGTTATAGCCCTCAGGGCTGTTGGCATAGATCTTACGACCCTCGGGGCGGTAGAACAGCCAATATTTATCTAGATTTACATAATTTTTAATCGTCAGGTGCCCCAGCTCCAGTTTTTCAAAGCCATACTCCAGCGCAAAGCGGATCATTTTTTCCATGATACTGAAATCAAAGGTATACTTCCCCGCTTCTTCTTTGATACCGATAGCATCCATCCGCAGGATGATATGGGTCTGGCGGGTACGCGCCATCAAGGCATAATATTTTTTCAGTTCCCCGAACCATTCCTCCGTATACATCTCGATCCCCTGGTATTTACCCACATTTTCAGGATGATACCAATTGGTGACTGCGATATGCTTTTTCTTCGGTACCACCGCCTTATGGACAGTGATCTCAACCGGGATGACCGCCTCTTCCCCGCCGATCTTTAAGGTAAGGGCACCGGTATATACGCCGGGTTCAAAATCAGCGGGAATTTTCCAGCAAACATAAAAAGCGGTGGTTTCTTTTTCCACTACATTACCGCCCTGATTTATGGGCTGTAGGATGTCAAAGATCGGAAAGGGCGCCTTGCGGGTGGAATAATCCGGCTTGGGCTGATCCGGCTCCAGCACTTTCCAGATCTCATTATTGGAATTACGCTCTACGCAAACATCCAGCATCCGATAGCATTCCGGCTCCAACGCACCGTCATAGCAGACCTCGATCTGATCGCCCGCCTTGGTATCGCACACCTGGATCTGCGCCGAAGCATATCCGCTCCGCGGGGCATGGACATCAATAAACTCCGATGCCGAGGCATACTCAAACACATCGGGATAGACCCACTCATTGGCGCTGATCACGGTCATCTTCATTGGAAAAACCTCCCCGTTTGTTCTTTCCTTCATTTTAAGAAAAAGATGACCGTCTGTCAATGCGATTTCTTATGAAATTATTGTGATTCCATGTTGCGAAGCCTGCGAAGTTATACTATAATAGTGGCATCGGGAAAAGGAGGCAGAAAAATGTTTCGTGAAATGGCAAGAAAAAAGCAGACGCTCTCTCAAGAAGAGTGCCTGAACATCTTAAAGCAGGAGCCACGGGGCGTTTTGGCGGTTTTGGGGGATGAAGACTATCCTTACGCGGTGCCCATGGATCATTGGTACTGCGAGGCAGACGGAAAGCTTTATTTTCACAGCGGCAAGAAGGGGCATAAGATCGATGCCATCCGCCGCCATGAGAAGGCCTCCTTCTGCGTTTTTGATCAAGGCTTTCGCCGCGAGGGCGAATGGGCGCTGAATATCAAAAGCGTTATTGTTTTCGGCAGGGTCGAACTCATTGAAGACCCCGAGAAGATCGAAAAGATCTGCCGATCCTTAAGTTATAAATACACCTCCGATTCCGCTTATATCGAGGAGGAGATCCGCCGATTTGCCGCCAATACCTTATGCTTCGCCTTGGTGCCGGAGCAGATCAGCGGAAAGATGGTCAATGAATCATAAAAAAACGCGTGCTGATGCACGCGTTTTTTTAAATAATGTGAGAAAGCAAACGATATAAGATGTCCCAAAGAAGATAGAAGGGATAAAAGACCACCAGGAGAACGGCAAAATCCAATAAGAACTTTTTGATGGAAAAGCGCCTATGCTGATCAATGATATAAAATAAAAACAGCATCACGCAGGCAAACAAACACAACCAACCCACAATCACGCTCGCCCGATAGTCGATGGGGCTGAGAGCAGTCTCGCCGTTGGCAACCAACTGATACCAAGTAATAATGCAAAACAACCCTGCGGCGCCGAAGCCGGAGAGAAGCGCCGACAATAACGTCGCTTTATTCAAAAACAAGGCTTTGATCTTATCTTTCATAAGAACCTCCCGATTATTTCATGCTTTTATTATAGCAAAGTTTTCCCTTGCGGTCAATAATTTCATTTGATATAATGAGTAAAAAGAAGAGAGGTGCAATATTCATGGCTCAACCAAAGGTATATTATGAATATCTAAAATACAATGATGCAGATCTTTTTACGGTGGTCTGCTTACCGCAAGAGGAAGGCGTCTTTCCTACCGTGATCTATCGCAACCCTTATGCGGATGCGGCAGTGCAGCAGACTGAAGAGGAGGTCTGCCGCAGCGAAGCGGAAGGCTTTGCTCCTTGGCTGGAGCAGGGCTATGCGGTCGTTTATCAGCATTGCCGCGGCAGAGGCAAAAGCAGCGGTCATTGCATCCCCTATATCCACGAACGGGAAGATGGCCTCTTTTTGCAGGATTGGATCCGTACCCGGCCCTTCTATAACGGAGAGCTCTATTTATGCGGCGCCAGCTATACCTCCTCGGTGCATTTTGTAACCTCCCCCTTTGCGCCCGATATTAAGGGCGCGGTGCTGGAGGTGCAGGATTGCGAACGCTATAATTGCAACTACCGCAACGGATTTTATAAATCGGGGCTTCATGGTGCCTGGTATGTTTCCATGTATAAAAGAAACAGCATCCCCAAGCGTCAAAAGCATTTCACCCCCAATACCTATCACATGCTTCCCCTCTCCGATTTTACCAAAACAGTCTTCAATGAGGAGGCGGAGGATTTCAATGAGATCCTCAAGCATCCCAAGCGAGAGGATCCATTCTGGACTACCCGGTTCGGCGGCGGTGAGGCCCATGATGCCATTAAGCACGCCGATATTCCCATTCTCTTGGTAACGGGCTTTTATGATATTTATACAGGCGGCGTTTTTGATATGTGGAACACGCTGGACGAGAAAACCAAAGCAAAATGCGCCTTGGCGGTGCATCCCTTTGACCATGGCGGATCGGGGAAACACGAGCCCGTCCGCTTTGAAAACGGTGTTTTGAAAGAATACGCTCCCCAATACGCGGTCCGCTGGATCAATGCTGTTCGCGGCTTGGAGAAACCGCCCTTTGCAGCGGGCAAGGTTACCTATTATGCCCTTTTTGAAAATCAATGGCGTTGCGATGATTTCAAAGAGGTGCAGCAGTTCCTCACCCTTCCATTGGGAAGCGGCGAGGAGACCTATCGCTATAACCCCTATGATCCCGCCTCCTTCAAGGGCGGTCTTTCCGCCAATTTCGAAGGAAATGAATGGCAGGATCCCCCCAACTCCCGCCATGACATCATCAGCATTTATACCCCCGAATTCAAAAAGGACACCTTTATTAAGGGCAAGATGCGAGCAACACTCAAGGTGCGCTCCACCTGCGAGGATACCTGCTTCTATATGCGGATCAGCCTTGCCAAGCCCGAAGGGGACTATGGACTCAGAGACGACATTAATCAGATCTCCAATTTCAATGCCGATTATCGTCCCGGCGAGGAGATCGAGATGGAATTCTCCTTCGATGAACATGCCTTTTTGATCCAAAAGGGCGAAAAGCTCCGCATTGATATTTCCTCCTCTGCCGATCCCCATTATGTACGGCACACGAATAACAAAGGCTTATTCTCCGCACAAACAACCATCAAGATCGCCGATAACACGGTAATCCTTGATCAATCCTCCCTTACCCTTCCGATTGATCAAAAATAAGAGGTGACAAAATGGCAAGATCATCCAATCAGCAGCAAAAGCTGCTGCGTTTGCAGCAGATCTTTCTTCGGGAAACAGATGAGAACCACGGTCTGACAATGGAGGAATTGGTGGAGCGCCTGGAGGGTTTCGGCATTCCGGCAGAACGAAAAAGCCTTTATGAAAACATCGAGACCCTCAATCTTTGCGGAATGGACGTCCTCAAGGAGCGTAAGGGCAACAAGACGGTATATTACGCCGCTTCCCGGGATTTTGAAGAAGCAGAGGTGCGCCTTTTAGCCGATGCGGTGGCCTCCTCACGGTTTATTACGGTGAAAAAGTCCGAGGAACTCTTGCGCAAACTGACCACCCTCACCAGCCGCCATCAAGGAACAGAACTGCGGCGGCAATTATATGTTACCAGCCGAATCAAAAGCATGAATGAGACCATCTATTATGTTTTGGATGACCTGAATCAGGCCATTCATCGCAATGTAGCCATTCAGTTTTGTTACTATGATTGGCAGCTGAAAAATGGAAAATTACAGAAAAAGCCCCGCCATGAGGGGCGGCTTTATACCGTTTCTCCCTGGCAGCTCATCTGGCAGGATGAGTTGTACTATCTTGTTGCTTATGACCATATCACCCGGTCCATCCGTCATTATCGGGCGGATCGGATGGGTCTTATTACTCTCACCGAGGAAAAGCGACAGGGGGAAGATGCTTTTAAAGAGATTCGCTTAGAGGACTATACCTCCCGCCTTTTTGGTATGTTCGGAGGAAAAAATGAATGGGTAACGCTACAGTTTCCGGAGCGTCTTTTGGATGTAATGGTCGATCGGTTCGGAAAGGATCTGCATCCTACACCTATACGGGACGGCATCTTAGAAATCTGTGTCGAGGTTATTCCAAGCCTTCCCTTCTACGGCTGGCTTTTTTCGTTGGGAGCGGAGATCAGACTGATCGCACCGGAGGCCCTGAAAGACGCCTACAAAAATTTTTTAAAAGAACAACTGTCTTCTTATTAAATAAAGCGGAGCATAGGCTCCGCTTTATTGGATGATCCGGCAAACGGCCTTTTCCAGCAAAGCGGAAAAGGGCAATAATAAAAGCGTGGAAAGCACATTAAAGGCAGTATGGGCGGCTGCGATGCCTGCCGGAACAGCAGCCAGATCCAAAAAAGCGGGAGCTGCAAAAAGCTTGATCAACCAAAAGACCGCGAGCCAGACCACGGTGCCTGCGATATTAAAGATCAGATGGGCAAAAGCAGCGCGTTTGCCGTTTTTGCTTACTCCCACCGAAGAGATCAACGCGGTAACGCAGGTGCCGATATTCTGTCCCATCACAATAGGGATGACCGCACCGTAGGTGATCCGCCCGCCCAAAGCAAGCGCTTGTAAAATTCCAACCGAAGCAGAGCTGGATTGAATGATTGCGGTCAGCAGTGCTCCGGCCAATACCCCCAACAAGGGATTGCGAAACAGCAAAAAGAGTTCCCGAAAGGCAGGCACTTCCCCAAGGCCGGCCACCGCATCACTCATCTGATCCATTCCGAACATTAAAATGGCAAATCCTAAGAAGATCTGCCCGATTCCCTTTCTTTTTTCACTTTTTCCGATCAAAGTCAAGAGAAGGCCTGCAAAGGCTAAAAGGGGAGCAAAAGAGGTAGGCTTTAAAAATCGCACCCAGAAATGATCGCTTTCGATCCCGGCGAGGCTCAGCAGCCAGGCAGTGACCGTGGTACCGATATTGGCACCCATGATAACATGGATGGCCTGCCTTAAGCTCATCAAACCGGAATTGACAAAGCCCACCACCGTTACGGTGGTGGCGGAGGAGCTCTGCACCGCAGCGGTGACCGCCATACCGGTAAAAAGACCGGCCGATTTGCGGGAAGTAATTCTTTGCAGCACCCGCTCCAGACGGCCGCCTGTCCGATGCTCCAGCGCCCGACCCATCAGATGCATACCGAATAAAAATAAACTTAAGCCCCCCAAGAGGGTCAAGCCGTCAAAGACGGTCATAAATTCACCTCATAACAACTGTTTATTCTTATTCTAACCAAAATAAAAAAGGAGTTGCATGGCAACTCCTTTTTTTGTTTTATTCTTCAATCGTTTCTTCGGTGGCGGACTCTTCTGCAGGTGCCTCGGGAGCAGCGGGCTCGAAGATCTTATCGAACTCTGTACCGGAAAGGTGCTCCTTCTCCAAAAGTGCCTCGGCAGTAGCACGAACCTCTGCTTCATGCCCGGAGAGGATCTCCTCGGCCTTTTGATAGGCTCCATCGATGATGGATTTGATCTCCTCATCAATCATAGAGGCCACATGCTCAGAGTAATCCCGCTGGGTAGCGAAATCACGGCCGATAAAGACCTCGTTACTGTCGTTCCCGTAAAGGATGGGCCCCAGCTTATCACTCATACCGTATTTGGTGACCATCTGGCGGGCAATGGCGCTGGCGCGCTGAATATCATTAGAAGCACCGGTGGAGATGTCATCCAAATACAGCTTTTCGCTGACTCTTCCGCCCAAAAGTCCCACGATCTCTTCAAACATGACCTTCTTGGTGGAATAAGAGAGATCCTCCTGCGGGCGGTAGAGGGTATAGCCGCCTGCTCGGCCGCGGGGAACGATGGAAATATCCTGAACGGGGTCGGCAGTCTCTAAGAATTTTGCGACCACCGCATGGCCGGCCTCATGGAAGGCAGTCAGGCGGCGCTCTTTTTCCACCACCTTACGGCTCTTCTTCTCCGGGCCTGCCACCACCTTCATGATAGACTCCTCGATCTCCTCCTGACCGATCTCCGCCTTTGCCCGGCGGGCAGTCAGAAGAGCGGCTTCATTTAAGAGATTTTCCAGGTCGGCTCCGGTAAAGCCGATGGTGCCTTTCGCAATACTGCTGAAATCCACATCCGAGGCAAACTTTTTGCCTTTTGCATGAACCTGAAGGATCTCTTCTCTACCCTTCTGGTCGGGGACACCCACATAAACCTCCCGGTCAAAACGGCCCGGACGCAGGAGGGCGGGATCGAGAATATCGGCACGGTTGGTGGCGGCAATGACGATGATACCGGCATTGGCACCGAAACCGTCCATCTCTACCAACAGCTGGTTGAGGGTCTGCTCCCGCTCATCATGGCCGCCGCCAAGGCCTGCACCTCTTCTGCGGCCGACAGCATCGATCTCATCGATAAAGATGATGCAGGGATTATTCTTTTTAGCTTCATCAAACAGTTCACGGACACGGGACGCACCCACACCCACATACAGCTCCACGAAATCGGAGCCGGAGATAGAGAAGAAGGGCACCCCTGCCTCGCCGGCAACGGCCTTGGCAAGGAGAGTCTTACCGGTACCCGGAGGGCCCACCAGCAATACACCCTTGGGGATGCGGGCACCCAGATCCAGATACTTGCGGGGAGATTTTAAGAAATCCACGATCTCCACCAGCTCTTCCTTTTCTTCATCGGCACCGGCCACATCGGCAAAAGTCTTTTTCTCCTTTTGCTCCTCCCCGGTCTTGATCCGTACTCTTGCAAAGCCGGGAGCCTTTCCGTTATTCATCTGACGGTTCATCACAATAAAGAGAACCACCATACCCACGATCAGCAGGAAGGAAGGCAGCATGCTGACCCACCAGGGGAGAGTAAAGCCTTCTTTAAAGTCATAATCGGTAATAATGCCCGCTTTCTGCTGCTCTAAGATCGTCGGCATCAGTTCGGCCTCAAACATCCCGAGACTCAGCAGCTCATGGACTACCTCGGTGCCGTCCTTCAGCTTACAGGTGAGTGTGGCACCCTCCAACTCGAAAGACTCCACCTGCTGATTATTGAAATAGCCCACCATTTCACCATAAGAAATGTTCTTGATTTCAGGCCCGCGATTGAGCATGGAGAAGATCCCGAACACCACAGCGAACATCAAAAGGGCATAGATAAACCCGTGCAGACGGGATCGGTTTTTATTGTTCAAACTACCATTCCTCCTAATTAACTATATACTTCTTCTTTCAAAATTCCCACATAAGGAAGGTTTCTGTATTTTTCGGCATAATCCAGTCCGTAACCTACAATAAAGGCATCGGGGATCTCAAAGCCCAGATACTTGGCCTCCACCTCCACCTGACGGCGGTCAGGCTTGGAGAAGAGGGTACAGATCTCAATCGAGCGAGGCTCTCTCTGCTTTAAGAGATTGATCAGATTATGTAAGGTCACGCCGCTGTCGAGAATATCCTCAACGATCAGCAGATCCTTTCCTTTAATGTCCACATCCAGATCCTTTAAGATCTTAACACTGCCTTTGGTTTCGGTACCGGAGCCGTAGCTGGATACGTTCATAAAGTCGATCTCCAAGGGCAGATCCACCGCACGCATCAGGTCCGCCATCACCATCACGCTGCCCTTTAAGATAGAGACCATCAGCAGATCTTTGCCGACATAGTCCTTGGTGATTGCTTTCCCCAGTTCCTGTATTTTGGAATGAAGCTGCTCTTCTGTAAATAATATTTCCTTAATATCCTTATCTTGAACCGTCATTTTTATTCCTCCTCCACTATTTCAACGGTGCATCGGCGGTCACAAGACCCGTCAGCACAAAATTCTTGAGCAAACCCATATCCTTCGGCCCAGATGATGCGGTCCTGCTCATCGGCAAGAACCCATAACTCATCCCGGCGGGAACGGGGCACCCGGTCATTTTTCAACCGTTTTTGCAATCGGGAGGTTCCGCCACGGCCCATCGGTGTAAACCGATCCCCGGGGCGTTTATGGCGAAATACCGGATTGCCAACTATTTTATCACAGTCTGCACTGAAATGTGTAAACGGACTGTGAATTTCTTCCAAACGAATGATAAACTGTGTCGATCCGTGGGAAACGGTTCCGCCGATCTTGGCAGGAACGACGACCTCCTCGGTTTCCGACACAAAAACTCCTCTACCGTATTCCAGGCGGAAATAAGTTCCTTTGGTCAATTCCACCTGCCCGGCGGGAGGATTTTTTTGCAAAAGATCGTAGATTTCTTTAAAATGCAACCGATCCAACGGCTCACCGTAGGCACGGTCTAACACCCGCTTAAGCACCGCCTCCGGCAGGATGCGAAGCTCTTCGGCAGAATCCGTTTTCACCCGGTCAGCCCAAAGAGACAGGGCCTCCTCTTCTTTGGCAAGACATTGCATGGCCGCAGCCAGACTTTGGGAAAAGCGCCCCTCTTCCCTGCTATTGAGCAGCGGCAGCACCTGATGGCGAAGAAAGTTTCGCAAATAAGCGGTATCGCCATTCGTAGCATCGGTGACATAGGGCAGTTTCTTTTCTTCTGCATAGGCAGTGATGGCCTCTTTTTCAAATTCCAAAAGCGGCTTTAAATAGCCGCCCCGGCGGGGCTTCATCCCCGAAAGACCGCCGCTTCCGCTGCCCCGATAGAGATTGATGAAAAAAGTTTCCAGCTGATCCTCTCGATGGTGAGCGGTGGCAACAAAGTGCACCTCTCCATCGGCCAGCGGATCCAAAAATCCGTACCGCAGAGCACGGGCACCCTCCTCGGGACTCATCCCGAAGGTACGGGCATCTCCCTCAAACTCCTTGAAGGGGATCTCCCATTCCGCACAAAGCCGTCGGCAAAAAGCCTGATCCTCGGCGGCCTCAGGACGCAGGCCATGATTCACATGCGCCGCCTCCAGATGAAAGTCCCGATGGGGCATATTCTTTAAGAGGTACAAAAGAGTCACCGAATCCATACCCCCGGACAGGGCGACGGTAACGGTGGCGCCCTTCGGCAGCGAGAAGGCTTCCATCGCTTTTAAAAAACGCTGCTCCATCATACGGGAGGAGCATCATCCGGCAGGGGGATGGCGTCTTTTTTAGCTTTATAATTACCGAATTTCGTCAGAGTATTGTTCCAGGAGAGATAGACCGTCTCGGTGGGACCGTGGCGGTTTTTAGCAATGATCAGCTCGATCTTATTGGGGTTCGCGGTCTCTTTATTATAGATCGCATCGTTATAGAGAAATAGGATTGCATCGGCATCCTGCTCGATAGAACCCGATTCTCTGAGATCGGAGGGCATGGGACGATGATCCCCTTCCCGCTTTTCCGAGGCACGGGACAGCTGAGAAAGGCACAGCACCGGCACATTAAACTCCTTGGCCAACAGCTTCATGCCGCGGGAGATTTCCGATACCGCCTCCTGACGGCTGTTGGTGCGGATATCCGAACTCATCAGCTGCAGATAGTCGACGATGATCAGATCCAACGAGGGCAGGCGGCGCAGTTTGGCCTTCATTTGACCTACGGTAATACCGGGGGAATCATCTAAGTATACCTTGGTATTCGAAAGCGTGGAGGCCGACTGACCCAGCCGCACCCACTCATTAGAGGTCAGCTCACCGGTACGGAATTTCTTATTATCCACTCCGCTGTGGCTGGCCAAAAGACGGTTTGCCAGCTGCTCGTTACTCATTTCAAGAGAGAAGATGGCAACGGTCTTGCCCTGCAAGCCGATATTTTGAGCGATATTAAGAGCCAGAGAGGTTTTTCCCAAGCCCGGACGGGCGGCCAGCAGGATCAAATCGCTCTTACCGAGTCCGGAAAGAACGCGATCCAGATCCCGGAAGTTGGTCTGCAGACCTGCAAAAGCATCCCGATCCTGCGCGATCTTGGAGACATTCATAAAGCTTTCCTGCAGCGCACTCTTCAATTCCACCATCGTGGTATTGGTCTGCTGATTGCGGATCTCAAAGATTTTGGCTTCAGCCATATCCAGAATGGTCTGGGTCTCTTCATTCTGGGCATAGCAGGCGTCGGTGATCTCATCGCAGATGGTGATGAGCCGACGCAGGTTTGCCTTTTCCGCTACGATCTTTGCATAGACCGGCACATTCTTGGTGCTGGGCACTGAAGAGGCCATATCATACAGCAACTGCTTTGCCTCTGCCTCTTCATAGATTCCGGCGGCGATGACCTGATTGAGTACCGTAACAAAGTCGATCTGCTCATCGGCCAGGTGCATCTTTAAGATCTCGCTGTAAACTCTTCCGTATTTTTCCACATAGAAGTGCTCCGGCTTCAAAATAGAGACCAGTTCTTCCATGCAATGGGAATCCACCATCAGAGCGCCCAAGATGCTCTGCTCGGCTTCTAAACTATGGGGAACGCGTTTCAGATCTTCAAATTCCACGCGAATTCTCCTTCCTTACTCTTTTTCTACGCTGACATTGATTTTAGCGGCGATGCCGGTATACAGCTTTACAGTACAGGCATAGGTGCCGAAATTCTTGATGGTATCCACCACCAGCTTTTTCTTATCTACTTTGATGCCGCTTTCCTTTTCAATAAGAGCAGCGATCTCCTTGCCGGTAACAGCGCCGAACAGTTTACCGCTGTCGCCACCCTTGGCTTTTAAAACAAAAGTCTTACCGTCCAGCTTGGCTTTATTTTCCTGAGCTGCAGCGGTATCCACATCGATCTTATGCTGGGCAGCGGCTGCCTTGCCGGCAAAATCATTCTGCACCTGAGCGTTGACGGGGGTGGCAAGTCCCTTGGCAATCAGAAAGTTTCTGCCGTAACCGTCAGCCACATTCACCGTATCGCCCTTCTTGCCCTGGCCCTTTACGTCCTGTAATAAAATTACTTTCATTTTCTTGTCTCCTTTTCTTCCTGATGGATGATCTCGATCAAGTCTTTCCGAACCTCATCCAAGGACTTCTCTTTGATCTGGGCGCCTGCTGAGCTGCGGTGTCCGCCGCCACCCATCTGCTCCAGAACGGTCTGTACATTATAATTGGCATCGCTCCGGCCGGAGATATGAATCTCGTCTCCCTCCTGATACAGAACGAACGCGCCGCTGATATTGGACATATTCAGCAGTTCATCAGCGGCCTTGGCCGCAATGATCTTAATACCGTCGAAGGGAGCATCCTCCCAAGCAGAAACAGCGATATGGTCGGTGACCATCTCTGCATTGCCGATGATTTCGATCTGCTTACGGTAGGAATTAAGGTCGTTTTTGAAATAGCCCCGGATCTCCATCGGATCGGCGCCGGCTTTACGTAGGTTGGCTGCTGCCTCAAAGGTACGGGGGCCGGTACGCTCGGTAAAGTTTTTCGTATCTAAGATGATACCGGCCAGCAACACCTGCGCCTCCATTTTGGAGAGGCGGCAGTTTTTGATATTTTCGGTCAACTCCGTGACCATCTCACTGCAAGAGGAGGCTCCCGGTTCATGGAAGTTCAGCACCGTATCGGTAACGGCGCCCGCCACCGCCCGGCGATGGTGGTCTATGACCGCCACCTCCCGGAACATTTTCAGTACCTTTTCGCTTTCGATATACTCCATGTCATGAGTATCTACGATAATCAGCAGTGCATCTTCCGCCAAAGAGCGGGTCATATCGGAAATATCCATCAAAACATCCCCGTAATCGGTCTGCTTCATCCGATCCAGGATATCCTGACAAAGGTTTTCTTCGGGATTATAAAGAATATAGGGTTTTTTCCCCAGGGTGGACACGATCTTGGCCATTCCCACCGAGGCACCGATACAATCCAGATCGGCAAATTTATGCCCCATGATATATACTGCCTCGGCGCGCTGGATCTGCACCTGCAGAGAATCGGCCACCAAGCGAACCTTCACCCGCTTACGGCGGGTACCGGACTCGCTGTTACCGCCGTAAAACTCAAAGCGGTCCGTCTCGGTATTGGTCAGCGCTACCTGATCGCCGCCCCGCGAAAGGGCCAGATCCAAAGCGTTGCGGGCAGCCTCATCGGTCTTTAAAAGATCCCCGTCGCCATAGCCGATTCCGATGGAGAGCGTGGCATGGAGGGTATCCTCAATGCGGATATCCTTGATCTCTGAGAGAATACGGAATTTGTCTTCCTTCAAGGACTCCAAATACCGCCGTTCGAAAATCAGCATGTACTTATCAGTCTCCGGCTTTTGCACGATCCCGTTGACCCGTCTTGCCAGTTGGCGAACACGAACATCCACTCGGTTAACGAAATTGGTCTTTTGCAGGGAGGTGACATTTTCGGGAATCTCATCATAGGAGTCCAACAAAATATACGCCACACAGAGGGCATCGCCCTTCAATTTTTTGATCTGCTCATGAAGGGTATGGTTATCCATCCAGTAAACCGCATAGAAATGATCCTTACCCTCTTCTCCCTGGCTTAAAATATAAACGGTATACTTCTTATCGGCGAAGGTGATATCATATTTCCCGCTCTGATGCTTTTTCACCTTCTCAAAAGAGATGTTCTTATTGATCGCACGTACCTTCTGACCAAAGATCTCCTGGATATTGCCGTCGGCCAACACCTGGTGGAACAGCTCGTTATACCAGATGATCTCACCCTTATCATTGAGAAGGGTGATGGGCATGGGGAAATTGGTGAGATTTTCCCGGGCAGCCTCATCCAAATAAGAGGTGATATTCTGCAAATAGGAATAAAGATGCCGGTTTCGCTGTCCCACCCGAATCAGGCTGTAAATGATATACAGAGCGGAAAACAAAAGCTCTGCAAGCCCCAGCCAGAGATTTACCGTCATGGTAATAAGTGAAAAGGCAGTCAGCATACAGAAAAAACCGATTTCCAGATTGGTCACATTTAACTTTATGGATTTCACAAGGAATTCCTCCAAACTATTTCTTCTGGATATGGACATGAATACCGATCGGCAGAGTGGCGATCCACCAGCCCGCATATACCAGAACGGTATAGGGGCTTAAAAGAAGGCCTCCGCCTACTGTAGTAAACGAAAGAATGAATAACGCACCGATCAGCAGCTTACGCAGCAAAGGCGGCAGTTCCTTTTTACGGAAAAACTGCAGCAACCGATAGAGTGCGGTAAACACAAAGAGAAAACCAAACAGATCAAAGACTGCGGTCAGATTCTGAGCGTGGACTCCGTTGAAAAAGAGAACCAAAATATACGCGCCCATATAAAGCCAGCTGAGTCTGCGGGTGGGAATCAGGGGATACCAGGGGCCTAACATTCTTCCTAAGCCGTCCTTCCCCGCCTTGCGGTCAGCAAGATACACACTTAAGAAGAACAGGCCGAAGAGGGCATACACCACCCATAGGATCATGGAAAAAGCCATGGTATCGACACCTTCCCGTAAAACAGTCAAAACAGCGGTGATCTCCTCCGGCAAAGGATTTTGAACCCCTTCTTGATAGTAGAGGGTAAGATACATGGTTTCCATCTGGTCGACCAATACCCCGATCTTATCGCCGATCCGGGACATCATTCCGTCAAAATTCCAGCCGCCGAAATGCAGCTTATTATAAATCAAAGTGCCGCCGAAAGCAACAGCGCCTGCGGCAGGCAGTGCCCGCATAGCCAGCGGCTTGATCTTCAGATGATTGGGCCAGGTAAAGGAAACGGCCAGCGGAATGGAACAGCAAAGTGCCCAGACCAGCACTGAAGTGGCGATATTTCCGGAGGTCTGCCACAGTAAAAACAAAGAGAGCGCCATACCGCTCCAGGTGATCAGGGTGCCAAGTCTCCGAAAGGCGCAGGTGAAGAGGACCGGAACCGCCGCAAGGCACAGCACCAGGGTATAGACCATCTCCATGCCGAAGCCATTGGCACGGTACACTCCGCCGGCATAAAAAAGGAGAACACCGCCGATCAGCAGATCCAGCCAACCTTTTAGTTTTGCTTTACTCATTTCAACTGCTCGTTTTCCTTGGCGATGATAGCATTGACACGCCGCTCATGACGGCCGCCTGCCTCAAACTCTGCAGAGAAGTATTCCTCTACGATCTTAAGCCCCAATTCGATGCCCAGTACACGGGCGCCCATACAAAGAACATTGCTGTTATTATGCACGACGGTCATTTTTGCAGAATAGCAATCGCCGCAAACGGAAGCACGGATGCCCCGCACCTTATTGGCGGCCATGCTCATACCGATACCGGTGCCGCAAACCAAATGCCCTTGTCGGCCTTACCTGCCGCCACCGTCTCGGCTACCGCAAAGGCAGCGTCGGTATAATCACAGCCGTCCTGAGTGCCGTCAAAGAGAATTTTGTTCTCCAGACCCATTTCATTAAGTTTTGCACTGATCAGAGGCAGCCATTCGGTGCCTGCCTTGTCACATCCCATTACGATCATTTTTGTTGTTCCTTTCTCATTTGATATTCCCGTTCAGCCTGGGAAAGTCTGAAATATGCGGGCACCAACTGCTCCGGCGGCTTCTTCTCTAAAAAGGCAGCCGCTTTAGCAATACTATGCCCCAAAATATGATGATGCGAACTGAGAATAATTTGTTCTCCGTCAACAAGATCCTCCAAAAGATAAGCACCGTCGCCCAAAAGGACGGTGGGTTTTCCCAGCGCCTTGATCTGCGCTGCCGCCTCCTCCGCCGAACAGGCCTGATCGGGAAGGATCGATCGGGGAACCCCCTCCTCAAAGGAGTAGCCGCCCATATAGACCTGACGGCATCTGGCATCCAGAAGGGACACAACCGTGCGTTCACTTTCAGCTTCATTGAAGGCTAAAGCCATTAAGGTGGGAACCGCAATACAGGGACGGCCCAAAGCCAGGCCTTTAGCCAAGCCGCAGCCGATTCGCAGGCCGGTGAAAGAGCCGGGGCCGTTGGTGACAGCAAAGGCGTCGATGTCTTTAATGGTCAGCCCTGCTTGCTTTAAAGTTTCATCCACCAGGGGCAGGAGGGTCTGGCTATGGGTCAGTCCTTCATCGCAAAAGCCCTCCCCCAGCAGCCGGCCCTCTTCGGTCACCGCTGCTGCGGCGGTTTTGCCGGTGCTGTCGATACTCAATAGTTTCATTTCTTTTTCTCCAATCGGATCTTTCGCTCATCAGGAACCGTACCGTGAGTGATCTCCAGACGCCAATGATCGGGGGGCAAGGCCTCCTCGATATTTTCACTCCACTCAATGAGCATCAGACCGTTTTCCAGATAATCATAATAACCGGTACTGAACAGACTATCCGCACCGTCTACCCGATACATATCGAAATGGTAAACCGGGAAGGGCCCACTCATATACTCATGAACCATGGCATAGGTAGGACTGGTGACCTCATCCTCTACGCCCAACGCCTCACACAGAGCACGGATAAAGGTAGTTTTGCCGGCTCCCAGATCCCCGTAAAAGGCCAGGGTTTCTTTTCCTTTCAGCTGCGCCGCCACCTCCCGGGCAACGACTGCGGTCTCCGAAAGGCTGCGGCAAAGATAGATTTTTTCCATGTTTGCCTCTCTTATAAAACTACATACTAACAGAAGTATTGGATATTATATCATAGTAATATATAATTTTCAAGTTGTCCTTGCAAAAATTTCCATGCTTTGTTATACTGAGAAAAAAGCGTGAAAGGAGGAGCCTTTTATGGGCGAACAAATACGGCTGTTTATCCGCCATGTTTTTCGGCGGGTAGACTGGATCTTAGCAGCTTTGGTGGTCGTATCCTGTGCCTTCGGCTTAGTCCTCATCTCCTCCGCCACCGCCACCTTCGGCACCTATAAAAATTTGATCGTACAAACAGGCGGGATCATTTTGGGTCTGTTTATGTGCTTGGTATTGCTGACGCTGGAGCACCGCAACCTGGCCCGCTTTGCCATTCCTATCTACATTCTATGTGTAGGCCTTCTGGTCTTTACCCTAATCTTCGGCATTGAGGTCATGGGCAACAAAAACTGGATCCGGCTGGGCCCTATCAATGTACAGCCTTCGGAGTTTGCAAAGATTGGATTTATCCTTACCTTTTCTCTTCACCTTTCCAAGGTGAGACGATACATCAACAACATCCGCGCCCTGATCCCCCTGGCGATCCATTTTGCGGTGATCGCTGTATTGGTGGTGATGGGAGGTGATCTGGGAACCACCTTAGTCTTTGTATTTATCTGCCTGGCCATGCTCATTGCTGCCGGCCTCCATTGGGGCTATCTTTTAGGAGGGGCAGCGGTGGTAGGCATCGCGGCGCCCTTTGTATTTGATCGGCTGGCCACCTATCAGCAAATGCGGATCTTGGCGGTCTATGATCCCTCCTTGGATCCCTTGGGCTACGGTTATCACACCATCCAGAGCAAGATCGCGCTGGGCAGCGGCGGTCTCACCGGCGCCGGACTATACAACGGGATTCAGACCCAGTACAGCATTTTGCCGGAAAAGCAGACAGACTTTATTTTCTCAGTCTGCGGGGAGGAACTGGGGTTTGTAGGCTGTTTTATTGTGATTCTGTTGGAGGCGGCCATCATCCTCCGTCTTTTATATGTAGCCAAGCATGCGGTGGATCATATGGGTTGCTTTATCTGCGTAGGTCTTGCGGCCATGCTTTTTGCCCAGGCGGCAGAAAACATCGG
>JAFUNM010000034.1 GCA_017482195.1 Clostridia bacterium
ACATGGGTCTCCACCGCTACCAAACCGCAGACTAAAAGCAATACCGCGGCCGGCAGAGCGATGCCTACCTTTACATCCTTCATACGCTTATAATTGGCCGCCATGTAAGAAGCAAAAATCAGAATTAAGGCAAATTTTGCGATCTCACTGGGCTGAAACTGAAAACCAAAATTCAACCAACGGCGGGCACCGTTGACCTCCACACCGATTCCGGGGATCAATACCAAAATCAGCAGGATCACCGACACCGCCAACAACGGCAGAGCAAATCGGCGCAGAGTATGATAATCAATCACATGAGGAAAAACCAGCATTACTGCCACTCCGCCCACAGCAAAGATCAGCTGGCGCTTGATATAGTGGTAGCTGTCGCCGTATTTATGCAGGGCACTGACATAGCTGGCCGATGCCAACATGATCAGGCCGAAGGTCAAAAGACACAGCACCAAAATCAAAAAGACCAGATCGATGCTGCCTGCATCGCCCTTTTTGACAAACCATGTTCTTTTTTTCTTCGGATTTTGATTTGCCAAAAGGCTCACCTCCAGTTAGAAATTAAACATTAAAATAGCGGTAATAGAACATTCCCCAAAGAGCCAAGAGACACCCGAGGGCGCTGATAGCAGTAAAGACCGATACGATCTTGACCTCCGACCAGCCGCACATCTCAAAATGGTGGTGGATGGGGCTCATCTTAAAGAGCCGTTTGCCGTGGGTCAGCTTATAGTAGCCCACCTGCAGCACCACTGAAACACCCTCGATCAGATACATAATACCGCCGATGAGGATGAAATAAGGCATATCATAGGCCATGGCAAGGGCAACCACCGCCGCTCCCAAAAAGAGGGAGCCGGTATCACCCATAAAGACCTTGGCAGGATGAAAATTATAGATCAAAAAGGCCAAAAGACTGCCCACCAGAGCTGCTGCAAAAACGGTCATTCCGGTATTATTGTTCCCTTTGGAAAAGAAAAATCCAACCACGATGAAAGAAATCACATAAGGTAGGGAAACACCGGTAACCAATCCGTCCAGTCCGTCGGTCAAATTCACTGAATTGACGAAAAAGAACAGGAAGGGGATCATGACCAAAAAGTAAAAATAATACAGATGGATGCGGATATTAAGATAAGGGATAAAAATCGCATCGGAGATCATGTTGGTGGTATAAAGACCGCCCAAGAACAAGGCGATCAGAAGCATCAGGGGTAGGGTCTTTTGCATGACCGACAGACCCTTATTCCGCTTTTTCACCACCTTAATATAGTCGTCTAAAAAGCCGACCGCACCGCAAAGGGTCACAAAGCCCACGCACATCAGCAAACGATAATCCCCTTTGATCACTTCGCTGATGCTTAAAATCAAGGTTACCAGCAATGTGGGAATAATAAAGATCAGACCACCGATCGTGGGGGTACCCTCTTTGGTCTCCTTGTGCCAGGAGGGACCGATCTCCAAGATGCTCTGGGAGCACTTGAGCTTACGCAGCCAAGGCAGGATCCAGGGTGCCAATAATAATGCCAGTAAAAAGCTTGCTGCAAGAGCGGTCAGTATCAGCCAGTAGTTCATTTTTTCATCCTTTCTTTTAATCCGTCGGCAAAGGCGCGGAAGCCCATGGAATTGGAAGCTTTGAAGAGTACCGTATCGCCGATCTTGATCACCTGCTCTAAAAGAGCGGGAAGTTCTTCCCTATTAGCAGTGTAATATTTCTCCGTTTCGGATGGCAGAGCCTCATAAAGCGACTTTGCGGCAGAGCCTACGGCAATCACTGCATCCAGTCCCAGTTCTCCGCAGATGGCTCCTACCTGACGGTGACCTTCTTCCTCATAAGTACCCAGCTCCAACATGTCGCCGAGAACGGCCACCCTGCGGCCGGGCTTGGCGGCCAGCACCTTCAGAGCGGCGCGCATGGAATCGGGAGAGGCGTTATAACTATCGTCGATAACTGTAACTCCGCCCACCGTTTCGGTAAACTGACGGGTACCGTCACCGGAAAACTGCTCCAGTCCTTCCCTCAACAGTTGAGGCTTTACCCCTAAAAGATGGCCCACACCGAAAGCGGCAAGTGCGTTCATAATCTGATGCTCTCCCTCTACCTGCAGGCAGATCTCCAAAGAGCCGCCGGGGTAACAAAGGGTAAAGCGATTATGGTCTATGTTTTCAGCTCGGTAATCATTATGAGAAGACAGACCGAAATAAGTACAGTCTTTTTCAGGACGGGAGCCATAGAGCAGCGGCTCATCGCCGTTCATCAGGGCTTTTCCCCCCTCCGTGAGAGCCTCCACCAACTCCAATTTGGCTTTGGTGATGTTTTCGCGGGTTTTCAGCAGCTCCAGATGGGCTACACCGATGTTAGTAATCACCGCAATATCGGGAGTAATGAATTGGGTGAGATACTCGATCTGCCCTAAGCCCCGCATGCCCATCTCCACCACTGCGGCTTCATCGGTATCACAGACCGCAAGGGCGGTAAGGGGGACGCCCAGCTCATTATTCATATTCCCCTTGGTGCCGGAGACCTGCAAGGCAGGTGAGAGCGCTGAGAGGATAAAATTCTTGGTGGTAGTCTTGCCCACGCTGCCGGTAACACCGATTACTTTGGCAGGGCAGGTTTCAAGATGCGCTTTTGCCAGAAGGCCCAGTGCCACCTGAATATCGTCCACCTGAAAATAAGGATTTCTCAGGCCGTCCGGTTTGGATTTCGTACCTAAAAAAACCATATTGTCATAGGCTTCATCCAGTTGAGAAATAAAGGAATGACCGTCTGCCCGCTCGCCGACAATGGCGGCAAAAAGACACCCATTCCCGGCCTGACGGGAATCGGTAACCGTTTTTACCAGCGAAAAATCGGCGCCGGCATAGACTTTATTCAATGCTTTGGCAACGGTTTGTACAGTCAGCATTGCTCCAAAAATTCCTTTACAATTTCTTTTTCATCAAAATGGATCTTGGTGGTGCCCAAGATCTGATAATCCTCATGACCCTTTCCGGCTAAGAGAATCAGATCATCAGGCTGAGCGTTTTTAATAGCGTAACCGATGGCTTCTTTACGGTTTTCGACCACAACATAAGGCATTTCGGTACCTTCCAGACCTACCAGAATATCCCGAATGATAGCCGCGGGCTCTTCTGTACGGGGGTTATCAGAGGTCACAATGGCGAAATCGCTGTATTTAGCCACCACAGCTGCCATCTTAGGACGCTTAGTCTTATCCCGATCCCCGCCGCAGCCAAACAGAGTGACGATACGACCTTTGGCATAGGAACGGATCGTCGTAAGGATATTTTCCAAGGCATCAGGGGTATGGGCATAGTCCAGCATTACAGAAAACGGAAGATTTTCAGTAATCACTTCTGCTCTTCCTGCTACCTTTGGAATATTATTGAGCCCCTTTATAACCGTCTCAAAGGAATAACCTGCGCTCAGCAAGACACCGGCGGCACAAAGGGTATTATGAACAGTAAACAGACCGGGAGTAGACACCTTAACAGGTGCGTTCTTCCCTTCATAAGTGAGGGTATAGGACACGCCGGTGACATCCACTGTAATATCGCTTGCGGTAAGATCTGCCTGCTCCTTGGCAGAATAGGTCATTCCGCCGTATACAGCCGCAAATTCCTTGCCGGTCTCGTCATCCAAATTAAAAACTGCCGTTTCCGCCATCTCAAAAAGGCGCGCCTTCGCAGCCTTATAGTTTTCCATGGTCTTATGGTAATCCAAATGATCCTGAGTCAGGTTGGTAAAGCCGGCGGTTGCAAAGGGAAGGCTATCAGCCCGCCGTTGGTGCATCGCCTGGGAGGAAACCTCCATCACCACCGTTTGAACTCCGGCATCTGCCATTTTACGCAGTAATTCAAAAAGCTGATACGGTTCGGGGGTGGTGAAGGCCGCGGGAAAGGTTTCGTCACCGATCTGATTGCAAACGGTACCGATGAGGCCGGCTTTGACTCCGAGGCCGTCTAAAATGCTTTTGACGAATTGAGTTGTCGAAGTCTTTCCGTTAGTGCCGGTGATCCCTAAAAATTTCATTTTATTTTCCGGATGGCCGAAGAAATTAGCGCAGATTTGCTGAAAGGCCATACGGGTATCTTTCACCAGGACATGGGGCTGATTTGCTTCCGTCTGCCGCTCAGCTAAAATCACGGCGGCACCCTTAGCAGCCGCGGCGACGGTATAGTGATGTCCGTCTGCCGTCTCGCCCGGGATCGCGGCAAAGAGAAATCCTTCCTCTACCCTGCGGGAATCAAAGGCAATGCCGCTGATCTCCCGATCAGACCAATCATTTTCAGTTTGGACACCGGCTAAAAGTTTGGATAAAAGCATTTCTTTTTCCCTTTATTACATAATGGATACACCCTCAGAAGAGTTTGTTCTGATGGTGATCACAGTACCTTCCGCTACGGTTTCTCCCGCCGCAGGAGACTGAGAGATGACCAGGGCGGTGGATTCGGTGTTTTCATTACCCACGATCCGTACATTGAGGCCCGATTGAGTGATCCGGTTGGAGGCCCCTGCCACCGAGTAGTCCACCAAATTGGGAACCACGATATTTTTGGAGGGCGATGCATCACCGGTATAGAGGATCATGGTGCCGCTCTGAGGCATAGTAGTACCGGCGGCAGGACTTTGAGCGGTAACGGTGTCACCGTTGCCCTTGATCTTATATTTGATTTCTTTATCGATCAGATTGGCTTCAACATCTGCCAAAGGCTGATCCACATAGGAGGTGATGGCCACATCCAAGGTTTCCAGTTCCTCTTCGGTATACTGCGGCTGTACGCCTAAATAAGGCAGAATATCGCTTAAGATATCACCCGCTACAGGAGCAGCAATGATACCGCCGTAGATTTCACCGTTACTGGGGCTATCCAGCAGAACCAAAACGGCATATTCGGGATCGTCTGCGGGGGCAAAGCCAATGAAGGAAGAGATATAGTTCTTCACACCGGTGGCATTATATTCATCGATCTTTTCGGAAGTGCCGGTCTTACCCGCCACCCGATAGCCTTTTACATAGGCATTCTTACCGGAACCGACGGATACCACTTCCTCCAAGAGATCGCAGACCAAATCGCTGGTCTCTTCGGAAATAACCTGACGCTTGGATTGAGTCTCAAAGCTCTTGACCACCTTTTGAGTACCGTCCTCCTGAGTCTCGGTGATCTCTTTCACCACATGAGGCGTCACCAGCGTACCGCCATTGGATGCAGCCGCCACAGCGGTGATCATCTGCAGGGGAGTGATCTTAAAGTTTTGTCCAAAGGAGGCGGTGGCAAGCTCCACCTCCTGGAAGGTAGAAAACCAGATGCCGCTGGCTTCACCGGTCAAATCAATGCCGGTTTTTTCAGTCAGACCGAAATTCTGGAAATATTGATAGAAGGTATCGGCACCCACGGAGGCACCGATGGTAATAAAGGCAGGGTTACAGGAATTCTGAATCGCCTGAGCCAGGGTCTGATGGCCATGGCCGCCGGATTTCCAGCAGCGGATGGTACGGTCTGCCACCCGGATATAGCCGGGACAGGAATAGGTATTCGCAGTCGAGATCAAGCCTTCCTCCAAGGCCATGGAAAGGGTAACGATCTTGAAGGTAGAACCGGGCATATAAGTATCCACCGTACACTTATTCCGCCAGATCTTATTGCGGTAGGAGGTGGTAGCGGTCTCCAGTTCTTCACCCTCCAAGCCTTCCAAGGCGGCAAGGGTCATTGCATCGGTGATCTCATAGTATTGGTTAGGATCGTAGTTTGGAAAGGAAGCCATGCCCAGGATTTCACCGGTTTTAACATTCATCACGATGCCGGCAGCACCCTCTAAACATTGCTGCTCTACTCTGGCCTCCTGCAGATGCTTTTCCAGATAATACTGCACCGTCTCATCAATGGTCAGCACTACATTTTTGCCGTCCTCTGCGGCCACATAAGTCTCATATTCATAGGGCAGCTCGGTTCCTACCGCATTTTTTGCGGTGATCATTTTGCCGCTGGTGCCCTGCAGATATTCATTATAGATGGATTCGATACCGTCAAGGCCCACATTATCCGTACCGGTAAATCCCAAGATATGGCAGGCCAGGCTGTTATAGGGGTAATACCGCTTCGTATCCTCCACCAAATGGATACCCTTTAAATCGTTTTCGTCAATAAAGGCTCGCACCTGATCCGCCACATCCGATTCAATGCGGCGCTTGACCAACTCATAATAATTGCTTTTTTGGGTCTTTTCATAGACCGTTTCTTCGTCTACACCCAAAATCTCGGAAAGGCCCCTTGCGATCAGACGGCAGTTTGCCTCGTCCTTATCCACGGAATTCGGTGCAATATACACCGTTTCCACCTGTGCGGAAACCGCCATTTCCTGATAATTGCGGCTATAGATGGTGCCTCGCTTTGCGGCAAGGGTGGTATCCATGGTCTGCTGACTGATGGCCTTGGTTTGATAATAGGTATAGTTCACGATCTGATAGTTCACCAAAACACCTGCCAACCAGATCAGCAATGCCACTGCAAAAACAGCCAGCATCACAGTACTTCTTGTTACCATCGATTTACTCGGTCCCTTGCCCATTTTTTGCTCCTTTCCGACAGATTTCTTCCAAATTTACATCATTTTTCCATGCCTTATAAAACGCAAATAGAGAGCAAGAATTGCATTCCCACTCTCTTATTTACATATCATCCTATTAGCTCAGATATTCCACAAGAATGTTGAACTCTTGAACAACGCCGTCCCACCAGCTGTCATTCTTAGGCTCATCCTTAATGATCTCCACCGTATCATCCGTCAACAGATTGATGGTCTGGATCTGGTAATTTTCAATTTTGCTCATTCCCAGCTCTTCGGTGGCGATCCGCTCGATCTCATCCATGGAATTCTTGCGGTCAATAGAGACCTGAAGCGCTCCCGCTTCACCCTCCAGACTGCTCAGTTCCTTTTTAGCTGCCAACAGGTCGCTTGATACCTCATTGAGAGCGATATGGCTATACAGCAAATAGCCACCCATCATCAAAAACAAGACGATGCACAAAACGGCAGAAAACCGAATGCCGGGCATATGAAATTTTCTCATTGGGGGCTACCTACACTTTCTGTTAATTTTTTTCACAAATCCTTAGCTTTGCCGGCTTGGAGCGGTTATTTTCTGCCAGCTCCTCGGCCGAGGCGGTAATGGGTTTATGGGTGATCTGCTTAACGACAGGCTTTCTGCCGCAAACACAGATGGGTAAATTTTTATCACAAATACATCCGGAGGCAAGATCCGCAAATACCGTTTTTACAATGCGATCCTCCAAAGAATGAAAGGTCATCACGGCGATCCTTCCGCCGGGCCTCAAGACCGAAACGGCGTCGCGGATGGATTTTTCCAAGATCCTCAGTTCTCCGTTGACCTCGATCCGGATAGCCTGAAAGGTGCGCTTGGCGGGATGTTTATTCCCATAACGTTCCTTGGGTGGAAATACTTTTTCAATGATCTCAACCAGTTGCCCGGTGGTCTCAACGGGTGCCTCTTCCCGCTTACGGCAGATCGCCGTTGCAATTTTAGAGCTTTGACGCTCTTCTCCGTAGCGATAAAAAATTTCGGTCAGTTGCTCTTTGGAATAGGTGTTGACTACCTGATATGCGTCCAACGGGTTTTCTCGATCCATCCGCATATCCAAGGGAGCATCAAACCGATAAGAAAAGCCGCGGCTTTCCTCGTCCAATTGAAAACTGGAAACACCCAGGTCGAATAAGATTCCGTCGATGGCGGGAATCTCCAGTTCCTCCAACACCGATTTTAAAGCGGAAAAGTTGGATTTTACGGCCCGGAAGCGCTCGCCGAAGGAAGCAAGGCGCTCGCCGGCCGCCCGCAGGGCATCCCGATCCTGGTCGATTCCGATCAGGAGACCCGAAGTCAAATGCTTTGCAATAAGGCTACTGTGACCGCCGCCGCCTAAGGTAGCATCCACATAAATGCCGTTGGGCTTGATATTCAAGCCGCGGATGCACTCCTCAGCCATTACACTGTAATGAGAGAACGCTTTCATCAGAAGTCTACTTCATCCATGGTGGCCATAATACCGGCCGTATCCATCTTCTGCATCATGGCGTTGAACCGATCGGGATTCCAGATCTCAATGCGGTTGCCGTTACCGATGATCATCACATTGCCTTCAATAGAGGCCAACCGACGCAGAGGAATAGGAATCTGCACTCTTCCCTGCTTGTCAGCGGTGACATCGGTTTTATAAGTATTGAAGAAATGGCTGATCGTCAGGCCCTTGGACATGGGCAGCTGGGAGATCTTGCTTTGCAGAACCAACCATTCTTCCGGAGTCAGTATATACACGCATCCATCCAAGCCCTGGGTCAATACCAGATCGCTGCCGGTCTGCTCTTTCAGCTTCTTCGGCAGAATAACTCTGCCCTTCTCATCAACGAATAATTCATAATAGCCGGTAAAGTATGCCATGTATACACCTCCTCTCTGGGTAATTTCTTCCACTTAGATACCATTTGGCACCCACTTGGATGCCACTTCATTTAAAATTATAGCAAAAAATACGAAAAAATCAATAGTATTTTTAAAAAAAGTATAAAAAAATCCTACCGATTTTCATCGGTAGGATTTTTGTAGAGTTTATGCGGTTTTAAGCGAGTTTTACGGCAATCACACCGTCAATATTTCGGATAGAGCCCTCTGCCGGATAGACCGGCATCTGCTGATAGATCTCGTTTGCCGTAAGCACATCCTTTTGCTCCTGACTTGCGTAGCAGTAGGTCGTTCCCAGATAGTAGGTAAGAATCCGATCCCAGGAATAAATATTCAGCGCCTTATCACCCACCAGCACGCCGGTCATATGAGGTTCCGGCACAAAGCTGTTGATCGTCTTTTCTCCGATCACCGCCACCGGTGTCTCCGGGGTATACCCTTCAGTCAGTTCGATCTTGGCCGCCAACTTGGTATAATAGGCATAGGTATTTTCGTAGGTGATATCCATGGCAAAATATGCCCGATTGGTCAGGTAAAAGCATTCGTAGCCGCAAAGACCCTGCAAAAGAATCAGCCCGACCGCCAATATAGAAACGCCGTACTTTTTCATTCGGCCCTTTGCACGATAAGAAAGCCGATCCAAAGGAAGCGCCGGCAGCAAAAGAGTCAGTACTAAAGGATAGATCATCAGAAGGTGCACCGTCTCCTCACCGGCCATCACGAACACCAAATTACTTGCCAGCGGGAAGACCAGGAGCAACACGATCAAAAAGAAGAAGGTGCCGAATTTTCGGTAGAGCTTTTTGCGTACCACACAAACTGCCACAGCAACGAGTCCGGTCAGCATAGAGAGTACTGCAGGAACCGCAAACCATTGGGGAAAGGTGCTCAGCCATTGACCGACAAAGAAACCGAAATAACAGCCATAAGCATAGACAATCCGGCGAAGCAGTGATTCCACCGTCAGTTTGCCCATCTCACTAATACCCTGATAGGAAACCAGTTCTGTGCCTGTGACCGCAAGAAGGATCTGCAGAATCCCATAATAAACCGCCATCCCTGCCGCAAGAAACAGTACATAGCGCAGCGCAACAGCGAAAAAAGATTTCCAATCACCGCCGAAGCGATCTTTACAAAGATCCACGATCAAAAGAGTTACCAACAACACAGCTGCCAAACAGAAATAAGCCTGATAGGCACCCATAGACAGTGCAACCAAAAGGCCGCCTGCGATCTGAGTGTGCCACCGCTCCTTACGAATCAAAAAAGCACCGGCCACTGCCAGAAAAAGAGCCGTCAGATAAGGAGCAGAAGAGAACATATATGCATAGGTGGATGCAACCGTCGGAAATGCCACCAAACACAAAGAGACCAAAGAAGCTGAAAGAAGGTGTTTCAGATCCAGCATCTTAACGATCAGCACAGCGGCTCCCGCAAGGCAAAGGGCACCTGCAAGACCGTTGAGCCAGGAGCTGCTGAAATGGCCGGTGATGCTGCAAAGGGTCTCCAGCAGCCAGCGCCCGGAGGAAAGTCCGAAGGCGCAGGAGGAATACAAACCGTCCACATCGTCATGGTTAATAAACTTATGAGTAAACATATAGAGATGGCAGAGCATCGCCAGTAAAAAGGCGATACCGAACACCAGCCCGTCAAATTTGGAAAACTGTTGTTTCCATTTATTCTTAAAGTAAGTCAGTACGCTTTGATCCTGCATATGCACACCTCTGCATTTCAATAATTAAATTCATTATATACCGAAAATCCCATTTTTACAAGACAAAAAGCAGAGCATCTCTGCTCTGCTTTATTTTTAGTCTTTATACCAACTGCGGATAAAATCAGCCGTCGCTTTTGCAAGCGCCTTGATCTCCCAATCGGTGGAGTTGAGGATCAGATCATAGCCGTCCCGCTGGCCCCATTTACTGCCGGAAACCAATTCTCGGGTCTGAGCACGGTATTTATCGATCCGTTTGATATTGCGTTTCATTTCCTTCTCGGAAAACTCTTTTTCCTTACCCTCGGCCCGTTCCATACAACGACGTATACGGGCACCAAGATCTGCACAGACAAAGATCCGGAAAGGATTTTCTTTTTTTAGAATCACATCAGCATCCTGACCGATAATGATACAATCCTTTCCCTCCTTAACGATTTCTTCCAGCACTTCCTTTTGCGCGATCAGCTCATTTGTATGGATGGCATGCTCATCCGCAAAGGAATGGTGAAAAGCTAACGGAAATGTTCGCCATGCATGGAAGGCTACTGCGCTCTCCACATAGCCGGAGGTATGAGCTTTCTTTTCCGTGATAGCATCCATGATCTCCTGATCATAATAGTCAAAGTTCAATTCATCTGCCAGACGCTTGCCCAGCTCGCGGCCTCCGCTGCCGAATTCACGGCCGATAGTAATGATCTTCATGGTTTAGTCCTCCAAGGAATCCAGATATGCTCCGGCAGCCAAACCGGAGACGGCACCGTCACCGGCGGCAGTTGCCAGCTGGCGGATCTGCTTGACCCGACAATCACCGGCAGCAAATACGCCCTCACAGGTGGTTTTACAATCCTCCCCTGCTAAAATATAGCCGGCTTCATCCAAAGCCACCAGAGCTTTAAACGGCTCGTTATTAGGCTGCTGCCCGATGGCAACAAACAATCCGTCCACCTCCAGCGTCTCCCTCTGCTCCCCGAACTGCAGCTCCAGACCGGCAAGTTTTTGCTCACCCAAAAGCCCACTCACCACACCGCCGGTGCGGATCGTAATGTTGGGTACTCGTTTCATTCGTTCCATCAAAACCGGTTCAGCACGAAAACCCTCCCGGCGATGGATCAGCGTAACGCTTTCACAAAGTTCAGCCAAAGAAAGAGCAGACTGGACAGCGGCGTTTCCGCCGCCCACAACGGCCACCTTTTTATTTTTATAGAATGCGCCGTCGCAAACCGCGCAATAAGAGACACCGGCCAGTTCCTCTTCCCGTGCGACTCCCAGATGACGGTGGGCGGCACCGGTGGCAAGGATCAAGCTTTTAGCCTCATATTCATCCCCGTCAGTCGTACGAACCAGAAAACCCTCGGCGGTCTTTTCAGCTCCGTTCACTTCCACCGGTTCGATCATACCGCCAAACTCATAAACCTGCTCTGCCAAGCGGTCGGCATACTCCACACCGCTGACGCCGAGCAGACCGGGGAAATTTTCAATCCGGGCAGAGGCGGTGATCTGCCCACCCAGGGCGGTGGACTCCAAGATCAGCGCCTTCTTCCCTGCCCGCAGCAGATAGATGGCCGCGGTCATTCCGGCGGTCCCGCCGCCGATGATAACGGTATCAACCATTGACATGCACCCGCTTGGTGAAGGAACGGATCTCCGAAGCGTTCGTCAATTTTTCGATGCCGCCGTCACTCTCCACAATGAGGGTAGGAGCCTTGGTGATCTGATAGCCGTCGACCAAAGCCCGGTTGGCAGGATCCTCGGCGTCCAGTTTTTCATAAGCGATACCCGCCTGGTCCAGCATAGCGGTTGCCATCTTGCAGTTGGGGCAGGTCTTGGTGGTAAAGAGCAGTACTCTGTTTCCGCCGGCTGCTTCAGGCTCACATCCGCAGCCGCAATCCTTGGCATGGCTGGTAGGAGTTTTGATCTGAGCGATGGTCTGATCGTAAAGCTTACGATCCTTAAATTCCTGAGCCTTACCGTCGTTCCAGTTTTGAACGGGACGGTAGTAGCCGGTGATACGACTGTAGACCTCAGTGTTTTCCCCGCAATGGGGGCAGGTATATTCCTCACCGGTAATATAACCGTGATTTTTACATACGGAATAGGTGGGAGACATGGAGTAGTAAGGCAGGCGGTAGTTGTCTGCGATCTTCTTCACCAGGTTGGCAGCCGCCTTCCAATCGGGCAGCTTCTCACCCATATAAGCATGAAATACAGTACCGGAGGTATAGAGGGTATGCAACTCGTCCTGAAGATCCAGGGCGGTAAAGATATCCTCGGTATAGCCAACGGGCAGGTGAGAGGAATTGGTGTAGTAGGGAGTGCCATCCATATTAGCAGTAATAATGCCGGGGAAGCGGCTGACATCATGCTTGGCCAGACGGTAGGAAGTGGACTCGGCAGGAGTAGCCTCCAGATTATACAGATCGCCATACTCTTCCTGATAGTCAGACAGACGCTCTCTCATATGGTTGAGCACATCCTTGGCGAACTGCTGACCCTCCGGGGTGGTCAGATTCTTCTTCAGCCAGCAAGCATTGAGAGCGGTCTCGTTCATGCCCACCAGACCGATAGTGGAGAAGTGGTTATCGAAGGAGCCGAGATATCTCTTGGTATAGGGATACAGACCCTCGTTTAAGAACTTGGTGATAACGGTTCTCTTGATCTTCAAAGAACGAGCAGAGATATCCAGCAGCTTATCCAGACGTGCATAGAATTCTTCCTCGGAAGCGGACTGATAAGCAATACGGGGCAGATTGATGGTCACAACACCTACAGAGCCGGTGGATTCACCGGAGCCGAAGAAACCGCCGGACTTCTTACGCAGTTCGCGCAGATCCAGACGCAAACGGCAGCACATACTGCGAACATCGCTGGGCTCCATATCGCTGTTAACATAGTTGGAGAAGTAGGGGGTACCGTACTTAGCGGTCATCTCGAAAAGAAGCTTATTGTTTTCGGTCTCAGACCAGTCAAAGTCACGGGTGATGGAATAAGTGGGAATAGGATACTGGAAACCGCGGCCGTTGGCATCGCCCTCGATCATGGTCTCGATGAAGGCGCGGTTGATCATATCCATTTCCTTCTTACAATCGCCGTAGGTGAAATCCATTTCCTTACCGCCGACAATGGCAGGCAGATCCTTCAGATCATTGGGAACGGTCCAGTCCAAAGTAATATTGGAGAAAGGTGCCTGAGTACCCCAACGGCTGGGGGTGTTCACACCGTATACGAAGGACTGAATACAGTTCTTGACCTCCCAATAGGTCAGGTTGTCCACTCTCACAAAGGGAGCAAGATAGGTATCGAAGGAGGAGAAGGCCTGAGCGCCTGCCCACTCATTCTGCATAATACCCAGGAAGTTGACCATCTGGTTACAAAGGGAAACCAAATGCTTGGCGGGAGCGGAAGTGATCTTACCGGGAACGCCGCCCAAGCCTTCCTTGATCAGCTGCTTTAAAGACCAACCGGCACAGTAACCGGTCAGCATGGACAGGTCATGGATATGGATATCGGCATTGCGATGAGCTTCGGCGATCTCGGGATCGTAGATCTCACTGAGCCAATAGTTTGCGGTGATGGCGCCGCTGTTGGAGAGGATCAGACCGCCAACCGAATAGGTAACGGTGGAATTCTCCTTCACACGCCAGTCGGTAACATTTACATAGCTATCTACCAGGGACTTATAATCCAGGAAGGTAGATTTCAGGTTACGAACCTTTTCTCTTTGCTTACGGTAGAGGATATATGCCTTCGCAACATCGGCATAGCCGGATTCACTCAATACTTCTTCCACACTGTCCTGAATATCTTCCACGGCGATCTTGCCGTCTTTGATCTTGGACTCAAAATGAGCCGTGACCTTCAGGGCCAGCAGGTCGATAACGCTGGGATGGGACGCCTTATTCTGGGCATCAAATGCCTTCTGAATGGCAACACTGATCTTTGAAATGTTAAATTCCGCTTCGGAACCGTCTCTTTTGATTACGTTATACATCTTTTCCTAATCCTCTCTTCTATATATTTTCATTCAACAAAATGATTTTGGAAGCACTCAAGCCATGCGCGCTTGAGCAGCTCCTTTCCGGCATTTTTTGCATGAACGCCGTCCGCAGCCCACTCTTCGTCGGGGTACTTCTCCACCGCCTCATCAAACTTGGTCAGCATATCCACAAAAGGCAGGCCATACTTCTCTGCGATCCGCTTGGCCGCCGCAGCTCTTTTTTCCACCTCCGGGCGGAACACATCCCAGGTATCCTCGGTAGCGGTACCTTTGATCACATAGGGACTGATGATCATGATCTTGAGCTCAGGCAAAGTCTCTTTGATCTCACTCAGCATCAGGTCATAAAGCATCTCATATTTTTCCGCAGATACACCGTTTTGATGGTTGACCTCATGCCATACATCATTGACGCCGATCATAATACTCATGATATCCGGCTGCAAATTGATGATATCCTTTTTGATGCGGGCATAGACATCCACAATGCGGTTGCCGCTGATCCCCTTATTGATGCATTCGTACTCACCGGGATACTCTCCCGCCAAGTAGCAACCCACCAAATTAGGATACCCACCTCCTAAACTATCCAGTCGATCGCGGTTTCTGCCGCAATCGGTAATGGAATCGCCTTGAAATAAAATCCGTTTCATTTAATCTACCCCTCTCAATTCTGCTGCAGGAAGAATTTCCCGCACCGCTTTTAAGTAATCATGCATCTCTGCATAGGTGGGAGCAGTCAGTGCTTTAGGCACCTGCTCGGAGGGTTTGAATTGTTGCAGAAAATACCGCTTGGTACCTTGAAGCCATTTTGCGATTTCCCGTAGCTCACTCTCACCATGAAATTCATTCACAACCGTAGTTCGGAATTCATAGTCTACTGCACCGCTCTTAAGGAACTCGATACTTTCCTTTATAGCCTTGAGATCCAGCTTCAAGAAACCGGCCGTCTCGCCATAGCGCTCCGGTGCATTTTTGACATCCATGGCCACATAATCCAGAAGTCCCTCTTCCGCCAAAGCCTTCAAGCGCTCGGGAAAGCTGCCGTTGGTGTCCAGCTTCACCGCATAGTCCATTGCCTTGATCTTACGAATCAGTTCAGGCAGTTCCCGCTGCATCAGAGGTTCCCCTCCGGTGAAACAGACACCGTCCAAAAGACCCTTACGGCTCTCTAAGAAAGAAAGGAGCTCCTCCTCCCCCATCAAAGGCTCTGCCAAGCCCTTTGCCAAAGCAAAATTATGACAGAAGGGACAGCGGAAGTTACAGCCGTTCAGAAAGACCGTGCAAGCAGTTTTGCCCGGAAAATCCAGCAATGTGAGTTTTTGCAGACCTGCAATGGTCATGTTATCCTCCTACATCTTGTGGTCACCATAGTGGTGCAGATATCATTCTATCACAAGATATAGTCGATGTCAATACAAAAACACACAATATATTTTGTTTTTAATTTTTATCAAACACAACATCTTGTATTAGACAAAAATATAAAAATCGACCAATTTCTTCTTATTATAATATAAAAATCCCCGCTGCGTTATGCAGCGGGGATAAACTTTTTCATTATTCAGCTTCTTCGGTAAAGTCTGTTTCAAAAGCCAGGTTTGCAGGGGCGATCTGTGCCTTTTTCTTTTCCAAATGCTTCAGCACTAAAATTACGGTGGTTACAGCGGCTGCCACCGCCAGAATAACGGATACCAATACAACGATCTGATTCTTTTTCAATGATAACACCCCTTTCTTTTTTATTTTATCATAAAGACGGTTAAAAATCAATCCTGTTCTTTGAAAATTAAGAATTGATAAATCAGGAAGCAGACAATCTCATAGAGAGCCTGGAAAATATAATTGAAGAGTACCGGATAGCCGAACAGACCTGCCACAAAAATAGTCAGATAATTGACTCCCAGAGTCAGCACCACAAAAATCATAAAGGCGATCATCAGCTGGCGGGCGGTATAGAAAAAGCCGCTGCCACCTTCATTATAGGCCCAATATTTCAACACCGCAAATAACACCAGATGCCGCACCGCAAAGGCGATCGTCTCTCCGCCGGGCAGCAGCCGTTTGATGGCAAACTGAATCAAACCGGTCACCAATGCGGCGATAATATAACGCAGCACCTCGGTACGGTGAGCCATCAGGTAATCATAAAATCTATCCGCCGCCTGGTGAGGCTGACGCCTTTTTATCGGTTTTCCCAAAATGATCACTCCCTTTTTTCATATTCTATCACAGCTT
The DNA here is from genome assembly GCA_017482195.1 of Clostridia bacterium. Taxonomy (GTDB): domain Bacteria; phylum Bacillota; class Clostridia; order Oscillospirales; family QAKW01; genus QAKW01. The sequence goes on from JAFUNM010000034.1 coordinate 16,424, forward strand.
TGAGAAAATGAAAAGAGGCGTATTCAAAAATACACCCCTTTTCACCAAACAAACGAGAAATATGAAAATGTTGTGCTGCTGACAACGGTTACAGAATACCAGAAAAATATGAAATTGGTATGAACGAAGAATGAATTTGTTTCAAAAAAACAATGAACATTGACTTTTTATCCGTTTACGCGTATACTAATCAACAGACTATAATTATTAAGGAAGTGTTCTGAATGGGTTGTACACACGATTGCGGAAGCTGCTCCTCCAACTGTGCAGGAAACGCAAAAGAAAAAGAAAGCATGATGGAAAAGCCTCACGAGCTGACCTCGGTGAAAAAGATCATCGGGATCGTCAGCGGTAAAGGCGGTGTCGGTAAAAGCATGGTCACCTCGCTGATGGCTGTTGCCATGCAAAGAAGAGGCTATTCCTCTGCCATTTTAGATGCAGACATCACAGGCCCCTCTATTCCGAAAGCCTTCGGTCTTTCGGGCAAGCGGGCAGAAAGCGACGGAAAAGCCCTTTATCCGGTAGTCTCCAAAATGGGAACGCAGATCATGTCGCTGAACCTGTTACTGGAGGATGAAAACGCTCCGGTCGTCTGGAGAGGTCCGGTCATTGCCGGTGCAGTCAAGCAGTTCTGGACAGATGTGATCTGGAATGATGTAGATTTTATGTTCGTGGATATGCCCCCGGGCACCGGTGATGTACCCCTCACCGTATTTCAGTCCTTGCCGGTAGACGGCATCATTGTGGTGACCTCCCCTCAGGATCTGGTATCTATGATCGTGACCAAAGCTGTAAAGATGGCCCGGATGATGAACATCCCTATTTTAGGTATTATCGAAAACTACAGTTATCTTTCCTGCCCCGACTGCGGCAAAAAGATCCATGTATTCGGAGAAAGCCATGTAGCCGAAGTAGCCGAGAAAAACGACCTCGAAGTACTGGCTCAGCTGCCTTTGGATCCCGCCCTTGCCACTCTTTGCGACAAGGGTATGATCGAACTGCACGAATGTGAGCAGTTGGAAGCGGTTGACGACAAATTAGAAAATAATTTTGATCAACACCCGGTTATCTCCATTGTATACGATGATAAGAATCCCGTAATGCCATTGCATTACGGGATTTTTATATACATGTGTTTATTTTTTGCCGTCGGATACAAACTAAACCAAAGGAGTTGATTTTTTTGAATATTCCATCGGATCTGATGATCGAACAGTTAGAAATGGCCAAAATGACCCTGCCCAAGGGCATCCGCAATGACGTAAAGGAATTGACCTACTGTACCCTTACCGAGGTAACCATCGAGGATCAGGACGGTGCCGCCGCCCTGGGACGGGAGATCGGCCAATATATTACTCTCGAGACCGAAAAGACCTATGAGATCGGCGAGCCCGCTTTTGAAGAGATCGCGGATATTTTAGCCAAACGGCTGCGTACCATGCTGGGAGATAAAAGACGCATTTTGGTTTTGGGTATCGGTAATCCAAACATCACCCCCGATAGCTTGGGGGCCAAAGCAGTAGAGCGGCTGATGGTGACCCGTCCCCTTTCCCCCCTGCCGGAGCACTATGCCTCAGTCAGCGCAGCAGCAGCACCGGTCTATGGCATCAGCGGCATTGAAAGCGCAGAAATGGCTCAGGGTCTTACCAAGGTGCTGCAGCCGGAGGCGGTGATCCTCATCGACGCCATGGCCACCGGTACCTTAGAACGGCTTTGCAAGACCATTCAGCTGGCCGATTCAGGCCTGACCCCCGGCGGCGGGGTGGACAACGCCCGAAAGGAAATCTCCGCCGCCACTTTAGGGGTGCCGGTCCTCTCCATTGGAATGCCCACCGTAGTAGACTGCCGGGTGTTGCTCCGCCATGTTTTAGCAGATGAATGGGAACAGTACGGTGTAAAATTACACCCATATGAAGAAAGTCTCATTGCCACACCGCGCCAAATGGAAGCCGCCACCGATATGGGGGCCAAGATCATTGCTTTTGCCCTTAATAAGGCACTGCACGGTGATTTATCCACTGAAGAAATCTTAAAGTATTTATATTGATTTCCTTTCATAGACTTTTCTATGAAAGGATGTGGAAGTGTTGCAAAAATGGATAAGCATCGTTCTGATTGTTGTTCTCTGCCTCTCCGGAGGTATTTTTTGGGAAAGCTGGCTCCCCGGAGTGGCGGAATTCACCTTACGGTCAGCAGGCGGACATACCGCCAGGCAAATGACGCTGACCCTTTTGAAATACACCGACCCGGTTATGAAGCAGATCGGCCGCTATATGGTACCGGAATTCACCGAGTCTTTGGATGAGAATTTTTTATATTTTGCCAAGGTGACGGCAGAAGAGGAAGAACTGCCGGATGATGATGCCGTAAAGGCTGCCAATCTTTCGGCACTTTCCGGCACCTACCACCAGGTCAACGGCACAGCGGTAGCCAACGCTACCGATTACGATGTGAGCGGTAATTTGAATGACACGATTGCCATGCCCTCCTTCACCGAAGGGGAGCCGGCCATCCTCATCTACCATACCCACACCACCGAATGCTACCGCAACAGCGAAGGGATCAGCAACACGGAAGATGAGACTAAAAATGTGGTGGCGGTAGGAGCTGCCATGGCAGAAGTCTTTGAGGCAGCAGGATATAAAACCGTTCACCTAACAGATATTTATAATGAGGATTTCAACAATGCTTATTCCACCTCCCGGGCGGCGGTGGAACAGGTACTGAAGCAATACCCCTCCATTCAGGTGGTGCTGGATGTACACCGGGACGCCATCAGCAGCAACGGTGTCGACTATTATCCGGTAACCGAGGTGGATGGCAAGGAGGCGGCACAGGTGATGCTGGTTTGCGGCACCGATTCAAAGGGTCTCTCCCATCCTAATTGGCGAAATAATTTTACATACGCCTTGGCACTCTCCCGCAAGATGGGTACCCTCTACGGTCAGCTTTCCCGCCCGGTCAATCTCCGCCGAGATCGGTTTAATACGCATTTCACCGATTATACTCTGCTCTTAGAGGTAGGCAGTGCCGCCAACACGTTAAGTCAGGCCGTCTACGGCGGCCAATTGACCGCTAAAGCGATGATCTCTCTTTGGAATGGGACTTGATAATAAAAAAAGATTGTACTATAATGGAGGTATTATAATATAAAGAGGTAGAAAATGATCTATTTAGACAACAGCGCCACCACCCGTCCCTATGAGGCGGTTACGGCGCTGATCGCCAAAGAAGAGCAGGAGCATTTTGCCAATGCTTCCGCCCTCTATACCCCTGCCATCCGCTCCGAGGAGGGGATCCGAGCGGCAAAAAGTACTATTGCCGGGGTTTTACATTGCACCCCAGAGGAGGTTCTGATCACCACCGGAGGAACCTATTCCAATAACTTTGCTGTCATCGGTGGTGCCCTTGCCCGCAAGCGGATGGGTAATCGCGTGGTGCTGACCAAGGTAGAGCATCCCAGCGTATACGCCTGCGGAACAGTATTGGAAGAGCAAGGCTTTGAAGTCCTCTATGCCGAGCCCACCGCCGAGAGTATCGGCGAAGCGATCAACGAAAAAACCGTTATGGTGGCGGTCATGATGGTCAACAATGAAATCGGTCAAAAATTACCGGTAGAGCGAGTTGCCGGCATCATCCGCCGCAAAAAAGCACCCGCTCATTTTCATATTGATGGGGTACAGGCCTTCTGCAAGATCCCGACCAATGTAACTACCCTGAAATGCGACAGCTTTTCCATTTCCTCCCATAAGATCAAAGGCCCTAAAGGCATCGGGGCCCTTTACCTGAAGAAAGGGGTACGACTGAAAAATATTTTAGTGGGCGGCGACCAGGAAAAGGGCATGGTGCCCGGCACCTACAACAGTCCTGCTGCGGCAGGCTTTGCCAAGGCGGTGGAATTATATAGCGGAGAGGATCTCTCTAAGCTCGCCGCCCTCAAAGAGCGTTTTCTCATCCGGGTCAAAGAACTGCCCTTTATTCAGATCAATTCCCCTACCGACGGAGTCCCCTACATTATCAACATTTCCACTATCGGCTATTTAGGCGAGAATGTACTGCACTTTTTAGAAGAGAAGGAAATCTATGTATCCCAAGGCTCTGCCTGCTCCTCCAAAAAAGCCCGCAGCCAATCTGTATTAGGGCGTTTAGGGCATAATGAACAAACGGTAATGGGCGCCTTGCGCATCAGCTTCGGCATCGAAAACACTCTCGAGGAAGTAGACGCCCTCATGGATGCACTGACAGAAGTCCCTTCAAGAATTCAGAAATTGTATTAAGGAAGTAAAAAGTAATATGGAACAGATGATTTTGGCAAAATGCGGCGAGATCGTACTGAAGGGTCTCAACCGCAGCCACTTTGACCAGATTTTATTAAAAAATATCAAAGCCTCCCTGAAAGGCTTAGGCGCATTTGATATCCGCCTAGCCCAATCCACCATCTATATTCAAACTTTAGAAAATGCAGATATGAACGAGGCTTATGAACGGATCAAAAGAGTATTCGGCCTGGCCGCCGTCTGCAAGGCTTATATGTGCGAAAAAAGTATGGAATCCATCACCGCTCTGGCCAGGGAATGCCTGGCCGATACGCTGGAGGAATTCAACACCTTCAAGGTAGAAGCTAAACGGAGCGACAAACGGTTCCCCTTAAAATCTCCTGAGATCTGCAGCGAGGTAGGCGGTGTATTGCTGGAGCAGTTCCCCCACTTACGCGTAGATGTTCATAACCCGGAGGTGACCGTTACCGTTGAAGTCCGGGATTTCGGAGCTTACATCCATGCCGTTCGCGAGCCGGGTGCCGGCGGTATGCCTTACAGTTCCAACGGCAGCGCCGCTCTGCTGCTCTCCGGGGGAATCGACAGTCCGGTAGCCGGCTATATGATGGCCAAGCGAGGCGTAAAACTCACCGGTATTCACTTTTTCAGCCCTCCCTATACCGGTGAACGGGCCAAACAAAAAGTACTCGAACTGGCAAGCATCATGCGCAACTACTGCCCCGGCATGAAGGTGGCTGTGGTGCATTTTACCGAAGCACAGGAAGCAATTCGGGACAACTGCAAAGAGGAATTCTTCACCGTGATCATGCGGCGAATGATGATGCGGGTAGCCCAGCAGATCGCCTATAAGCGTCATTGCGGTGCTTTAATCACCGGTGAAAGTTTAGGTCAAGTGGCCTCACAAACCATGGATGCTCTGCATCTGACCGACAGCGTCACCGAGGCCCTGATCTTAAGACCGCTGATCGGTATGGATAAAGAAGAGATCGTGAAGATCTCTCGCAAGATCGGTACCTTTGAAACCTCCATTCAGCCCTATGAGGATTGCTGTACCGTATTTACACCAAAGCATCCCCGTACCAAGCCTACCCTTCGGGACATCCTCAAAGAAGAGGCCAATCTGGATATCGAAGGATTAGTGGAGCGCTGTATGGAGCGTATTGAAATGGAGGAGTAAAAAATGAAAAAAGCCACTTTTAAAACCCATCTGTTTTGTGCATTGGGCACACTGGTGTTCGGAGCCGTCAATTTCTATTTCACCCTGCCTGCACTGAACATTCATGCCGGCAGTCTTTTGGGATTTATTATCTCTCTTTGCATCTGCTACGGTATTCTTTTCCTGATCCAGACTGCCCGTCAGAAGATCACCCAGGTCAAGACCGTGGAGATCAAGGCCCTCGGCAAGATCCCCGACACTATTAAAGTGCTTTTAGGCATTGTCGCCCTTTGTATCGCCGTAGGCCTTATCGGCTCCCTGGCGGGCGCCCAGATTTTCAACGCCAAGCGATATCGGGAGTTGCTCACGGTAGAGGAAGGGAATTTCACCGAGGATGTTTCCCAAATCACCTACAATAATATCCCCCGCCTGGACTCTGCCTCTGCCATGCGTTTGGGTGATCGGAAGATGGGCGAGCTTTCGGATATGGTCAGCCAGTTCGATGTGATGGACAATTACACCCAGATCAACTATCAGGGCCGCCCTGTACGGGTAACACCGCTGGCCTATGTAGATGTTTTTAAATGGCTCTCCAATGTAAAAGATGGAGTGCCCGGTTATCTGATGATCGACATGGTGACTCAGGAGGTAGAGCTGATCCGTTTGGAGGATGGCATGAAGTATTCCACCGCCGAGCATTTCGGCCGAAATCTTGCCCGGCATCTGCGATTCCAATATCCCACCAAGATCTTCGCCGACCAGACCTTTGAGGTAGACGAAAGCGGAACCCCCTACTGGATCTGCCCCACCTATGAATTCACCATCGGTCTCTACGGAGGTCGGGATATCAACGGCGCTGTTTTGGTCAATGCAGTGACCGGCGACAGCACCTATTACAATGTTGCCGATATTCCCAGTTGGGTAGATCGGGTCTATAATGCCGACCTGATCATTGAGCAATACGATTACTACGGTACTCTCATCAACGGTTTCTGGAACTCGGTCTTTGCTCAAAAGGACTGCCGGGTGACCACCGACGGCTATAATTATATGGCCCAAGGAGATGATGTGTATATGTATACCGGTGTTACCAGTATGGCCGCCGATGAATCCAACATCGGTTTTATCCTCTGTAATCAGCGCACCAAGGAAACTAAATTCTATGCGGTACCCGGTGCAGAAGAATATTCCGCCATGAACTCTGCCCAGGGTCAGGTACAGGAAATGCGATACACCTCCACCTTCCCCCTGCTGTTAAACATTGCCAATGAACCCACCTATTTTGTGGCATTGAAGGACGCTTCAGAATTGGTAAAAATGTATGCTATGGTCAATGTACGGCAGTACCAGATCGTGGTGGCCGCTGATACGGTAGAGGAATGTGAACAGCTTTATGTAGAAAAGCTTTATGAGAACCGTATTTTGGAGGAGGTTCCCGAGGACATCTCCGGACAGACCGCTGTCACCGGAGCGATCACCTCCATCCGTAGTGCGGTGGTTGACGGCAACACCTGCTTCTACTATCAGTTGGACAGCATAGCGGGCACCTTCGCCTTAAGTGTTGCCACCGATCAGCGGGCGGTGACCCTGAATGTGGGTGATACAGTCACCTTCACCTACGACACCAAAAAGACCGATGAAATTATCACTGTTTTGAAATTAGAAAAATAATTAAAATCCCAAGAACAATCTGTTCTTGGGATTTTATTATATTATTGTATTTTTTCTCTGGATTTAAAAAAATCTATTTGTTTATATATAAATTTATTTAAAGGTTTCTCGATAAAATAATGAGATATAATACCAACAGCAATTGCAATAAGTGCAAAAATATACATATACCTTATCCGGCTGATTTCAATAGAAATATTTAAAAGTTTTAAACATATCGCAAGCAATGGAAAAAGCGGCACATGCCAGATATAAATATTAAATGAAACCGCACCGCATACACCCCAAAAGCTATGCGAGAATATCCGCTTTACAAACGTTGTTTCAAACAAAATTATTATGGCCGGGAACATCATAAAGGTTAAAAGGTATGCAAGCTCACCTTCAGCTGCAGAAGGAAAAAAAACAAAAAGTGCAGTCAATGCCGCAACTATTGCTGTACTAACGGCAGCAATTCGTTTTGGGATTCCGCAGCACTGAATAAAATGTGCAAGCAATAAGCCGAAAAAGAAACTGTAATATCCGCGCGCTGCCTGACCCGTCAAAAAAGGAAGGGCAATATCATACGTTTTAATAGCGCAACCCAAAAGTACCATACCGATGTACAAATATAAGGGCGAGCAATTTATCTTTTTTGCAAGTCGGGTAAGCAGATAAAAAATGATATAGCAAAGCATTAATACCGAAATATACCATGTGGGACTGTTGACAGCGGGATTTACGAATACCCAACCCTCCTGAATTCCAAGCGATGTGAGAACTGTACCCCAAAGGGTCAGTCTGATACCCCACCAATGCTTGTCAAAAATAATATAATATACAAGCGATAAAACCTCAAATACCAACGCACTAACAGCAACAAGCGGCAAAAGACGCTTTGCCCTTTTGGCAAACCATAGAGACAACGACATTTCTTCTTGTATTTTAGTGATATATTTGTGCATAAAATATCCGCTTAAAATAAAAAAGAACTCAACAAGATATCCCCAATAAAACCAATCTCCGAAAAAATTAATATGGTTGGGATAGAAAACCTCGTTAATCTGCTGAAAGTGATGAAACACGATGGCGATCGTGGCCAATAACTTTAAAAAATCCAAAGGATAGCTTCTTGTATTTTTCTCATTCATATTTATCGCACCCTTTCCCCTATACGGTAAAAAGTAAAAATCCCAAGAACATAGGTTCTTGGGATTTATTGGAGCGGGTGACGAGGCTCGAACTCGCTACCTCAACCTTGGCAAGGTTGCGCTCTACCAGATGAGCTACACCCGCATTTCCTTTCGCTTTCTTCAAGCGACGAATGTTATTATACAGTATGTTCTTTTAAAAGTCAAGCAGTTTTTATAAAAAAATATAAAAAAATTTAAGAGCCTGAAAAGCTCAGTTTTCAGGCTCTCTTTTTTCATATTATGCACCCAGAAGTGCAGCACCGATAATGCCCGCATCATTACCAAGTTTTGCGATCTTGATCTCGGTATGAGTATCATTGAACCGGGCAAACATTTCTTTCATAACATACTCCTGAACCGGTTTTAAAAGGGTATCTCCTTCCTTGGAGATCCCGCCGCCGATACAAAGGATCTCCGGCTGCAGCATATTGCAAAGATCCGTTACCCCGCAAGCAACGGAATCCAAATACTTATCGACGACCTTCTTTGCCTCCTCGTCTCCTTTGCGCATGGCATCAAAGGAGGTCAGTCCGTTGACTTTTTCTAAAGAACCTGCGATCTTCCACATAAGCGATTCGGGATTGACTTCCATATGCTCTTTGGTGGTGGCGATCAGACCGGAAACGGAAGCATAAGCCTCCCAGCAGCCCTTTCTGCCGCAGCCGCAGGGTCTGCCGTTTTCATGGATGACCATATGACCCAGTTCCGCGCCCATGCCGTTGAATCCGCTATAGAGCTGACCGTTAATGATCATACCGCCGCCAACTCCGGTACCCAGAGTAACGGTTACACTGTTGGCGGTACCAACTGCTGCGCCGCATTTAGCCTCAGCCCAGGCGGCTACATTAGCGTCGTTCTCCACTCTCACCGGGGTGCCGGGGAAATACTCGCCCAGCAGTTTTCCAAGAGGAGTATGCTTAAAGCCTAAATTGGCTGCATAGATCACGACTCCGGTACCGGGCTCCACCGCACCGGGGGTGCCGACACCGATGCTCTTGATTTCCTGAATGGTAATGCCAAAGCCTTCCATAGCGGCCTTAGCAGCATCGGCCATACGGGCGATCACATTTTCCACTCCGGTCTTGGCCTCAGTGGGAATACTGGTCTTATAAACCAATTTCATCTCTTCATCTACAATACCGGCAGCAATATTGGTACCGCCCAGGTCAATTCCCAAATAATACATTACTGTTCCTCCATATTTTTCATGATCAACTGGTTGAGCTCCTCCGCCGCATTATAACCCAAACGTTTCTGGCGGTTGTTCATGGCGGCAACTTCAATAATAATGGCCAAATTCCGTCCGGGACGCACGGGGATGGTGAGGGACGGGATGTCCACATCCAAAATACTATTGTAAAAAGTATCCATCCCCAGGCGGTCGTAGACCTTATTTTGATCCCAGTTCTCCAAATGGATCTCCATATCGATATTGGCCTCTTCCTTGACCGCACCGATACCGAAGATCCTGCGAACATTGATGATGCCGATACCGCGAAGTTCAATAAAATACTGAATATTGGAAGGCGAAGTGCCCTTCAGGGTCGTGGAGGTGACCCGCTTGACTACCACCGCATCGTCAGCGATCAGGCGATGGCCGCGCTTGACCAGTTCAATAGCGGTCTCACTTTTACCGACACCGCTCTCACCGGTCAACAGAATACCCTCACCGTAAACCTCTACCAAAACACCGTGCATGGTGATCTGGGGCCCTAAGCGATCGTTCAGCAAAAAGATAGAGCTGCTGACAAACTGGGCCGTATGCATGGTACTCCTTAAAACAGGAACTTTATATTTTTCAGCAATCTCCATCATTTCAGGATAGCCGTTCAGCCCGCGGGTGATGACCAACGCAGGAAACCGAAATTTGAAGAACTCCTCAAAGATCTCCCGGCGGCGGCTTTCCTCAAACTGATCAAGATAGGTATGCTCCACCTTCCCCATGACCTGAATGCGGGTCTCATCAAAATAATCGAAGAACCCCACCAGCTGCAAAGCAGGGCGGTTGATGTCGGTGGAGGTGATTTCCTTATCCAAACCGCCGATGGGCATATACATGGACTCCAGGCCCATTTCTTTCATTAGATCTTTCAGATATAACTTTTTATCTTGGGACATCCATGTGCCTCCTTTTTCCATATTTATCTACATTATATCAAACTATATAGAGGGAATCAAATAAAATGTTTGTTTTTTTGTAAAAAAAAGACTTGCTTTTCTTGGATTGCTATGGTACAATGATTGTTGCGTAAATAAGGAGGTGTTCATCATGGCCAAATGTGAAGTATGCGGCAAAGGCGTTACCTTTGGTATTAAGGTTTCCCATTCCCACCGTCGCACCAATAAGGCGTTCAAGCCCAATGTTAAGCGTATCAAAGCAGTCGTAAACGGCACGCCTAAGCGTGTTTACGTTTGCTCCAGATGTCTCCGTTCCGGTAAGGTAGAGAGAGCCTAAGCTAACAATAAGCCAAACGCTAAGAGGATTTCGCAAGAGATCCTCTTTTTTGTTTTACCCTTTAAAAAAGCTGCATCATTGAAGATGCAGCTTTCCTATTTTATTCTCTTCGGTTACCGTACCGAACAGAGCTCCTTCATAATACAACTGGTATTCCGTGTCACTCAAGACGGTTACCTCCAACAAACAAAGCTTATTGTCGACGGCATTATAAAAATAGACCAGATCAAAGTTGTCCAAACGGTTGGTCTCAAAGTTCCAGCTCTGCCAGACCGCGTCTGCCGGTAAGGGATAAACAGCGGCAAGTTCTAAGTTTTTGGTTCGATATCTCAAATAGCCGGTCAGCGCCCAGTTGCTCTCGGTAACCCCGTGAATATGCTCATGATAGAAGTAATTCTGTTCCTCCAGAGCGCTGGGTTCTATCCCCAAAATGCCGATCTTTTTTTCGGCATCAAAAAGGTCGGCCTGCTCTATGATCGCCTGCCCCACCTTTTGATCATTTTCGGTGGTCAGCTTATAATCATGCAGTTCCGAAACACCGGCAATACAAAAGATCAGCGCCAAAGAGGCCGCCACAATGGCAGACGCCTTTCCTCTGATGAATTTACCCAGCAAACAATCCACCATAAGCCCAAGGCCTGCAAAGCTCATCACCGTTCCCCGCAGCGAAAACCAGGTATTTTCCAACACAAAGAACGGGGCCAGCGGTGCCAAAAATAGTATTGCTCCCCAAAGAAGCGGCATCCACCCGGCGTCCTCTCGTCTCTTTTGGCGGGAGAAGACGAAACCGAATAATCCACAAAGAGCGATCAAAATCAAGGTAAAGAAAACAGCCTTGTCCTGCCACATAATTTGAAGACCCCGCCAAAAACCTTTAATCAAGGTAAGGCTGCCGCCTTCAACAAAAGCGGAATACAGCTGATCCAGCACCTGAGGCAGAAACTCTTCAAAATAATACGATGTATCGGGCAAGATCATATTCATACGACTGCCGTATAAGGCCGTGCCGGGAAATAAACCGGTCAACACAAAATAAAGCACCGTATTCACAATACCGAAACCGCCCCAAAGCGCCTTCCAACGCACAGCACGCACATTGAAAATCCCCAGCAATGCAAATAACACCACCGAAAAGATCAGGCCCTGCTCATAAAAGCAGCAGCTGAGCAGCTGAATCACCAATGCACCGGCCAGCAGATACCATTTGTCTGCGTCGAAATAACACTGCAGCAGCCATGCTGCCAGGGCAGCAAAAAACAGACTGCAAATGATGCGAGAGGAAGCGCTGACCCAGTAAGTTCCTTCAAAGCCCAACGGAAGCAAGGCGAAAAGAACCAAAAAAGAACTGCCGACCGCAAAATGACGGGTAAATATCCTTTTTAAAAGCAGAGCAGAGACCGTATACATGGCCGAAAGGATCCCCACGGCCAGGAGCATCACCGAAAAAAAACAGCTCCAGACATAAACATCCGCCAGTCCGGCAGCCGGCCGGGCAGTCAGCAACCCCAACTCCAGCACCGCCTGCCGGATATCTTCGGTAAAGAAAGTATAGTTATGGTATTGAATATAGTCGTCCAGCTGATAAAAATATTGAAAGCCGTAATAGAGATAACGAATGAAAACGAGGGAAAAAAGTGACAGAAACGGTAAACATTTTAGAAGTTTCTTTTTGATCATCATTTTTCCCTCGTTTTTTAATTATTCGATTGGGGTTTCGGTCTCAGCCGGGGGATTCGCCCCTTCCACCGGATCTTCCGGTTCGGAAGGCGTTTCCTCCGGGGTCTTATTCGGATCCTCCGTGGGAGTCTCAGGATCGGTTATCGGGTCCTGAGGAGTGGTATTCGGATTTTCCGGCTGAACAGTCGGTGTCTCGGGATCGGTCGTAGGGGCATTGGGATCAAGTGGCAGGTTGGGGTCTACACCCGGTACGCCGCAGACATCACAGGTCGCCGTCGGCGGACTTTCAACAAAGAAATAACCTGCTGCCGGCTCTACGCAATTAGGGCCTGCCAGCTTTCCGGTTTCCACACAAACAGTATAAGCCGCAAGACCGGTTGGATCATCAAACGCCTGATAAGACAGATTCTTATGGATCGGAGACATTACCTTTCTCCAGGCCACTGCTGCAGGATTCAGGCCGCTGTAATAAACGGTGGACGGCGTATCATAACCGAACCAAACACCGGCGGTATAATATTTGGTATAACCCACGAACCAACGGTCATTATCATCGCTGGTCGTACCGGTCTTACCGGCAATGGCATGGTTGGAGCCGAAATCACGAGTGGCAGAGGTACCGGTGCCGTAGGTACAGGCATGCTCCAGCATCTGGTTAATGAGATCGGCGGTATTCTTCTCCATGGCGGTAGAGGATTGCACACGGTTTTCCAAAATCACACGGCCGTTCTGATCGCAGATCTTGGTGAAGGTATAGGGCTTGGTATAGGTCCCTTCATTTGGGAACGCAGCATAAGCAGCCGTGATCTCCAATACGCTGATACCGTTCGTAAGTCCGCCCAAAGCCATGGCCTGATCGTTCTCATCATAACCGGAGCCGCTGCGCAAAGTAGTAACACCCAGATTATTCTGCAAAAAATTAAAAGCCGTTCTCGCACCCAAGGCATTCACGATCCGCACCGCTATCGTATTCTTGGACTGATCGACACCTGCCTGAACGCTCATCATTTTTTTCAAATAATTGTCATAGTTTTTCGGCCATGGATTTCCGTTGGAATCCTCCCGGACGGCATCATCCATCAGCATCATACCGGGCGCGACCCGCACGCCCTCGATGGTCGTTTTGTATTCAATTGCAGGAGCAAAGGTACCGATGGGTTTCATACAAGAACCCGGCTGCCGATAGGACTGAGTGGCGCGATTTAAGCCGCGGGCAACGGTCTTTTCTCCGATTCCGCCGGCCATACCGGCTACTGCGCCGGTAGCATTATCAATGACCACGATCGCACTTTGAGGAGATTCTCCGTTTTTAGTCGAAGTGATCTGCGGAAAATTCGCCGTATTTTTATAAATGGCATCAACAGCGCTCTGCACTTCCAGATCCATGGTAGAATAGATCTGGATACCGCCGCCATAGACCAGGGTGCGGGCATAGGACTCGCTATACCCCTTTTCATTGACCAAAGCATCGATCACATCCAGGATCACCTGATCCACAAAGTAGCTGTTAATATCCGCGCTGCTGACCGTATCGTCGCTTTCACCCACATGGAGCTGCAGGGTCTCCGCCTTGGCGGCCTCTCCCTCCTCCGCTGTGATGAATTCCAATTCTACCATTTTATTAATAACATTTTTGGCACGTTCCAGGTTATTTTCAGGATTCTGGATAGGATCATAATAGGTAGGTAGCTTGGTGATCGAGGCGATGCATGCACATTCCAAAAGGGACAGTTCATCCAATGTTTTATTAAAATAGACCTCGGCTGCGGTTTGAACACCGTAACAGCCCTGAGAGAGATAGATGGTATTAAGATAGACCTCTAAAATCTGTTCCTTTTTATATTCACGCTCCAAATACCAGGCACGGCGGATCTCCTGTACCTTACGGGCAACTGTCTGCTCATCGTCACCGGAGAGGTTTTTAATAACCTGCTGGGTGATGGTGGAGCCACCGAAGGTGTCGCTGCTGCCCAAGTTCATAAAATTGAGCACAGCTGCAAGGGTTCGCTTGATATCCACACCGCTATGCTTATAGAAACGCTCATCCTCAATGGCAACAAAAGCATTTTGCAGGTTCTTGGGAATATCGGCAATATCGGCCCAAATACGGTTTTCGCTGGTATGAAGGGTTTCCGCCTCCACATATTCTCCATCCTGGATGGCATAGACCACCGAGGTATAGTTCAGAGAGTTATCCACCTCAGACAGATCGAACTCATCATCCAGATAGATAAAGGCATACCAAGCAAAAGCCAACACGACAAAAACGCAGGTGAGTACACAGGTCAAAAAACCGCCCCAGATGGTTTTCCGGAGCCACCAGGGCCAGGATTCATAGAACTTCTTCTTTTCCTTGTTCGGATCCCTTTTCAGCCTTTTGGCCAGGTTCTTCAAAAAAACAAATATTTTATTAAAGAGTGCTTTGAATTTCTCCAACACGAGACCAACTCCTTATATTATTATATACCTTATAATATTGTAGCAAATAATCTGGCATAATTCAAGAGTTTCGGTTAAAAGTTCATCTTAGGCTTCGCCTGCGGCAGTATTCTCGCCAGCCCTCCCGCACTAAACCGACAGCATAAACTGAAAAGCTCTGGTGTTTCATGGGAGCCAGGCGGGCATAGAGGCCAAAGGAAAGGACATTCAGAATACAGAAGGCTCCATAGCGCAGATAAAAAAGCAGCGTCTTAAAGAAATGGCCGCGAATGGCACGTTTACCGATCCGCACCGCCTGTAAAACAGAAGCATCGGGGTATTCCAGTAGAACATATTTACAAAGAATGTATCTTAAATATATTATAAAAACTGAAAACAGCACCACACTCCAAAGCGCAACAGAAAGACCAATCAACAACGGCGAACGGAGCATAAATTCCGCCGCCAGCAAAAAGGGATTGCCCTCTACCGCAAAGATATTTTCTCCGGTCACTACCAAAAACAGAAAGAACAAAGCAACCTCCAACACCGCAGCAGCCAGAAGCACTGCTAATCGTTCCAGATAGACCAGCAACTTTTTCAAGATAGAAACCAAAGTGGCCTTACTAAGCAACGCCGGGCGCTGAAACAAAAAGAACAACGCAGAGAACCGGGCCTCTCCCGATACAGAGAGAAGAAAATAGTGGGAAATACCATAAGAAAAAGGGGTATAGATCACCGAGGAAAAAAACAAGATCAAGGCAGCCGACCAATAAAATCCCCGATTCAGTTCTCCCCGCAGAGCAGAATAGAAATCCTTATTGATATGAAAGAGAAAAATCCCGCCCAAAGTCAGTACCAGCAACAGCAGGAAGGCCAGCACCGTCATCACTGCATAAAGGGTTCCCCGGCTTTCCAACATATGATTTTTTCTTTTTTCCATAAACACCTCAATAATAAAAGGGGATGTGCAAATTTGCACATCCCCTTTTTTCCAGTTTAAATTTTACTCTGCCCAACTAAACATAATGGTGGTAGGCAGCAAAGAAGCATTCAAGATCTTCATCATGCTGACCGTATCCTGGCCGGCTTCAATAGAACTACTGGTTGTACCCTCTGACCAGTCACTCCAAGTAGAATGAAGCAGCGGGTTATAAACCTTCGTCGCTTCATCTTTATGATACATAGGATGAACTGCCAAAGCTGCATTATTATCAAAATGAGCTACAGCCAACAGCAAAGCACGGTTCCCGGCATAATTGTTGGGATAATAACTGCTGATACTGGTCTTATTAACATAACCGTTGAAATACTCGGTAATATTGGGATAAGCCTCATTCATATCGGCAGCCTTCTCAGCCCAGCCGCGGACAAAGGATACACCAATATTATCTTTCATGTCCTCATAACGGGTCTTTTGCTCTTCGGTCATGATCTTCAAAACAGGCTCTTCATATTCAGCCTTCCAGACCTTCGTATATTCTTCTGCGATACGCAGAGCAACAGCAGGATTCTCGCAATTCTTCAAAACGGCAAAGCCGCCGACCCAGCCGGCCACCGGAGTGACGATCTCTTTTTCATAATCGGCTTCCACACCGAAGGACTCCTTATCGGCTGCAACCTTTTCATCAAACTCCGTCTGCGTATAAGCACGGTTGGTCAACTCATAGGTCGTACCGTAGGGATAAGCCACAAAATCCCACTCTGCCTCATTGGCTGCAAGTGCGGTGGAGTTGACCTGCAGAAGATCGGAAAGCTCGCAGGCTACAAAAGAATAGGATTTTACATCATCACTTCCGCTATAGCGGTTAAAGAGCTTTTCAAATACAGAATTATCAGTCCAATCCTCAGCATCTGCCAGATCGCCCACATAATTCTTACCGTCTGCTCCGACGGTGTTCCAATACCAATCCTGAATGATATTTACACTTTGGTTCATAGCAAGAGTAAGACCGTAAGTAGCAACGCTGGTGGTGGAGTTGATGGTCATACCGGGAACATCGATCATACCATACCAGATATCCAGACCTTCCAATGCATCCATTTCGGAAGCAAGACCCACATTGGTGCCGGAGGTACTGGCCTTGAGCATCTCGGTAAAGGCACTGACACTCCAAGTACGGTTGTTATACATCTCCACCGGATCGGTCACCTGGATCTCACGAAGAACAGCCTCTTCGTTATTCACCAAACCGGTACTCTCGGCCAAAGTAGCAGATTTAATATTTGCTTTATTGTATGCAAGCAGGTAGGGAGCACCCATACCGGAGGCTACATAGTAGCGCATAGTGGTGGTATCCAAAGCATCGGGCACATTAAACTTTTTAGTATAAATAGAATCGAAGGTATTCAGTTCATCGGCAAGATCGAAATTAATATAAGAATCGATCACCTGAGTAAAGGTATGTACATCGCCCCAGATGGAGTTATCCACATACATCAAATCTGCTTTATCACCGGAGAGGGTTGCGCGGCGGCAGGCGGCCGTATACGTAGAGCCGGTACCTGCACGCTTTACGATAACAGCACAGTTATACTTTGCGGTCATCGCCTGAATGGCGGCATTCTCATCCTCGATGGGGAAATCATCAGGAACCAGGATCTTGATGGTTCTGCCGGAGAGCAGTTCATCGCTGACACCGGTAGAACTATTGGCAACACCATGGTAAGCCTGCACTTTAGCCACCAAATCCTCAATCTTACTCAGCAGGGTCGCCGCATCATAGGTGGAAGTAAAGGGAGTCAGCACCGGATCGGGTTCTTCAGGTTCTTCAGGCTCTTCGGGTTCCTCAGGCTCTTCGGGCTCCTCGGGTTCCTCATCCTTTTCGGGTTCGGTGTAAACTAATTTCTCATCCGTAGGCTGCTCTTCATAATCAAAAGTGGGAATGATCAGCAGATCGCTCAACTTACCGCTCAGGTCCTCACCATGGTTGATGGCGCCCTTCGGTCTGCCGACATAGTTACAGCCGGCCAAGGTAAGCACGATCATTGCGATCATGATAACAGCCAGGATCTTTCTGAATCTCATTTGAATACCTCCTGCATACGAGTACTAAAAAGCAATATATATAATATATCACTCATAGTATATCATATGGAAATAGGCACTTCAAGTAAAATTTTCAAATTAGTAAATTTACACAATCTTTTAAATGAAATTTTGTGCATCATTTCATCGCATATTCTTCTTTTTCCCGTGCGATCAAAAAGCGCATCCGGGACTGAACACCCAGTAATTCATAGGCCAGAGCATCCACCAGCAAGGGCTCATTGATCAGAGATAATTTAGTTTCCAAATTTTCCATCCGCTCTCTTAGAAGTACTAATTCCTCCCGGGGCGTGATCGGTTTCTTTTTCATAATTCAAGTCACCTCACTGTCATTATTTCCGTTTTCTTCCAAACTTATTCCCGCCCCTGAATTTTTATACCCCACAGTTGAAAAAAAACAAAAAGTATGATATTTTATTTATAGTATTTTGAAAGGAGTTGTCTTTATGGACCATCTGCCTTCCTGGATGAGAAAAAAATGGGTGCTTTTCAGCCTGTCGGCTGCCGCCACCCTTTTAATATTGACTTTGATCTTTCTGCTCTTTCTGCGCGGACCCTTCGCCTCCCTCTTCACCAATCAGGGAGAAAAGGCCGTCGGCGACGGCGACTATGAGAAAGCGGTCAACCGCTATGCTTTGGCACTGAGCCTAAAAAAAGACCGGGAAGAAATCTATACCGGCTATGCCAACGCCATGATCGGCCTGAAAGATTATAACGGTGCCCGAGAGCTTTTAGAGCAAGGCATCGACCGTATCAGCGGTGCCGAATCTCTTTATCTGGCCAAGGCCCGTACTTATACAGTTGAGGGAAAAATCGGCATCGCCGCCGATTTTCTGGACAGTATCGACAATTCTTATATTAATAAAAAACTACAGGATATTCGCCCTGCTGCCCTTGAATTTTCCCCCGCCCAGGGCAGTTACGGCACCGCCCAAAAGATCACATTGGAGCAGCGGGAGGGGCAAACCATTTATTATACCCTAAACGGAGAAGATCCCACGATTAATTCCCAGATCTATACCGAGTCCATCACCGTCAGCTCCACCGCCACGCTGACCGCTCTTGCAGTAGACAGCAACGGCCTGGTCTCCCCCCGCCTGAAGCTGACCTATGAAATCGACAATGCCAATCAGGCCATCGTCTTTACCGATGCCAAAATCGAAGAGATGGTACGAGCTGAACTGGGGCAGCCGAACGGTAATCTTTATGCGGCCCGGCTGGCTTCAGTGACCTCCCTTTCCAACGAAGGAATCGAAGGGGAGATCCGCAGCCTGAAGGATCTGGAATACCTGCCTGCCCTGCAGACCCTTTATATTGATGACGAGCTGCTGATCGAGGATTATTCCTGCTTGGGCTCATTACCGGCTCTCACCGACCTGACCCTCACATCCTGTGGACTCAGCGATACCGATCTTGCCTCTCTTTCTTCCTGTTCCCGTCTGACAGGGCTGAACATCAGCCGCAACCAGATCACCACACTGGAACCTTTGAAGGAAATGATCTATCTGGAATTCCTCAGCGCAGCAGACAATGATATTATTTCCGTTTCCGCGCTCAATGAGCTGCTTTTGCTTACCCAACTGGATCTTTCCAGCAACGGCCTGACGGATCTGACCGATCTGGGCGGCCTGACTGAGCTATTCTCGCTGGATGTTTCCCGCAACAAGATCTCCGATCTTTCTCCCCTGACCGGACTGACGAATTTAACCCAGCTTCTGCTTGCCGAGACCACCCCCTCCAATCTTAAAAAGCTGGCAGAACTGCCCCAACTGACTGTACTGGATGTCTCCTCCTGCGCACTGACCTCTTTAAGTATGCTCAATGACTTTCCCGCTCTACAGGCGGTGACTGCCAACGACAATCAGATCGCCACCCTGTCCACCTTTAGCCTGGATTTGGTCGAACTTTATGTAAACCGCAATCCTTTAGCAGATCTCTCCCCCTTGGAGGGAAGAGCCAATCTTTCCATGCTGGAGGCCGCCGGAACACAGATCGATGATATCCGATTCTTAGCCGGCCATCCTCAGCTTTCGGTGCTGGATATTTCCAATACTAAAGTAACGGATATTTCTGCTTTACAGAATTGTCCGCAGTTAAACCTTGTGATCTGTTCGCCGGAGTGTGAAACAGAAGGGCTGCCGGAAACGGTCAGCGTTATACAAACGGCGGCAAAAACCGAATAAAAAAGACCCGATCTCCCAGGAGATCGGGTCTTTAAATTATGTAAACTTACAGAATGATTTCGCCTTGTGCATCGCGGGGCAGAGCCACTGCATTTGCTTCGTCAGTATCAATATGCATTGCATCGGCAAACTTGGGGGAAACACGGATCACGGTCTCGCCGAAGGTCACTTCGCGGGCGCCGGCCACCTTCACAGAAACCACCTGACCGTCCTTAACGCCCAGCTTTTCAGCTGTTTCGGGAATCATATGGATATGGCGCTGCGCCGCGATGACACCCTCTTCCAGAACGATCTCACCGCAAGGGCCCTTAATGGTAACAGCGCCGCTGCCCTTAACATCACCGCTCATACGGATGGGAGCCTCAACACCCAGGGTACGGGCATCGGTCAGAGAGATCTCCACCTGATTTTCAGGACGGGTGGGACCCAGAACGCTGACATTGCCGATGGATTTTTTAGATCCGATCAGCTCTACGCGCTCTTCGCAGAGATACTGGCCGGGTTGGGAAAGTTCACGCTTCTCGGTGAGGGTCGCACCCTTGCCGAAGAGGATCTCAACTGCCTCAGCAGTCAAATGGACATGACGGGCAGACATTTCTACTAAAATATTCATGATCTTAATCCTTCCTTTTTGAAATTCTGCTATTAT
>JAFUNM010000035.1 GCA_017482195.1 Clostridia bacterium
ATAACCCTTCTTATCCCGTTTGTCAAAAGAAAAATCTTCGGAGCAGCAGTGCCAGCGGCGGCAGACAGATTCCACAGAAAAATTTACCGGCCAAAAGCGGCATCAACGGCAACCGTTCTTCAATGAGATAGGAGGCATTTTGCAAAAAAACCGAAACCCCCGAAAAGCCGATGATCGCTGCCGCAAAAAAGAATTTCAGTTCATTGTCCGGTAGCGCCGCAAGACCACCTGAAAGCTCCAAAAAACCATAATAATAGGGAAATAAAGGAATTCCTTTTAACAATTCCGCAATCACCGAAAAGACCGTGATATATGCCGTTAGAGTCACCGCTCCCGCAGCGGCGGCAGATATGCTTCGGGTCAATACCGGCAAAAGCGGCTTTTCTTCAGGCACTCGCTCGATTTTTTCTTTCAGTGTCCCGCCTGCCAGTAAAATCACCCCGGAAAGCAGCACCTGCCCTAAAAATAGGATCAAACCCTCTTTTGCACTTCCCAAAACGGTCTCTCCTGTAAAGCCGATGAGAAAGGCAGGGGAGGCATTGGCGCAGGCGGCAGTCAGTCGGATCGCCTGCCTGCGGTTGATGATCCCTCGCCTTGACGCCTGAGTCAGGGTGCGGATCCCTAAAGGAAACCCGCAAAGATGGGAGGTGATCCAGACGGTCAGTGCGGAGGGAATCGGCAGCGACTCTGCCAGTTCTCCCACCATGCCGCAAAGCACCATGGCCGGAAATAGTGCCGGCAACACCGACTGTACGGCCAGAGTCAAGCCCTGCTGCACGCCGTTACCCGCTTGCTCACCGAAAACCAGAAGAAGCACCAGCAAAAAAAGTAATAAAAAAGGAACTGTCATTCTCCAATATTTTTTCATATTAAAGGCTATGCCCGCTGCATAAAAATAATACGAAAAGAGGGATTAGAATGAAACGAAAAAAACGCAGCGGCCCCGGTGCCATTAAACGACTGGCCAAATGTATCGAC
Organism: Clostridia bacterium; assembly: GCA_017482195.1. Taxonomy (GTDB): domain Bacteria; phylum Bacillota; class Clostridia; order Oscillospirales; family QAKW01; genus QAKW01. Next base: position 979 of record JAFUNM010000035.1, read on the forward strand.
CTGCCGGATTTTGCAGTCGGCTTGGATGAATGTGTTGAAATTTGGGGTGGCAATACGGTACAGGTGGAGGGAGCCAAAGGGATCCATACTTATGAAAAAGAAACCGTCAAGATCCATATGAAGAAATATCTGTTAGTCATTCGGGGCGAGAATTTTGATCTGGCGCATTTCGGCGACAGTACCTTGCGTGTTACCGGCAAACTGCGGCAGATCGAATGGGAGGGGATGGTATGAAGGATCATCTCGGCTTTTGGCAGGGTCGGGTGGAGGTGCAGGCTGTCGGCAGCCAGATCGAGCAGTTTATCAACCTGCTCCACCGCCACAGGATCCCCCTGCGTTCGCTCCGTCGGGAAGAGGACGGACGTCTGATCTTTACTCTTCCTAAAAAAGACTTTTGTCGTTTAAGAGAGCCGGCGTTTAAAACTGCAACCCGCATCCATATTTTAAAAAAGCGCGGACTCTTTATGGTTTTGCGCCCTTTTCGCCGCCGCTGGGGCCTGGCGGTAGGCTTGGCGCTTTTTTTAGGTCTGATCCTTTATTCCTCCGGCTTTATCTGGCAGGTAGAGGTGGTGGGCTGTGTGGAGACTTCTTCTACGCAGGTGCTGGCTGACCTGGCTGAATTGGGCCTTGAAGTTGGCTGCAGCCGACATATTGATGTGGGACCTATTGAAAACCGTTACTTGATGGGCAACGATAAACTGTCCTGGATGTCCATTAATATTAAAGGTACCACTGCTTATGTGGAGGTGCGGGAACAAGGAATTCATCCTAAGGTAGAAGATTTATCGATTCCTACCAATATTTATGCTGCTCGGGACGGTGTGATCGTTTCGATCATGGATTACGGCGGTACCCGTCAGGTGCAGGTGGGGGAGCCGGTATCTGCAGGAGATTTGTTAGTCAGCGGCGATTGGACGGATAAATACGGTGTTCGCCGTTTAAGCCATTGCATTGCCACGGTCTATGCGGCCACCCGGCGGGAAACCTCTGTCACTGTTCCTCTGACAGAAGAAATGCGTATAAAAAACGAAAAAAATCGCTATTTTTTTGCTATTTCTTGCGGGAAGTTTAAGATTCCTCTTTATTTTAACAAAAAAATGGCTTATAATTATGATATGATAACAAAAGAATATCCATTAAGGATCGGTTCCTTTGCGCTGCCCATCCGCTTCATTGTAACCAAAGCGGAAGGCGTGGAACTGCAAACGGTTACCCGAAGCCCGGAAGAGGCCAAAGAGATCGCCCTCTCTCAGTTGGGTTTTTATGAGACTGACCGATTAAGCGCTGTTACCGTTACCGACCGCCAAATTACGGAGCACCTTTCGGACACCGAATTGCGTCTGGATGCGATCTTTTATTGCGAAGAAGAAATCGGCATGGAAATGCCGATCAAGGAGTAGATAAAAAGAATGCAAAAGATTTTTGAAAATCCCGAAATTGCCCTGATTCCTGTGGTTTTCGGCCCCTATGATGAGCATGCCGGCATTCTGGAAAATGAGTTGGATGTCCGGTTGATCAACAGGGGCGAAAACTTGGTTATCAGCGGCGAAGAGCCTAATGTGAATACTGCGACCGTGGTGCTGGAAAATCTCTTTGCCCTGGCGGCAAGGGGAGAGCAGATCGATGTTCAGAAGGTACGCTACCTTATCAATCTGGCCGGTGAGGATATCTCCTGTAATGTGGTTAAGGCGTTGGATGAATGCATCTGCATTACTACCCGCGGAAAGCCCATCAAGCCTAAAACCATCGCGCAGAAAAACTATGTGACGTGTATCAATAAAAATGTGGTCACCTTCGGCGTAGGCCCTGCCGGTACCGGTAAGACTTATTTAGCCGTTGCTCTGGCGGTTTCTGCATTAAAGAATAAGCAAGTCTCGAAGATCGTGCTGACCCGCCCGGCAGTGGAAGCGGGAGAGAAGCTGGGCTTTCTGCCCGGTGATCTCCAAAACAAGGTGGATCCTTATCTGCGCCCCCTCTATGATGCGCTTTTCGAGATGTTAGGGCCTGATACGGTAGCCGGGTTGATGGAAAAGAATATCATAGAGATCGCCCCTCTTGCTTATATGCGTGGCCGGACGCTTGATAACAGCTTTATCATCTTAGACGAGGCGCAAAATACCAGCATCGAGCAGATGAAGATGTTTTTGACCCGTTTCGGCTTTAATTCCAAAATCGTTGTTACCGGTGATCCCACCCAGATCGATCTGGACGGAAAACCCTCCGGCCTGATGCACGCTCTGCGTATTTTAAAGGATATTGAACAGATTGGCATTCACCATTTTGAAAAGAAGGATATCGTTCGCCACGCCCTGGTGCAGCGGATCGTGGATGCCTATGAAAGGAAGCAAAATGAAAGTAACCGTAAATCAGGAAAGTGACCTTCATCGGGCGCTGATCCTCTCCGCCGCAACAGCGGCTCTTACATATGAAAGCTTTGAGCGGGATTGCGAGATTGAGGTCTTGTTTGCCGATCTTACTGAAATGCAGGAGATCAATCGTGAACAAAGAGACATTGACCGTCCTACCGATGTATTATCATTCCCCATGGAAGAGGATCCTTTTAACGCAGAGACCGACCCCGAGACCGGCTCGGTCTTTTTAGGCAGCATGGTACTTTGTCTGCCAAAAGCAGAAGCCCAGGCCGCAGAATACGGTCATTCTTTGGAACGTGAAATTGCCTTTCTTACCGTCCATAGTGTTCTGCACCTTTTGGGCTATGACCACGAATTGGGTGAGAGAGAAGAGAGCGAAATGTTCAAAAAACAAGAGGAAATCTTAAAAGAAATGGGGATTTCAAGATGAGAAGTTTTGCTAAGAGCTTTTTGTATGCATTCCGGGGCATCGGCTATCAGCTGGCCTATGAGCGAAATTTCCGGATCCATTGCTTTGCCGCACTGACTGTTTTACTGCTGTCCGGGTTCTATGAGTTTTCGTCGGTGGAATGGGCGCTGCTGATCTTGCAGATCTGTCTGGTGATGGGCTCCGAAAGCCTGAATACCGCTATTGAACAAACCGATAATAAAATCACTAAGGAAAAGAGCCGTCATATCCGCAACGCAAAGGACACCGCCGCCGCTGCAGTTCTGATTTTTGCTGTGGGCGCTGTTGCCATCGCCTATTTTTTGTTTTGGGACTTGGCGGTGATCGCAGAGATCCTGCGATTTTTCAGTATCTGGCATCGGGCTGTTTTATTAGCCCTGTATATTGCTTTGATGCTGTTCTTTATCTTCTGTAAGAAAACCTATAAAAAGGAAAAATAAGAATCATGTCAACCAAAACTGTATTTGCCACCCTGATGGGGCGTCCCAATGTGGGAAAATCCACCCTTTTAAATCAGATCATCGGGGAGAAGATCTCGATTGTATCGCCTAAACCCCAGACCACCCGTACCCGGATCACCGGCATCTATACCAAAGAGGATATGCAGTTTATCTTTCTGGATATGCCCGGCTTTATTGTGGGAAAGAGCGGTCTTGGAAAACGGATGGAGCAGACCGTAAGCGAGTCGGTGGAAGAGACAGAGATCGCTCTGTTTGTGGCCGAGGCGAAAGCACCCAATGATCAGGAAAAGAAGATGCTCTCCCGTCTTGGAGAGATGGGA
>JAFUNM010000036.1 GCA_017482195.1 Clostridia bacterium
GGCATGGAAGCATCATACTGGGTCATGCAGACATAATAGAGAGGGAAACGGCCGTTTCTTCTTTCAAAGCCATCGAAAGCATCATCCACCAACGTCCGGGTGATCTCACGAGCACGGTCAGGACGGAAGTTGAAGAAAACAACGCTGTCGTTCGCAGAAACAGTGGCATTTTCCAGGCAGACGGTGGGCAGAACAAACTCATCAGTCACATTCTTTCCTTCAGCGTCTACAGTCTCATAGGAAGCCTTGATAGCGGCAACGGGATCAGAATTTTTAACGCCTTCACCATAGCACAAAGCAGCGTAAGCCTTCTCCACACGCTCCCAGCGATTGTCGCGATCCATGACATAATAGCGCCCCATAACGGTAGCCACCTGTCCTACCCCGATCTCCTTACATTTCTCTACACACTCGGCCACAAAATCCGCTCCGCTGGCGGGAGGAACATCACGACCGTCTAAGAAGCAATGAACATAAACCCTGGTCAGGCCATTCTTCTTTGCCATTTCCAGCAAAGCCCAGAGATGGCTATTATGGGAATGAACGCCGCCGTCGGACATCAGGCCCATCAAATGCAGGGCGGTGCCGTTCTCTTTCGCATTCTTCATAGCGCCCATAAGAGCTTCGTTTTCAAAAAATCGCCGTCGAGGGTACTCTTAGTAATGCGAGTCAGTTCCTGATATACCACGCGGCCTGCACCGATATTGGTATGACCCACTTCGCTATTGCCCATCTGACCTTCGGGAAGGCCTACATCCATACCGGAAGCACCGATCTGGGTGGTGGGGCAATTCTCCTTGAGAGAATCCATATTGGGGGTCTTAGCGGTATAGATGGCATTGCCCTCGGTAACGGGGTTATTACCAAAACCGTCCAAAATACAAAGAACTAAAGGCTTTTTACTCATTTCACTTTACTCCATGTACCACAACAGAGAAATCCTCAGCCTTCAGGGAAGCACCGCCGATCAGGCCTCCGTCTACATTGGGCTTTGCCAGCAAACCTTCGGCATTTTTAGCATTCATAGAGCCGCCGTACTGAACAGTAATGTTTTCAGCAGCCTCTGCGCCGAACATTTCAGCTACAGCAGCACGGACATAACCGTTGCCTTCATCTGCCTGATCGTCTGTAGCAGTCACACCGGTACCGATAGCCCACACAGGCTCATAAGCGATGATGACATTCTTCAGTTGCTCTTCGGTCACATTGGTCAAAGCCATCTTCGTCTGATATTTCAACAGAGTCTCAGTATAGCCCAGTTCTCTTTGCTCCAGAGTCTCACCCACGCAAACGATTGCCTTCAGGCCGGCGTTCAGGGCAGCCAGGGTACGCAGATTGACGGTCTGGTCTGTCTCACCGAAATACTGACGGCGCTCACTATGACCGATAACAACATACTCTACACCGCAGGCGGTCAGCATTTCTGCGGAAACCTCACCGGTATAAGCGCCGGAGGCCTTAAAGTGCACATTCTCCGCACCGATCTTGATATTAGAACCCTTGGCAGCCTCAACTGCAGCAGCGATATCAACATAAGGTACGCAAAGAACAACATCACACTTAGCATCTGCCACTAAAGGCTTCATCTCATTGATCAGAGCAGCAGCCTGGGCAGGGGTATTATTCATTTTCCAGTTTCCCGCAATTACATACTTTCTCATTTTTATTTTCTCCTTCTATTACTCGAATAGACGGAACGAAAAGATCCGTTCCGTCTATCGCAAAATTTCTTACTTATTGTTCAAGGCAGCGATACCGGGCAATTCTTTACCCTCGAGGAATTCGAGAGAAGCACCGCCACCGGTGGAGATATGGGTCATTTTATCACCGAAGCCCAAAGTGTTGACAGCAGCTGCGCTGTCGCCGCCGCCGATCACGGTAACGGCATCGGTCTCGGCCATTGCCTTTGCAACCGCAATGGTTCCCTTGGCCAGAACGGGGTTCTCAAAGACACCCATGGGACCGTTCCAGACAACCGTCTTCGCCGTCTTAACAGCCTCTGCAAACAGTTCTGCAGTCTTGGGGCCGATATCCAGGCTCATCATATCAGCAGGGATCTTATCGGCATCCACAATGGTAGTCTCGATCTCAGCATCGATGGGATTGGGGAAATCCTTTGCGATGGTGCAGTCGATGGGCAGCAGGAGCTTAACCCCCTTCTCTTCTGCCTTCTTCAGCATATCCTTGCAGTAATCGATCTTTGTCTCATCCAGCAAAGAGGTACCAACGGAATAACCCTTGGCAGCCAGGAAGGTATAAGCCATACCGCCGCCGATGATGAGGGTGTCTGCCTTATTCAGCAGGTTCTCAATAACGGTCAGCTTATCGGCGACCTTAGCGCCGCCCAGAATGGTAACGAAAGGACGGACAGGTGCGTCCACAGCGTTGCCCAGGTACTGCAGTTCTTTACCGATCAAATAACCGGCAACGGCTTCCTTCACATAGCTTACAACACCGACGGTGGAGCAATGTGCACGGTGAGCAGTACCGAAAGCATCATTCACAAAGATATCAGCCAGAGAGCCCAGCTCTTTGCTGAATTCTTCGCCGTTCTTGGTTTCTTCTACGCGATAGCGGGTGTTCTGGAGAAGAACAACATCGCCGTCCTTCATTGCGGCAACAGCGGCCTTGGCATTCTCGCCGACTACATTATCGTCTGCCGCAAAAACAACTTCCTGACCCAGTTTCTCGGAAAGGCGCTTAGCAACAGGTGCCAGGCTACACTCAGGCTTGGGCTCTCCCTTGGGTTTACCCAGATGGGAGCACAGGATCACACGACCGCCGTCAGCGATCAGCTTCTTGATGGTGGGCAGAGCGGCATTGATACGATTCTCATCAGTGATCACGCCGTCTTTCAAGGGCACATTGAAGTCGCAGCGGACCAGAACGTTTTGACCCTTGACATTAATGTCGTCTACGGTTTTTTTGTTGAAAGCCATAACAAGATCTCCTTTATTTTGATTTCAATTAATTACTAAAAATTATTTTAACATTATTCTCTGTTTTTTGCAACGATTTTATTTTCGTAAATTTACCGAAAATTCATTCTTTTATTGTGGAAATACTGTAAAAAATATGATATAATAGGTGCATTATGATTTAAGGAGCGTAATTCATGGGAATTTTCGATAAACTTTTCGGTTCTCATTCCGACCGAGAGCTCAAACGGATCCAACCGACAGTGGATCGGGTATTGGCTTTAGAAGAACAATATGCCGTCCTTTCGGAGACAGAGTTGAAAAATCAGACCGATATTTTAAAGGAACGCCTTGCGAAAGGCGAAACGGTAGATGATATTCTTCCCGAGGCCTTTGCCACCATCCGGGAAGCAGCCTGGCGGGTTTTGGGTATGAAGCATTATCCGGTGCAGATCATCGGCGGCATTGTACTCCATCAGGGGCGAATCGCCGAAATGAAAACCGGCGAAGGTAAGACTCTGGTAGCCACCCTTCCCGCTTATCTTAATGCCTTGACTGGAAAAGGCGTTCATGTCATTACCGTCAATGATTATCTGGCTCAGCGCGACAGTGAGTGGATGGGCAAGGTCTACCGGTATCTTGGTATGACCGTCGGTCTGGTCATCAGCGGCATGAAGCCTGAACAGAAAAAAGCGGCTTATGCGGCAGACATCACCTACGGAACCAACAACGAGTTCGGTTTTGACTATCTGCGGGATAACATGGCTCTCTATAAAGCCAATCTGGTACAAAGAGGCCATGCCTTTGCCATTGTGGATGAGGTGGATTCCATCCTGATTGATGAAGCCCGTACCCCGCTCATTATCAGCGGCCAGGGCGCCAAATCCACTGAGATGTATAAGCTGGCGGATAATTTTGTAAAATCCCTGACCCCCTTCAAGGTCGTGCGAACGGACGATAAGGCCGACTATGATGCTTATGCCAAAATGGAATATCAGGAAGTGCTGATGGGACGGTATCTGACCGAGGAGCAACACAATGAATTGAAAAACGCCGACTATCTGATTGAAGAGAAGAGCAAGCATGTGACCCTGACCGCCCACGGCATTGCCAAGGCGGAGGCCTTCTTCCATTTAGAAAACTTTGCCGATCCGGACAATATGGAAATCAGCCATCACATTAATCAGGCTCTCAAGGCCCGTGGCATCATGCACCGGGATATCGATTATGTCGTCAAGGACGGCCAAGTACTGATCGTGGATGAATTCACCGGCCGTATCATGTACGGACGGCGGTACAATCAAGGTCTGCACCAGGCCATTGAGGCCAAAGAAAATGTAACGGTAGAAAAGGAGAGCAAAACCCTCGCCTCCATCACCTTACAGAATTATTTCCGTCTGTATACCAAGCTTTCGGGTATGACCGGTACAGCACTGACGGAAGAGGATGAATTCCGAGCGATCTATGCATTGGATGTTGTGGAGATCCCGACCAACCGTCCCAACATCCGAAAAGACCTGCCGGATATCGTATTCAAGACTGAGCGGGGCAAGTTCCTCAACGCCCTAAAGCAGATCGAGGAATGCCATGCAAAAGGTCAGCCGGTGCTGGTGGGTACCATTTCTATTGAGAAGAGCGAACTGTTAAGTCAGCTATTGCGCAAGAGAGGGATTCCCCATCATGTGCTCAATGCAAAGCACCACGAAAAAGAGGCCGCTATCATTGCCCAGGCGGGTCAGTACGGTGCCGTAACCATCGCCACCAACATGGCGGGCCGCGGTACGGACATCATGCTGGGCGGTAATGCAGAGTTTTTAGCCAAAGAGGCACTTCGGAAGAAGGGCTATGAAGAGGCGGTGATCAGCGAGGCTACCGGCTATGCCGAAACCGAGGATCAGACGATTTTAGACGCAAGAGCCTTCTATCAAGAAAATTTAAAAAAGCATAAAGAAGAGATCAAAACGGAGGCCGAACGGGTGCGGGAGGCCGGCGGTCTTTACATCTTAGGCACTGAGCGGCACGAAAGCCGCCGGATCGACAATCAGCTGCGCGGCCGTGCGGCACGCCAAGGCGATCCCGGCACCACCCGATTCTATCTATCCTTAGAGGACGATCTGATGCGCCTATTTGGCGGAGAGCGGGTCAACGCGATGATGACCACCCTCAAACTGCCGGAGGATATGCCCATCGAAGCAAAGCTGCTGACCGGTGTCATCGAAAAAAGCCAGGAACGGGTAGAAGGTGCAAACTTTGCCCGCAGAAAGCACGTCTTAGAGTATGACGATGTTATGAGCAAGCAGCGGGAGCTGATCTATGAGCAGCGAAGCAAGGTTCTGGATGACAAGGATCTCAAGGAAACCGTCCTTAAGATGATGGACGATTATCTGGAGGCAGAAGTCGATCGCCATTTGGCCGGTGAGGATACCACCCTTTGGAACTTTGATGCTTTGCACCAGGACTTGGACGGTCTGATCCTCTCTCCCGACGATCTAAAATACACCGAAGAAGAGCGGATGAAGTTGGATATCGACGATGTGACCGAATTCCTGAAAGAAAAAGGTCATGCAGCTTACGAGGCCAAGGAGCAGGAACTGGGCGAGACGACCATGCGAGAGGCTGAGCGTGTGGTCATGCTCCGCAGCGTAGACCGTAACTGGATGGAACACATCGACAACATGGACGATCTGAAGCAGAGCATTGGCTTAGAGCACTATGCACAGCGCAATCCGGTGGTGGAATACAAATTCCAGAGCTATGACATTTTTGATGCTATGATCGAGAATATCAAAGAAAACACCGTTCGGGGCATTCTCTCTTTGCGGGTTCGCAAGGAAGAGGAAGTCAAGCGGGAGGCGGTGGTCAAGGAGACCGGCACCTCCAGAGGCACTGACGGTACTACCCCCAAAAAAGCACCCGAAAAAGTGGGAAAAAAGGTAGGTCCCAATGATCCCTGCCCCTGCGGCAGCGGAAAAAAATACAAAAAATGCTGCGGTGCGCCGGGAAAAAATAACGAATAAGGAGATTAATTAAACAAATGGTTGATTTGCGCGCGATCCCCTATAACTTAAACGAGGAGGACATTGCCTGGGTGGAAAACACCATTCATGCGATGACCGACGAAGAAAAGGTCGGTCAGCTCTTTTTTCAACTGACCGCAGGTATCAGCGAAGAGTATCTTAAGGAGCTGATGGAGAAATACCATCTGGGCGGCTGCCGCTACAATGCAATGCCCGGCAAGATGGTACAGGACCAAAATCGCTTGCTGCAAAAATATGCCAAGGTGCCGGTTTTTATTGCCTGCAACACGGAGGCAGGCGGTGACGGCGCCTGCCCCGACGGTACTTTTATCGGTTCCGGCATCAAGATCGGTGCCACCCAAAATGTGCAATATGCCCATGATTTGGGCAGAATGGCCAATGAACAAGCGGCCGCTATCGGCTGTAATATGGCCTTCGCCCCGGTTTGTGACATTCATTATAATTGGGAAAACACCGAAGTAGTGGCCCGCGCCTTCGGCAACGATGCCGATCGGGTGGCAGAAATGAGCAAAGCCTATCTGGACGGTGCGCACACCATTGATGGTTTCGCTGCCGTTGCCAAGCACTTCCCCGGCAACGGACAGGATTTCCGTGATGCTCATCTTTCCAACAATAACAATGAATTCAATGAAGAGCAATGGATGGCTACCTATGGCAAGGTCTACAAAACCCTGATTGACGGCGGACTGGACGGCATTATGGGCGGACATATCATGATGCGGGAATATATGAAAGAAATAAAGCCCGGCATCTCCGACGAAGAGCTGTTGCCTGCCACCCTCTGTCCCGAGATCATGACCGGTCTTTTAAGAGATAAGTTGGGCTTTAACGGTATGGTCGTCACTGATGCCTCCCACATGGTAGGCATGACCGACCGGATGACCCGCAAGGAAATGCTGCCGGCTTCCATCAACGCCGGTTGCGATATGTTTCTCTTTTTCAACGATCCCGACGAAGATTTCAATACCATGCTGGAGGCCTACAAAAACGGCATGATCAGCGAGGAGCGGATGACCGAGGCACTGACTCGCATCATCGGCCTGAAGGCAAAACTGGGACTTCATAAAAAGACTAAAGAAGAACTGGTTCCCGGTGAAGAGGCGCTTTCCTGCCTGCAGGATCCCGCCTACAAAGCAAAGGCAGCCGAGATCAGCAAGGATTGTCTGACGCTGGTAAAATACAAGGACGCAGACGTACTGCCTCTGGATCCCAGCAAGACCAAGCGAGTAATGATCGTTTATGTCAAAGGCTACGAGAGCGCCATGAGTGCTTTGGCGGCTGTAGCCATGGGCGGCGGTGCCACCAAGCAAAATCCCGCCGAAAAACTGCGGGATCGCCTGATCGCCAAGGGCTTTGATGCCTTTATCTACGAAAGCCCCATCGATAAGATGAAAAAAGAGATGGCGGAGGGCAAGCCTCTTAATCTCAATCTTTATTTTGCCGGCAAAAATGCGATTAAAGACTTTAAAGCCGGACAGGATATCGTGATCTCCCTTTATGATGTTGCCAACGGGAGACCCAGTTTCGGTCTTTCCAAAGGCGGCGGGGAGATCCCCTGGTATGTATTTGAACTGCCGGTAGTGGGCATCAGCGTCAATGCGCCCACCATGCTGGCAGATGTACCGATGCTGCGCACCTATATTAACGCCTATGACAGCAAGGATGATACGATGGATGCTCTGGTAGAGGCGCTGCTCAACGGCCCCGAGGCCTTCAAGGGAAAGGATCCCATCGACAGTTTCTGCGGACTTTGGGATACAAGGATCTAAGGCTATGAAACAGTATTTAGTTTGCGTGGATTCCGACGGTTGCGCCATGGACACCATGAATTGCAAACACTTCCATTGCTTCGGCCCTTGTATGGTAACCGAGTGGCAGCTGGAGGAATGGAAGGAACCGATCCTTCAACGCTGGAATGAGATCAATCTCTTCCAAATGACCCGAGGGATCAACCGTTTCAAGGGTCTTGCAATGGCGCTGCAGGAAATTGACAAACACTATACCCCCATCGAAGGAATCGCCGCTTTAGCGGATTGGACGAAGCATGCGCCCGCCCTCTCCAATGATGCGGTTGCCAAAGCCGCCGAGGAATGCAAAGATCCCTCCGGAAAGCGATGTCTGGAAAAAGCCCTAAGCTGGTCCAAGGCAGTCAATGCTGCTATTGTGGCACTGCCGGAGGAAGTAAAGGTTCCGTTCAAGGGAGCCAAAGAGGGCCTGACGGCAGCCAAACAGGTCGCTGATGTAGCGGTAGTATCCAGCGCCAATCGGGACGCAGTAGTAGAAGAATGGGGCCGACACGGCTTATTGGAGTACACCGACGAGCTGCTGACTCAGGATCGGGGCAGCAAGGCTCATTGTATTGCCGCCATGCTGAAAAAAGGATATGATCCTGCCTGTGTGGTAATGGTAGGAGATGCCCCCGGTGATTGCGATGCAGCAGAGAAAAACGGAGTATGGTTCTTCCCCATCCTGGTCAACAAAGAATCGGATAGTTGGGAAGAATTCCGTTCCGTCGCACTCCCTCATCTGCAAAAGGGCACCTTTGACGAATATCAAGTCCAAAAGAAAAAAGAATTTCTCACCAATTTAGGCGAATAATCAAAAGACCGTTTGGCCAAAGCCAAACGGTCTTTAACTATCGAATAAAGGGTGCCTTGATCTCTTTTGATAGCAGCAGTTGATATTTTTCAGGGCGGCGGTAGGTATTGCCGTGCACTTCGGTATTACGATAATCACGGAGCTCCTCCAGATTGATTTCAGCTAAATAAACGCCCTCCTCTTCCCCGGCCTCCAAAATGCAGGTGTCCCGAGAGTCGGAGAGATCGGGGCGGTAAGCGATACCGTCGAAAACAGAAGAATGTCCGTTGCAATCAGGCTGGCCGGTGGGATAATTGCAGGTGGCGATCCCCACCATATTTTCATAGGCGCGCCCCCGCAATTTAGAAAGCCGGTTGATCTCCATGGGACAGGCATTAGGAACCAAAATGATCTCAGCTCCTTTAAGCATCAAAATACGGGCGCTTTCAGGAAATTCCCGATCATAGCAGATCATGGCACCGATTTTCACGATTCCTTGAGCGGTGTCCAGATCTGTTACATAAAAATCCTCACCTGGAGTTAAGCGGCACTCATCCCCGAAAGTGCAGGTATGCACCTTGGCATAAGTCAGTACCCTCCGGCCGAAGCGGTCGAAAAAGCACAAGGTATTCCGGGGCAAGGGATCGAATTGTTCCAAAAAGGTAATGCCAATGGCCATATCCAGTTCCTTTGCCAACATACCGAAAGCCAAAACAAAAGGATCATCGACAGAGATTGCCATAGATTTGAGTTTTTCAATATCCTCCGGAATCTCATAGCCAACGCTCCACATTTCGGGAAAGAGCGCAATGTCGGCCCCCTGCGCCTTTGCTTTACGGCAGGCCTTGATGCCTTTTTCTAAATTGCCGGGCAGAATCTGAAGAAAGGCAAGTTTTAAGTTCCTCATGTTTTTTTCAAAGCTAAACGGTAGCTTTCCTCCAGTCTTTCACAGATTTCATCAAAAGGCACAGAACCGTCAAGAACAATCGTGAGCCAATGCCTTTTATTCATATGATAGCCGGGAAAATACAGCGTGCAGTCCACCAGTTTTTCCAACTCCTCCGGTTTTATCCGAAGATCGATGATCTCGGTCAAAGCATCGGAGTCCAGTCCCAGCTTTCGCCGGGAAACGGTCAACAGAACACCGTACCATTTTCGGTTATCCTTTCGGCGCCAAACGGCATTATCAGGGAAACGCTCCCAAAGGAATTCCGGATCATCGCCATAGGTGCGCTGCACATAAGCGATCAATCTGCGCGCGTATTCGCTCTTAAATACTTCCGTATCAAAGCATTGAGCAGAAATCCTTTCCAAAACAGCCTCATATTCCCCGCGTATCTGACCCACAAAGGCTCCTGCTGCGCCCTGCACCTGATGCAGGACATATTCTTCGCCGTTGCTATTGTCGATAACCTCTGTTGAGACTGCCCCATCGTCATAAACAATAATATTCATGGTCATTAAGCCGTCTGCTAATGGGGCAGAATATAAATAGGACTGCTTCTGCTCAGCAAAGCCGAAGGAAAGAAGTTTGCGAATATTTACTTTTTTGTTTTTAAAAGTAATCTGCATATGATCCTCATTAAAAAAAGGTCTGACAGGGGCAGACCTTTTATTTTATTCAAACAAAGGGGTGGAAAAATACCGCTCAGCGGTATCGGGGAGAACGGTAACAACGGTCCTACCCTTGCCCAGTTTCTTAGCCAATTTGATCGCTGCGGCCACGTTAGTGCCGCTGCTGATCCCGCACATGATCCCCTCTTTGGCAGCCAGATCCTTGGAGGTCTGCAGCGCCTCTTCGTCCCGGATGATACAAACATCATCGAAGATCTCCTGATTCAAGATGGCGGGGATCACACCGTCACCGATGCCCATCTGAATATGAGTGCCGATGGAGCCACCGGAAAGGATAGCCGCATTTTCAGGTTCGACAGCCCAAATGGTCATATCGGGGTTCTTGGCCTTCAAAGCTTCACCAATACCGGTGATCGTACCGCCGGTACCGATCCCGGAGCAGAAACCGTGGATGGGTTTGCCCACCTGCTCCAAAATCTCTACGCCGGTCTGAGAGCGCTGGATCTGGGCATTGGCGGGATTTTCAAACTGCTGAGGCACAAAAACCTTGGGATCATCATTTTTCATTTTTAATGCAATTTCCAGGCATTCCTCGATGCAGGCACCGATATTGCCGGCATCGTGAACCAAGATCACCTCAGCGCCGTAGTGCTCCACCAATTTGCGGCGTTCTTCGCTGACGGAATCAGGCATAATAATCTTCACCCGGTAGCCGCGCACGGCACCCACCAAGGCAAGGCCGATTCCCTGGTTGCCGCTGGTAGGTTCCACAATCACGGAGTCAGACTTCAGAAGCCCTTTCTCTTCGGCATCACGCACCATATTGAAAGCGGTTCGCGTTTTTATAGAACCACCCACATTGAGGCCTTCAAATTTCACTAAGATCTCAGCACCATCGGGATCGCCCATATGCTGCAAACGGATAACGGGGGTATTGCCCATCGCATCCAAAATGGAATTACAAATCATTGCATAAACCTTTCAAGTATAGAAATCTTTAACATTTTATCATATTCTTTATACTTTTGCAATGACAAAAAATATCCCTCCGCATTTACGGAGAGATATTTATATTACTTTTTACCTAAACTGCGGATACAGTAACTTTTCTTACCGCAAGCGGGGCATTTCAAATGGCGGCGGGTAATAGTATGGGCACCCATCAGGTATGCTTTCATTGTGGGCACAAAGTATTCCTTACAATGAGGGCAAACAAAGCCGCCGGCATCCCATTCCAAAACAGCAGCAACACCCAATCCACCGATCATGACCAACAGGCCGATAACGATCAGGGCGATCCTTGCTGCATTAGGTAGGACGGTTAGACCCGATACTAAGAATAATGTAACCGTTGCCATGATGGTGACCCCTACCGTAACGCCCGATAAGATCATCTTTTTTTTGTTTTCTTCTCTCTCATTGATCAAACGCATGATATTATCCTCCGCTTTCTCTTGATATTCTACGGCGCTCAATTGCTCGCCGGACAGCAATTCATTCACGTTAATACCCAAGGTCTCACATAAGGGTAGCATCAGCGACACCTCCGGCAACCCTTTGCCGCACTCCCATTTAGATACAGTCTTATCGCTGATCAGGAGAATATCTGCCAGCTGACGTTGGGTAAGCCCTTTTTCTTTACGCATCTCAGCAATGAATTTGCCGATTCTGATTTGATCCATTGAAGTTGCCTCCTTTCGCTAACAAGAATACCCAAACTAACGAAAAAATAAAACCCACGCACCGTAGAGTGCGTGGATATTTTAAGATTTCAATACTTCAAAAACCTGTGACCAGATCTCCATATCCTGTTCGGTCATGCGGTACCAATCAAATTGATCTTTAAAAGCCTGCTTCTGTTGCTCTGTTTTTAATTTCTTGGCAGTCTTTTTATAAGCCGCAAAAAATGCATCCTTATACTGCACCGCATCAGCGGTATAGTTTGGGTTGTGTTTTTTTCCGTTCACCTTTATAAGACGCACATTTTCTTTTTCCGCAAAGGCTTCAGCCAGCACATCGAAATGCATCTTGCTGCTGACTGTATGATCGTCCCCCGAATGGAAGATCAGTATCTTGGCATCGGTGTTTTTCAAAGACTCCACCGCACTGCTGGCAGCATAGACCGGTTCCTTTTGCAGTACTTCTTTATAAATACCCTTACAAAAAACACCGAAGAATTGCTTAAGCACCTGCTCCACCGAGATAAAGCCGGAAAAAGCAATCAGGTGCTTAACATCGGGATGAAAAGCGGCGATATTCATGGTGGAAAAACCGCCCCAGCTATGACCGATCACCGAGAAGGTATGATTCGGAAAATCGGCCTTCAAAGCAGTAAGTGCATCATTTAAGTCTTTAAGGGACTGAGGAAATCCGCCGGTAGTCTCACCGCCGGACTCCATACAGCCGGTATGGTCATAAGAGAACACCAAATAACCTTCCTTTGCCAACACTTCGATCTCCCGCATATAACTACGGTGGCCGCCACCCATCCCGTGATCAAACACGATGATATGGTTGGATTTATAATTTTCATAAAAATAAAAATAACCTTGGAGGATATGGCCGTCGGAAGAATGAAAGGCGTAGTTTTTTTGCCGCAATCCCGCAAAATCAGCAGCAGAAAAATAAAAGATTGCTCCGTTATCGTCTGCACGGGAGCAGACGGCTTTTTGGTAGATGTTATTTAATAGTTTCATATTGCTCAACCATTTCTTTTGAAATACATATATTCTTTGACGGATTTGCTGAACAGTAAAAGCAGGCAAACCGTCAGACACACGGCCAGGCCGATAATTGATGTAATGAGCAGCCGAACCCCTCCCGAAAGGGTATCGCCGACCCAGGAAAAATCACCCAAAACCATAAACAACATCGCAAAAAAAGCGAATGCACACAACCCCGAAGAAACTGCAAAAAGATAACGCACCCAGGTATAACCGCTTAATAACGCAACGGATAAGCCAACCATGATCGCACCGATCAGCAGTTGAGAGATATTAAAATCCAAAATCAAATTAAACACCGCTATGGCTATCTCAAAGCCGGCAATGAGACAGATCATTGTCTTGCCGCGTTTCATTTGCGTTTCCTGCTTCTTTTCATAGTCCATAAAGGCCTGTTCTTTTTCGGTCATCCTCACCATCTCCTCAGCCTTATTATATAGCAAGAAAAACGCTAATGCAAGAAAAAACCGCGAAGCAAACACTTCGCGGTTTTGAAATCAAGAAACGTAGTTATCGAAGTAGCCTTGGACGAGGACAACCGGAGTACCCTTATCACCGGAGCCGCTGGTCAGGTCACAAAGAGAACCGATTAGATCGGTCAGCTGACGGGGGGTAGTACCCTGGGAGGCCATATTGCCCACCAAGCTACCCTCTTTGGCGCGGATGCTGTCGGAAATCGCTTTCTTCAGCTCTTCGCCGAACAGGTTGCTGAAATCATTATCAGCCAAATACTTCAACTTCAGTTCGTTAGGAGTACCGATCAAACCGTCGGTAAAGGCGGGAGAAACAACGGGATCGGCCAGCTCCCAGATCTTACCCTGAGGATCTTTGAAGGCACCGTCGCCATAGACCATGACCTCCACATACTTACCGGTCTCCTTGAGGATGCGAGCCTGAATCTCCAGCACCAGATCCTTACACTCTCTGGGAAACAGTTTCACTTTATCTTCGGTGGATTTATTGGAGCCCAGCAGGCCGTATTTGCTGTTATAACCGCTGCCGTTGACGGACTCTGTCAGGATATCATCCAGACTGCACACCACTTTTGCACCCGCTTCCAGCAGGATGCGCTTGGTGCGAGCACGGGTATGGATATCGCAGTTGATGATACAATCCGCATAATCAAGGATGGCCTTTGCCTGATTGGCAAACACAAACTCCACCTCAGCGCCGCAGGAACAAACCAACTCACCGTAGTACTCCACATAGTCCACGCCGGTGAACTCATGTTTGTTATAACCGAAGAGTTCACGGTATTTTTCCAAGGAGAGAACATCACTATAGGGATTAACACCGGCAGCATCGATCTGATCCATGGTAATGAGCGCATTGCCCACTTCATCAGAAGGATAGCTGAGCATCAACACCACCTTTTTAGCACCCATGGCAATACCGCGCAGGCAGATGGCAAAACGGTTCCGGGAGAGAATGGGAAAAATCACACCCACAGTCTCTCCGCCCAGTTTAGCTTTCACATCGGCAGCAATATCGTTGACACTGGCATAGTTGCCCTGAGAACGGGCGACGATGGATTCAGTTAAGGCGATAACATCACGGTCACGCAGGGCAAACCCTTCTGCATTGGCAGCTTCAAGCACACTCTGGGTAACGATCTCGGCGAGGTTATCTCCCTCGCGAATGATGGGGCAGCGAATACCCCGGGATACGGTTCCGACTTTGCGTTCCATTGTCATCATCATCCTTTCAACTTTTCAAAAAAGCAATCTCGGCACAAATGTACCCATTTTTAACGTTAATAGTATATATCATTATATCCTATTTTTCAAGAAAAAATTTTTCCAAAAATCAAGTTTTTTAAGGTTACACAAAAAGATTCAATATGGATTTCATATTTTCGTCAGAATATTCGATTTCGGCGGAATACATCCGAGCGATCTCCTGCAAAGAGAGCTCCGGGTTAGCAGACCAGATCTGCCGGATCATCTGATAGCTGAGAGCAGCAAACAGCACCCGCTCTCGAAATCCGCCCTCTTCCAAAGCATCGGCCAGGTGACGGTAGATAAAATAGACCAACAGCTGCTCAAAGCCTAAAGGATCGTCCATTTTCTGCCGGGGTTCTGCAAGCAGTATATCGCGCCAGACAGGATCCAGCTGCTCCAACGATAAATAGATTTGCGTCCATTCGGCAGATGTTTTCTCCGGCAGCTCAGCCCCACAAAGAGCCAGCATTTTTTCCACCCGTTCATCAACGGTCCGTGTACGGTCTTGGAGGATATCAAAGATCTGCTGACGAAGAGCAAAGAAGGCACGTTCCTCCGGAAGAGGAGCTCCTTCAAAGGAAGTCCATTTCACCGATGACGGATAGGACAGGATCAGCTCTGCAGCCGCTTCGCAGCACAGCCCTAAACCAACCTCGATCCGGTCGGAATAGAAATTGCGAAAACGGGGATGATCGGTGCAGATCCGGCAAAGAGCCTCTTCCCCATAAGTGCAGATGATATTGCAGAGTCCCCGCTCATTTAAAAAAGGACAGCGTTCCCCCACCAAAGCAATTGTACCTTCCGGCGTAATATGGGTACGGACGTCAGGAATGCTCTGATAGCGCCCCAGGGTCAGAGGATCAACCTCGATCTCCCAGCCGATACAGCAGCTATGGCGGCAACGGTCAGCAATACATTTGAAATTTTGATAATAATCAGGTGTAATAATTTTCATACGATATATTTCTTAAGAACAGGGATCCGGTGTAATAGGGCGGAAAGGCCCAAAGACAAACAGAACACCGCCACGCTGATCAACGGTAAAGTCCAAGGGGTAACACCGATGGGGCTCAGCAGGTCAATAAACAATACATGCGATAAATATATACCGAAGCTATAGCGGGAAACGACTCTGAAATGCAGGCTCTCATTACGGAAATGGTATTTACCGAACACAAAGAGCGCCACAGCCATCGCCATCACATTTAAGGACATATAGGTATAAAAGGAACCGCTGGCCGAGCCTATGGCTCGAGAATGCCACAGAGTGAGGCCGACCGTGGCGGCAAAGCCGACCATACCGACAATATAAAACACACAGCGCCATACCTTGGAAAGATCATACTGATGCAGATAATGTCCCAACACGAATACAAAGAGATAGCAGAACGAGACCACATTGATATTCATCGCCGAAAGAATGATGTCTTGCAAAGGAACAGAGATCCCGAAAAGGGCCAGCAGATGAACCGCACGGGGGATCAAAAAGAACAAAACGCCGGTAATCAGCAGAAAACACGCGGTATTTTTTTTAGAGGCGGTAAGTTTTCGCAAGATCGGAATCAAAAGATAGAGGCCCAGGATCAGGAACAAAAACCACATATGATATTCGCCTTTTAAGAAGGTCAGCGGGAGTTCTTTTA
>JAFUNM010000001.1 GCA_017482195.1 Clostridia bacterium
CACCTTAAAATTCAAAGGTTTGGATGCAAAACAAGGCATAAAATGCAAAGCATCCTGACGGATGGTGCGCATTTTTAACGCAGATTTGCGCCAAAATCTTGAATTTTAAGACACTTATTCCTTACGAAGGACTGCCCAAGGCTCTCTTTTTTATTTTTTACTGACCACATAGCGGGGCAGGCCGGCAAGGTCATTATGAAGCTCGGCGTTTTGGAAGGCTTCCCGGAAGATCTCCTGTACCCCCGTGCCGGTATCCTCTCCGGTCTCCACCAGGAAAGTGCCGCCCTCGGCCAGCAGGCCCGACCAGTCGGCGGCCAGGGCGCGGTAATAGAGCAGGCCGTCGGTGCCGCCGTTCAGCGCCAGCTCCGGTTCTTGCTGTACTTCCGGCTGTAGGGTGGGAAGGTCGGAGGTCTTGATATAGGGCGGGTTGCTGACGATGACGTCAAACCGCGCCTTCTGTAAAAAGAAGGGCACGCCCTGAAGGATATCCCATGCTTCGATCTTGGCTTCGATCTCCAGGTTTTTTCGGTTGGTTTCTGCCACTTTGAGAGCCAGGGCGCTGACATCCACCAGCGTCACCTGTGCCTCGGGCAGCATTTTTTTTATGGAAAGACCGATGCAGCCGCTCCCGGTACAAAGATCCAGCACCTTGGGGGCCTTGCCTTCATAGTGCTTTAAAACATACTCAACTAACCATTCGGTTTCAGCCCGGGGGATCAGTACATCGGGACTGACCGCAAAGGGAAGACCCATAAATTCCCAGCTGCCCAAAAGATGCTGCAGCGGAGTACGGTCACCCCGCTTTTGAATATCCTTGAAGTAAGCGGTTACCGTTTCGTCGGGATAGTCCTCTTCCCCTTTCAGAAGAACATCGGCGCGGGTACAGCCGAAATGCTTATTCAAAAGGCAGAAGGTATCGCCGCGATATTCTTCAATGCCTCGCTCTTTTAATACGATCTCGCCGTGTCGGCGCAGATCACTCAGTTTTGCTTTCATCGCTGTAATTTCCTTCTTCGTCTACGATGATCTCTTGATTCATGGGATATTCATTGAGTACACCCTTAAGGGCGCAGAGCGCCACTGCCAGCTGCTTCTCGTCCGGCTCCTTGGTAGTCAGCCGCTGGAACCAGAGGCCGGGAGCGGAGAGGATACGGGTGACGACATTATCGTGCTTGCCGGCATAGCGGATAAATTCATAGGCAATGCCCATCACCAGCGGCACAAAGGCAAGCTTGATGAGGGTCCGTACCAACCGGTTTCCCCAGGGGATAAACATGGCTACCACAATGCTGACCAGCAGGGTAAACAGCATAAAGGAGGTGCCGCAGCGGGGGTGGAAACGGCGGGCTTTCATTGCATTGGCCGGGGTCAGCTCCTCCCCTGCCTCAAAGCAGAAGATGGATTTATGCTCGCCGCCGTGATACTGAAAGACCCGTTTCATATCCGGCATCAGGGAGCAAAGGGCAATATAGGCTAAAAAGATCAGGATCTTAATGAGACCCTCCACAATGGCCTTTAAAACAGCAGGCGCCCAGGCCATTGCCCAACCGGTAAAGAGGGCGGGCAGATACATAAAGAGGAAGAGAGAAAGACAAACACCCAGCACCATGGCAACGGTGCTGATAATGGCCATGCCGGCCTTGCCCATCAGCTTGTCCAGGAACCGGTCTACCTTAGAGGGCTCTTCCGGCTCCTCCAGACCTTCCATTGATACATCCGCCGAATACATCAGACATTTATAACTGAGCATCATGGAACGGATAAAATTCATAACTCCCCGTAGAACAGGAACCTTTGTATACCAACTGTTGTTGGTTTTGGCCTCCTCTACCTTTAATTGGATGGTGCCGTCGTTACGGCGCAGGGCGATGGCCATTTTATCATTGCCCCGCATCATCACGCCCTCGATCAGGGCGCTGCCGCCGATGCTTGTATAATTACATGCTTTTTTGCTCATTGGGATCATACTCCTTTACAACGAGTAATCATATCATAGTTTTAATGTATTGTCAAAAGATGATTTGTATGGTAGAATATTTGTACTACTATTTTGAGGTATGCTGTATAAAAAAGAAAATGCTCGCATGGTTTTTGATCGCCCTCCTGCTGCTGAGCAGCGGCTGCCGAAAGGCAACGCTGGAGGATTATAAGCTCTTTCGGTCCACACCCTTGGGGATCTCGGTGGAATATCCCGACTATTGGGAAAAGACCCAGGACAATAAAAACGGCATTGTGGCCTTTGTCACCCCCACCGAAGGGTATGCCGATGATTATCTGGACAATGTTTCCGTTCAGCGGTTTGTTCTGGATATGGAGGGCGAAACGGCGTATAATGACTATGTGAAGGGTTATGTTTCCAATCTGGAAAGCACCCTTGCCAATTATAATCTGGTCTCTGAGACCGAAACCACCCTGGGTGGTGAAGAAGCCTATCAGATCGTATACGAAAGCTCCTCCGACGATGGGGCGGATGAGTTGCGTTTTATGCAGCTTTTTGCCCAGCATGGCGGCAGGGTCTATGTGGTGACCTTTGTGGCAGAGTTTTCCGCTTATACCTACTTCCTGACCAATGTGGAGCAGATGCTCTCCACCTTTACCTTTATCTGATGGTCGCGGGGAGTATCAGCAAAAAAGTACAGGAGCGGGATCGACGGGTCTATGAATGGCTTTGCAGTCGGGTGCAGGCTGACGGCCGTTTTCCTACCGTGCGGGAGATCATGACCGCAATGCACCTTTCCTCCCCCAGCATGGCCCAGAGCACGCTCAACCGATTGGAGGAGCAGGGCCTGGTACTGCGGCAGGGGAAGCACCGCATCCTTGCGGGCTTTTCTGCGGGGGTACCGATTCCGGTCTTAGGCACGATCGCCGCCGGTGTACCGCTGATGGCGGAGCAGGTGGCAGAGGGCTATGTTCATATCCGTCCGGAGCTGGCAAAGGGAAAAGAGCTTTTTGCCTTGCGGGTGCGGGGGGACAGTATGATCAATGCCGGCATCTTGGAGAACGACACCGTGATTTTAGAAAAGACCTCTGTTGTGGCCGACGGCGAGATCGCAGCGGTCTGGCTGGAGGATGCCGCCACGGTGAAACGGATCTATCGGGAACAGGGCGGACTGCGTCTTGTGCCGGAAAATCCGGCCTATGAGCCGATTCAGACAAAGGACTGCACCATTTTGGGCAGAGTGGTGGCACTGGTGCGCGATTATGAATGAAATCCGTGTCCGTGAACTCTTAGACCGCTACGGCTTGTCTACCGCCAAATCTCTGGGTCAGAATTTTTTGCGGGATCTTTCGGTATTGGAAACCATCGCCGATGCCGCCGGAGAAGGCGGCAATATACTGGAGATCGGCGCAGGAGTAGGAACCCTCACCAGCCTTTTATCAAAAAAGGCCAAAAAGGCGGTAACGATAGAGATCGACCGTCATTTAGAGCCGCTTTTGATCCAAGAGGTGCCCGCCGAAAACCATCGGTTTATTTGGTCGGATATCTTAAAATGTGACCTTGCTGCTTTGCAAAAGGAGCTGTTCGGCGGTGAGCGCTTTACGGTGGTGGGCAATCTGCCCTATTATATCACCACCGAGATCCTTTCCCTGCTTTTTGCAAGCATCGACTGCTGGGACAAAGCGGTGTTGATGGTGCAAAAAGAGGTGGCTCAGCGGCTGCTTTGTGCCGCAGGCACCAAGGAATACCGCGCTCTTTCGGTCATCACCCGGGCCTATTGTGAGGGGGAACTTCTTTTGGAGGTGCCGCCCCATTGTTTTGTGCCGGCGCCCCATGTCCATAGTGCCGTAATGGTCTTAGAGCCGAAGGCCAACCGCCCGGATGAAGGCTTTGTTTCCTTTGTGCAGAGCGGCTTTGCCGCCCGGCGGAAGATGCTTTGCTCCTCCCCTGCTTTCAAGCAGCGTACGGGACTGGATAGGGAGGGCATCAGTGTCCTTTTAAAGGCGGCGGGATTGCCGGAAAATGCCCGGGGCGAACAGTTTTCTTTTCAAGAATGGATAAGACTGTACGAACTTGCACAAAATATGAACTAAATTATGGCAAACTTTAGCAAAAATGGCGCTTGCATTGTTGACGGAATGCCGATATAATTGTAATCGTGAAAAATTTGAATTTAAGAAAGGAAATGCAAAATGACTACCAAGAATCAAGCTTTATTGACCTGGGTCGACGAGATGGCTGCCATCACCAAGCCGGAAAAGATCGTTTGGATCGACGGCAGCGAGGCTCAGCTGGAGGCTCTGCGTGCGGAAGCATGCTCCACCGGCGAGATCGAGAAACTGGATCAGGAAAAACTGCCCGGCTGCTATCTGCACCGTACCGATCCTCTGGACGTTGCCCGTGTTGAGGACCGCACCTTTATTTGTGCCCGTACCAAGAAGGATGCCGGCCCCACCAACAACTGGATGGATCCCCAGGAAGCCTATAAGATGATGTACGAACTGTTCGACGGTTCCATGAAGGGTCGTACCATGTATGTCATTCCCTATAGCATGGGCGTTGTCGGCTCTCCCTTCTCCAAGATCGGTATCGAGCTGACCGACAGCATTTATGTTGTTCTGAACATGCACATCATGACCCGCATCGGCGAGAAGGTACTGGAGTCCTTGGGCGACGGTGAGTTCGTCAAGGGCCTGCACTCCAGAGCGCAGATGGATGCTTCCAAAAAGTATATCATGCACTTCCCCGAGGACAATACCATCATGTCCGTGAACTCCGGTTACGGCGGTAACGTTCTGCTGGGTAAAAAGTGCTTTGCTCTGCGTATCGCTTCTTATCTCGGTAAGAACGAAGGCTGGATGGCTGAGCATATGCTGATCCTGGGCGTTGAGAACCCCGAAGGCGAAGTGCGCTATATCTGTGCCGCTTTCCCCTCTGCCTGCGGTAAGACTAACCTGGCTATGCTGATCCCCCCCGAGTACTATGCCTCCAAGGGCTATAAAGTATGGTGCGTGGGTGATGATATCTCCTGGCTGCGTATCGGCCCCGATGGCCGCCTGTATGCCATGAACCCCGAGAACGGCTTCTTCGGCGTTGCTCCCGGTACCAACGAGAAGTCCAATCCCAATGCTCTGGCATCCACCAGAAAGAACACCATCTTTACCAATGTTTGCCATACTGCAGACAATACGGTATGGTGGGAAGGCCTGGATAAGAACCTGCCTGAGAATGCCATCGACTGGAAGGGCGAGCCCTGGGATCCCGCGAAGTTCAACAAAGCAGACAAGAGCACCTGCGCTGCTCATCCCAACAGCCGCTTCACCGCTCCTGCCGAGAACTGCCCCTGTATTTCCAAAGAATTCAATAACCCCAACGGTGTGCCCATCGATGCGATCGTATTCGGCGGCCGCCGTGCTAAGACCGCACCCCTGGTATATCAGTCCTTCGACTGGAACCACGGTGTGTTCGTAGGCTCCATCATGGCTTCCGAGACCACCGCTGCTGCTGCAGGCGCTGTCGGTGTTGTCCGCCGTGATCCCATGGCTATGCTGCCCTTCTGCGGCTACAACATGGGCGACTATTTTGCACACTGGATCGAGATGGGTAAAAAGATTCCCCATGCTCCCAAGATCTTCAATGTAAACTGGTTCCGTACCGATGATGAAGGCAACTTCATCTGGCCCGGCTTCGGCGACAATATGCGTGTGCTGATGTGGATCCTGGATCGCTGCGCCGGCAAGGCTGACGCTGTGGAGACCGCCATCGGTTACCTGCCCAAGGCTGAGGATATCAATACCGAAGGCCTCGAGGATATCGATCTCGATACCATCAAGGGTCTGCTGTCTGTGGATAAGGATCTCTGGAAAGAGGATGTGAAGGGAATCAAGGAGTTCTACTCCAAGTTTGATGAGGATGATACCCTTCCCGCAGAACTGAAGAAGGAACTTGCTGACTTCGAAGCACGTCTCGACGCATAAGACGGCTGAAAAAGGCGAAGACCGACAAGAATAAGGAAGCCTCCCGAGAAATTGCACAAGTCCAGTAAAAACGGACAATAGAAAAAAGAGACCTCCTATGGTAGAATTAAAACAACTACCATAGGAGGATTTTTTATGCCAAGAAGTTATCGCCACATAAAAGAATATGAATTAGAGATATTAGAATTAAAATCACAAGGAAAAACGAACCGAGAAATATGTGAGAAGTTTGGCTTTGAACTTAAACAACTCAAGAATTTCATCAACAGATATAATACAAATCAAAGAAAACTCGAAGCAGGAATAGCATTAAAACGCAAAGGCAGACCGCCAAAAGACTATGTTGTTAGTGAACAAGACAAGGTAGCCGAACTGAGATACATCCTTGCACGAAAAGAAGCAAAGATAAAGCGATTAGAAATGGAAAATGAACTGATGCGGGATTTTCTCTCGCTCACCGAAAGGAAGTGAAGACAAGTGTAAAATATATGGTAATCTACCGTCACAAAGACAAATATTCCATTAGTGAAATGTGCCGGTTCTTCGGTGTATCACGGAGTGGATATTACGGTTATGTAGCACGAATGGATATAGCTGCATGGGATCTGCCGCTGGCTGAAAAGATCCGGGAATGCCAGGACGAGTGCGGCAAGACCTATGGATACCGCAGAGTACATACATGGCTTGAAAGACACAATATATACCGAAATCCTAAAACGGTACTCAGAGTAATGCAGAAATATGGGTTGTTGTCGGTGATCAGGCGAAAGAAATACCGTAATTACGGAGAATATATGCACAAATATCCCAATCTGCTAAACAGAGATTTCTCTGCCCAAAGGCCAAACCAAAAGTGGGTTACAGATATTTCATACATACACACAAAGCAAGGAGTATTGTATCTCTCGATCATTAGAGATTTGTACGACAACAGTATTGTTGCATACAAGACCGGAACCGAGCAAAATGTCAATCTTGTGTTGAGCACTATTAAAGAAGCCAAGAAAAAAGAGAAGGTCACTGCAGAGTTGCAGCTCCACAGTGACCAAGGCTTTCAATACACATCCCATGGGTATTTTAAGCTAACTCAAGAATACAATATTACGCCGTCTATGTCAAGACGTGGGAATCCGTATGACAATGCTTTGGCGGAAAATTTCTTTTCTATACTCAAAACAGAGTGTATCTACCGTGTCAAGCTTCAAACCTATGAGGAGGCTCGCCTCCTCATAGGTGAGTACATCCATTTCTACAACCACCAGCGCATCCAACTAAAAACAAAACTGACACCACTTGAAAAGCGATGTCAGTTCGTTGCTTAAAATTTAATTTTATCTACCATAATGGTCTTTTTTGTACTGTCCGCACAAATTGGGGCAGTCCATATGGGGAGGCTTTTAGTAACGACTGATGAATTATTCAGCCTTCTTTTTGTTCAGGATGATATTTGCCAGGATGCCCAGGATCAAAGCGCAGGCGATGGAGGTGATGGTGACCTTGCCGAAGGTCAGAGTCAGACCGCCGATGCCGGCGATCAGGATGGCGGAGACCACAAACAGGTTGCGGTTCTCTTCCAGGTCGACCTTTTGGATCATCTTCAAACCGCTGACGGCGATGAAACCGTAGAGTGCGATACAAACGCCGCCCATAACGCAGCCGGGAATGGAATTGACGAATGCCACAAAGGGAGAGAGGAAAGAGATCAGGATCGCCAGAATGGCGGTGGTGAAGATGGTGGAAACAGAGGCGTTGCCGGAGATGGCGACGCAAGCCACAGACTCCCCGTAGGTAGTGTTGGGGCAGCCGCCGAAGAAAGCGCCAGCCATGGAGCCCACACCGTCGCCCAGCAGAGTGCGGGAGAGGCCGGGATCCTCCAGCAGATCCTTCTCGATGATGGAAGAGATGTTTTTATGGTCGGCGATATGCTCGGCGAATACCACAAAAGCAACGGGAACATAAGCCACCGCGATGGTGCTGATATAGGTGAGATTCAGCTCGCCCACGCCCTTGATGGCAGTTACGAAGGTGAAATCAGGCAGCTGTACGAAGGTGCTGAGGGTGATGCCCTCTGCCCAAAGAGCGGTGATGGGGGAGAAATCCACCACCTTCAGCGCGTCGATACCGGCCACATTGCCGATGACGGTGAAGACGGTGCCAACGGCATAGCCGGCCAGAATGCCCAGAATGAAGGGAATCATTTTTGCCATTTTCTTGCCGTAGGTAGAGCAGGCCATGGTGACAAACAGGGTTACCAGCCCGCACAGGACGGCGATCAGGGTATGGCCGCCGGCAGGAGCCTTCTGCAGATCCCCGATAGCGTTGCCGGCCAAAGACAGACCGATGATGGCAACGGTGGGGCCGATTACCACGGCGGGCATCAGCTTATTGATCCAGTTGACGCCGGCGAAATGGACGATAATAGCGATGATCACATAGACCAGACCGGCGAAGATGGCACCGATGATCAGGCCTAAAAAGCCCAGGCTCATGGAAACGCCGCCTGCAAAAGCAGCACACATGGAGCCGATGAAGGCAAAGGAGCTGCCCAGAAATACGGGACTTCTGAACTTGGTGAACAGCAGATATACCAGGGTACCGACGCCTGCACCGAACAGAGCGGCGGCAGAACTCATATTGGTTCCGCAGGAGCTGTTGATGATGACGGGAACGACCAGTGTTGCAGCCATGATGGCCAACAGCTGCTGGATGGCGAAAACGAGGTTTGCGCCGAACTTGGGTTTTTCATGGGGTTGGAAAACAAGTTTCATTGGAACTTCCTCCTAAATTTAATTTCCATATAACTCCACATCGACGGCTTCGTCGAAGGGAGGGATATGCACTTTAATAAGCTCGCTTTTGGCGGTGGGGACATTCTTGCCTACATAATCGCCACGGATGGGCAGCTCCCGGTGCCCCCGGTCGATGAGTACCGCCAACTGGATCCGGGCGGGGCGGCCTTGGGAAAGCACCGCCTCCAGCGCCGCTCTTGCAGAACGGCCGGTGTAGATTACATCGTCTACCAGGATCACGGTTTTACCCTCTACCGGACAGCCCAGATCCAGGTTGGACGGGCGGTCTTTTTTTGCCAGATCATCCCGGAATTGGGTAATGTTGACCGCCCCTAAGAGCACCTTGAGATCGGAAAACTTTTCGATATTCTCTCCGATCAGCTTGGCCAGGGGCATCCCTCGCCGTTCCACACCGATCACGCAAATTTCCCGCTCATGGCCGTTGCGCTCGATGATCTCATGGGCAATCCGCGCCAAAGCACGGCGGACATCCGCCTCCTCCATAATTCTGGAACGAAATTTTGCTGCCATACTACACCTCAAGACATAAAAAAACGGTCTTGCCGGAACCATGGCAAGACCGTTCTCTTTCTTTTTACAGGCGGTGCTTGCCGATGTCCCGCATCGAATTAAAGACCGAAATAATCCGTAGTTAGTATACTGCTAAATACTATTTTTGTAAACCCTTTTTTGACAAAAACTCCGATTTTTTTGTCCTTGACAAAGTGCTTTCGGAATGATACGATTTTAATAAGAAAAAAGAAAAGGAAGTGGCTCTTTATGAGTAACGTAATCGTATTCGACCATCCTTTGATCCAGCACAAAATTTCTATTTTAAGAAATGTAGAGACCAGCAGCAATCAGTTTCGTGCGCTGGTGGAAGAGATCACCATGCTGATGTGCTATGAATCCATGCGGGATCTGCCGCTGGAGGAGGTGGAGATCACCACCCCTATCGCAAAAACCAAGACCAATGTGATTGCCGGTATTAAGCTGGCGGTCATTCCCATTCTGCGTGCAGGGTTGGGCATGGTCAACGGTGTCCTGAATCTGGTGCCCTCTGCCCGGGTGGGCCATATCGGCATGTATCGGGACGAGGAGACTCTGCAGCCCCATCCTTATTATTGCAAATTGCCGGCCAATATCGGCAAGCGTCTTGCTATCGTGGTGGATCCCATGCTGGCTACCGGCGGCTCTGCTATTGATGCCATCACCCAGATCAAAGAGCTGGGCGGACAAAAGATCAAGTTTATGTGTCTGATCGCTGCTCCCGAGGGCATAAAGGCGCTGACCGAGGCACACCCTGATGTGGATATCTACTGTGCGCATGTGGACGAAAAGCTCAATGAAAAGGGCTATATCGTTCCCGGCCTCGGGGATGCCGGCGACCGTATTTTCGGTACGAAATAAAGAATGATTAAGAATGAACCTCCTTGTCAAGAATGTTGGCAAGGAGGTTTTCTTTATGAAACAGTTGACATATTACATTTTGGTGCCGGCACTGGTGTTGGCGGCTGCATTTTTATATCTGCTTTTTGCCGGGGAGGCGGATGCTTCAGCGGTGCGGGATCAGGTGGTGCGCTTTCATGTGGTGGCAAAGGATAATTCCCAAGAGGCCCAGGCACTGAAGCTGAAGGTGCGGGACGGCGTTTTTGCTTTAGTGGAGCAGCTTTTTGCCCCCTGCGAGAGCAGGGAGGAGGCGCTGGGTGTTGCCGAAGAGCAGCAAGAGATCCTGCAGGCGGAGGCAGAGCGTATCCTCTTGGAAAACGGTTGCCATGAGCCTGTAACAGTAGAGGTGGGTGAACGTTTTTTCCCCACTAAGGACTATGGGTCCCTTTCCTTTCCCGCCGGTCGCTATCAGGCTCTTTCCATTCGGATCGGAGAGGCAAAGGGGGAGAATTTCTGGTGTGTCTTATATCCGGCGCTCTGTGTTTCTCCCGCGGTGGCGGATGAAGCCGGGGAAAGTGAGATGATCGCGGTTGTGGGGGAAGAGCAGACTGCTTTCCTGAAAAAAAGCGCACCGACTCAAAAAATCAAGTTCGCATTGGTGGAGTGGATGGAACAGCTGATGGAAAAATTGCGTAAATAATTCAAAAAACCTCTTTATTTTATTTTTAATGTATGTTATTATATAAAAAGAATAAAAGCGGAGGTATCCCTAAAGATGAAAAAAGCAATCAAATTGATCAGTCTTTTGATGGCATTAATACTGACTCTCGGTCTCTTTACCGGTTGTACCGAGTCCAATCTTTCCGTTGAGGACGACGGTGACCTGGAGACGTTGACCATGACGGTCGGTGTGCCCGCAGACTCTTCCAATACCGATTGGAGAGAGATTATCTCTCTGTGGATGGAGGACATGGAACTGTACTATACCTTTGATTTGAAGATTGTGTCCGTTCCCACCGAGGAGGCCGGCTATAAGGACTTCATGAAGAAGGTAGATCGCGGGGAGATCGCTATGTTTATTGCAGAGCCCAGCGCGATGACGGAGCAGCTGAGATTGGATGAGAGCCTGGTTGAGGTGGATACGATCCAAAAAGAGTATACCGCTCTTTATGATGATATTTCCGAGGCAGCTCTGGATCTGGCTATGGAAGAAGATACTTATCATTGGGCATATCCCTTAAGCGGCAGCTATCAGGGTCTGTATTATAATACGGAGATCTTTGAGCAGCATCAGATCGCTGTTCCCACCAACTGGGCCGAGCTTTTGACTGCCGTCGAAGGCTTAAAGACTGCCGGTGTGACGCCCATTGCCGCAGGCTTTGCCGATGAGGGTCTTAACTATATGGTGGATGAGCTGATCCTTTCTGAGGGCGGCGTGGCTGACCATAGCTATCAGCCTACCTTCGGTATCGTTTCCAGCTGGGAGCGTGCCATTCAACATCTCAAGGAACTGGAGACGGCAGGTGCTTTTACCTCCGATTGCTATAATAATACCTTTGATAATGCAGTGGATTCCTTCCTGAACGGTCAGGCAGCCATGATCGTAGCACCCTCTACCGCCTTTAACGGCGCGCTGGATCTCGATACCACCGGCTTTATGGGCCTGCCCGCGACCTCTACCGGCAAGCGTGGTGCAAATGCCATTGTCGGCGAGTTGGAGTACGGCGTGTATTTCTCCCTGAAATATTATCAGAAGCAGGATGAGCGTTATATGGAAGCACTCATTGACCTGCTGAATGATGACTATATTACCTCTCCTGATCTGTACAATATGCTGAAGGATGAGGGCACCTTCTCTGCGGTGAAGTCTTATTATGACGATGCAGAGAACAATATAGAAGAGTGTCTGGGTGAGATTCTGACCGCCGAAGGCTCCGAGGCCGACCTTCCCATGAGCAAGCACCTCTATACCTTTGATAATCTGGTTGATGCCTTCCGGAATGTTCTGACCGGTGCCGATATGGAGACCGAACTGCTGGCGGCTGCCCAGACGGAGATCCAGGCGGCCGAAGAGGCAGAGGCGCAGGAAACCGAGAAGGATTGATCCCATGCTGAAAAAAATCGTAGCAGCGGTTCGCTGGATCGGTAAGCATTGGGCCATTTCCTTAGCTTGTTTTTTGGTGCTCGCCATCGGGGTGACCACCGCCGTTTGCTGGCAAACCTTCGGTAAAGAAAAGGTGGAGGAGGTTCCCATCTATGTGACCGTAAAAGGCTTGGGTGAAGGAAAGGACATGGAGAACCGGAAAGTGATGGTGCCGGATTACAGTAGCATCGCCGATATCTTCTCGCTGAAGAATCCTGAGATCTACGAGACCTTCGGTCAACCGCTGGTATATAATAATACCTTTCGCTCTTTTATGGGTGTGCAAACCACCGCATCCAAAAAGTTTTATGTGACTATTGACGGAACCTTTGAAAATATTCTGACCATGGCTTACATTCGCGAGGGTGCTGTAGTGGTAATCGAATATCGTTAATTTAGATATCCGAGGCTTAAAAGAGCCTCGGATATTTGTTTTATTTTACAATTTACAAACCCTGAATTATAAATTATAATAGGGTGGAGTAAATGATCCGAACTTCGTTTTAAAAGGCAGATTATTTGCTCCACCCTGGGAAAGAAAAAATATCGAAAAGAGATGAAAACAATGTTTCGCATTATAAAAAAGGAGCCGTTGAATCCCACCGTTACCAAAATGGTGATCGAGGCTCCCCTGGTGGCCCAAAAGGCAAAGGCAGGTCAGTTTGTGATCCTGCGTGCTCATGAGAGCGGTGAGCGGATCCCTCTTACGGTGGCTGATTACGATCGTTCCGCCGGTACGGTGACCATCATTTATCAGATCGTGGGCGCTACTACCATGCGATTGGATCAGTTGAAGGAGGGCGAATGCCTGACCGACTTTGTGGGCCCCTTAGGTAAGCCTACTGTGGTAGAGGGCAAAAAGCGGGTCGCTGTTGTGGGCGGCGGTGTTGGCTGTGCTATTGCACTTCCGGTAGCCAAGTCTTTTGCAGAGCAGGGTACTGTTGTGGACACGGTGGTTGGCTTCCGCAATCAGGATCTGGTGATCTTAGAGGAGGAATTCAAAGCGGTTTCCGAAACCTATCGACTGATGACCGATGACGGTTCCGCCGGCGAAAAGGGTCTGGTGACCGATGCTTTAAGAGAACTGCTGGATATGAATGCCTATGATGAAGTCATTGCCATCGGCCCCCTGATGATGATGAAATTTGTCTGCAAGCTGACCAAGGAATACGATGTTAAGACGGTGGTCAGCATGAATCCTATTATGATCGACGGTACCGGCATGTGCGGCGGATGCCGCCTGACCGTTGGCGGCGAGACGAAATTCGCTTGCGTAGACGGCCCGGAATTCGACGGTCATCTGGTGGATTTCGATCAGGCCATGGAGCGTGGAAGAACCTACCATGCCTTTGAAGAGAACCAATGCAATTTGTTTCGGAAAGAGGTGCAGGAGTAATGGCGAATATGTCTTTGGAAAAGCAAAAGATGCCGGA
The DNA here is from genome assembly GCA_017482195.1 of Clostridia bacterium. Lineage (GTDB taxonomy): Bacteria > Bacillota > Clostridia > Oscillospirales > QAKW01 > QAKW01. The sequence continues at coordinate 13,671 of JAFUNM010000001.1, forward strand.
ACTGGCGCCCGATATCCGCAATAAGAATTTTGAAGAGGTGGCTCTTGGCTATACCAAGGAACAGGCTCTTACTGAAGCCGCAAGATGCCTCCAATGCAAGAATAAACCCTGTGTAGGCGGCTGCCCGGTACAGATCGATATTCCTGCTTTTATCAAAAAAATTACAGAAGAGGATTTTGAAGGTGCTTATCAGATCATCAGCGCCTCCAGTGCTCTGCCTGCAGTTTGCGGCAGAGTCTGTCCCCAGGAAAGCCAATGTGAGGGCCGATGCGTAAGGGGCATTAAGGGAGAGCCGGTGGCTATTGGCCGCTTGGAGCGGTTTGTGGCTGATTGGCACATGGCCAATGCCGCAGAAGCGCCTCAAAAGCCCCGGAGCAACGGAAAAAGGGTCGCCATCATCGGCAGCGGCCCCGCAGGCCTCACCTATGCAGGCGACCTGGCCCGTAAGGGGTATGAGGTCACCGTTTTTGAGGCGCTGCATGTGGCCGGCGGTGTGCTGGTTTACGGAATCCCCGAATTCCGTCTGCCCAAGTCCATCGTAGCTAAGGAGATCGAAGGTCTCAAGGCGTTGGGTGTCAAGATCGAGACCAATATGGTCATCGGCAGAATACAGTCCATTGACGAACTGTTTGAGCAGGGCTTTGATAGTGTATTCATCGGCAGCGGTGCCGGTTTACCCAATTTTATGGGTATCCCCGGAGAAAACCTAAAGGGTGTGTTCTCGGCCAATGAATTTTTGACCCGGATCAACCTGATGAAGGCCTATGAGGCCGAGAGTGAGACCCCGGTTTGGAAGGGCAACCGTGTGGCGGTGGTCGGCGGCGGTAATGTGGCAATGGATGCCGCCCGCTGTGCTAAACGCCTGGGTGCGGAGGAGGTCTCCATTGTTTATCGCCGCTCTATGGATGAGATCCCTGCCCGTAAGGAAGAGATCCACCATGCCATTGAGGAGGGCATCGTTTTCAGAACCCTCACCAATCCGACCGAGGTGTTGGGTGATGAACACCAGAATGTCATCGGGATCCGTTGTGTGGAGATGGAACTGGGCGAACCCGATGAGCGGGGCCGCCGCCGTCCCATCGTCAAAGAGGGCAGCGAGCATATCCTGCCCATGGATACAGTCATTATGGCCATCGGTACTTCCCCCAATCCCCTGATCCGTTCCACTACCCCGGGACTGGAAACCAACCGTTGGGGTTGCATTGTTACGGAAGAGGCTACCGGCAAGACCTCCCGCGAGGGCGTTTATGCCGGCGGTGATGCGGTGACCGGAGCTGCTACCGTTATATTGGCAATGGGCGCAGGAAAAGAGGCCGCGAAGGCCATTGATGAAAAACTAAGCAAATAATCAGAACCCCTTGAAAACTTTTGTTTTCAAGGGGTTTTCTCTTGCTCTTATTGCCGAAATTTGGTATAATATTAATATTGTACTAAAGGAGAAAAATACCCATGGAATTCAGCAAGATTTTAGCGAAAGAGTTTAATATTAAGGTCTCCCAGGCCGAGGCTGCCATCCAGTTGATGGATGACGGAAATACCATCCCGTTTATCGCCCGTTACCGCAAGGAGGCTACCGGAGGCTTGGATGATCAGGTGCTGCGTAATCTGTCGGATCGTCTGAATTATTTAAGAAATCTGCATAAGCGCAAGGAAGAGGTCATTGCCGCCATTGAGGGGCAGGAAAAGCTGACGGATGAGTTGCGCGCTGCCATTGCGGCTGCCGAGACGCTGGCGGAGGTGGAGGATCTTTACCGCCCCTATAAGCAGAAAAAGCAGACCCGTGCCGGCAAGGCGAAGGCGAAGGGTCTGGAGCCTTTGGCTGTTTTGATATTGGAGCAGAAGGCAGAGGTGGATCCTCTTGCCGCCGCTGCTGAATATATTGATGAAGAAAAGGAAGTCCTTACCGCCGAAGAAGCTTTGCAGGGTGCCCGGGATATCATCGCCGAGCAGATCTCCGACGACCCCGAAATGCGGCGGTTGCTACGTTCGCTCTATGCCGCCATCGCGGTGATCAAAAGTGAGAAGGCCGCTGATGCCAAGGATGAAAAGGGCGTTTTTGCCACTTATTATGAGTTTGAAGAACTGATCAAAAAGATCCCGGGGCATCGGGTGTTGGCTCTTAACCGGGGAGAGGCCGAGAAGGTCTTGAAGGTGAAGGTGGAGATCGATGAAGAACGGGCTGTCGGCGTTTTGCTGCGGGCCTATGTGAAGAACGAGACGGCCTCAGCTCTGGAGGTGCAAACGGCTGCCGCCGATGCCTTTGACCGCCTGATCGCCCCCTCCATGGAGCGGGAAGTCCGTTCCACGCTTACCGAGCAGGCTTCGGAGCAGGCAATCGGTGTCTTTTCCGAAAATTTGCGCCATCTTTTGATGCAGCCACCTGTTAAGGGTATGGTGACCTTGGGGTTGGATCCCGCTTACCGTACCGGCTGTAAGATCGCAGTGGTGGATGATACCGGCAAGGTATTGGATACGACCGTGGTCTATCCCACCCCACCCCAGAATAAAATTGAAGAGGCCAAGATGAAGCTGAAGGGCCTGATCAAAAAGCACGGGGTTACCCTCATCAGCATCGGCAACGGCACTGCCTCTCGGGAGTCGGAGCAGTTTGTGGCAGACCTGATCCGGGAACTGGACACCAAGGTCAGCTATGTGATTGTCAGCGAGGCAGGCGCGTCCGTTTACTCCGCCTCTAAGCTGGCGGCCGAGGAATTTCCTCAATTTGATGTTTCTCTGCGTTCCGCTGTGTCCATTGCCCGCCGTCTGCAGGATCCTTTGGCAGAGTTGGTCAAGATCGATCCTCGCTCCATCGGTGTGGGCCAGTATCAGCATGATATGCCCTCTGCCCGTCTGGGTGAAGCGCTGGGCGGCGTGGTGGAGGATTGTGTAAACTCGGTCGGTGTGGATCTCAATACGGCCAGTGCGCCTCTTTTGACCCAGGTGGCAGGCATCACCTCCGCTACCGCAAAAAATATCGTTAAATACCGGGAAGAGCAAGGCGCCTTCCGTTCCCGTAAAGAATTGCTGAAGGTGCCCAAATTGGGGCCCAAGGCCTTCGAACAGTGTGCCGGTTTCTTACGGGTCTCCGGCGGAGATAATCCTCTGGATGCCACCGCAGTTCACCCTGAGAGTTATACCGCAGCCACCGTTCTTCTGGAAAAATGCGGCTATACGGTTCGCGACATTAAGAGCGGCTCGGTAAAGGAGATCTCCAAATTCACCGACGGCTCCGCCGGCGAAAAATTAGCCGAAGAGCTGGGCATCGGTGTCCTGACTCTTCGGGATATTGCCTCCTTCCTGCAAAAGCCGGGCAGAGATCCCAGAGATGAGCTGCCCCGCCCCATTCTCAAGTCCGATGTACTCAAGCTGGAGGACTTAAGAGAGGGTATGATGCTGGAAGGGACGGTGCGCAATGTTATCGACTTCGGTGCGTTTGTGGATATAGGTGTCCATGACGACGGACTGGTGCATATCTCTCAGATCTGCGATCGCTTTATTCGCCATCCCAGCGAGGTGCTGAAGGTGGGTGATGTGGTGAAGGTGAAGGTCCTTTCGGTGGATGTTGCCAAGCATCGGATCAGCCTGACCATGAAATTTTAAGAGGTGAGTTTGCTTGAAAGCATTTTTGCTCAAGATCGGTTCCCGGCTTAAAAGTTTATATTGGAAAGAGGGTCGGCTGCGTCGGCTGTCTGCCGTCCTGACCGTGTTGGCGCTGGTGCTGGCGGTGGGGATCACGGCCGTTGTGCTGATCCTGCAAAAGCAGTATATCAAGCCCTATGAAGAAAGTTATGTAGAAATCGAAAAGACCCCCGAGGCTTTGGGCATCACCAAAATGGAGGTTCCGGAGGGGATCACCTCTATCGCCCTTTTCGGAATTGACTCCCGGGAGGAGGATTTTGAAGGTCTTTCCGATTCCATTATGATCATTACCGTAGATGCAGAGCACAACAGTATCAAGCTGGTCTCGGTGATGCGGGACAGTCTGGTCTATATCGACGGACATGGCTATCAGAAGATCAATGCCGCTTACGAGCTGGGCGGTGCGCTCCTTGCCATAAAAACCCTTAATCAGACCTTTGATCTCACGATCACCGACTATGCGACGGTAGATTTTATGAGCATGGCCTCTATTATCGAGGCAGTGGGCGGCATTGAGGCCGACCTTTCCGAGGAAGAGGTCAAATATGCCAATAAGATGATTTTTGAGATGGCATGGTCTCGCGGCGCTAGGCAGGATTATATTCAAGAGGCCGGCCCCCAGACCTTAAACGGAGTGCAGGCGGTGGCCTATGCCCGTATCCGCATGGCGGCTACCAGCGACGGGGAAAACAATGATTACGGCCGTACCCAGCGGCAGCGGTATGTGATGGGGCAGCTCTTCCAAAAGGCGCTGGCGTTGGATGTATCCAAGTATCCCATGCTGATCCGCACCCTGCTGCCTTGTATGGAGACCTCCTTAGATTATGGGGATGTTTTTAATCTGGCAGGTATTCTTCTTTCGGAAAATCTCACCTTTCAGGATGCCCGAATTCCGGTGGACGGGTCAGTGATCAATGACGATCTACGGGTCAAAAATATCGGTTCCTGCGTTTATTACGATCTGGATTATGCTGCTGATCTGCTCAATGCTTTTATTTATGAGGATATCCCCTTCGAGGAATATATTGAAGAAAACGGTTCCCGACGGAACAGATGGTTCAAGGGCCGGTTGGAGGAAGAAAAAGAGGAAGACCCCGAAACCGAGGCGGAGGAAGAGGTCGAAGCAGAAGAGGGTGGTGTGACCGAAAACAGAACCTCTGAAAGTGCGGACGAGTCGGAAAAAGGAAAAGGGGAAGAAAACTTCAGTAATGAGCCTGCCAAATAAAAAAGCACCCTCGATGGGTGCTTTTTTATTTGGTACGCCCGACTGGATTCGAACCAGCGGCCTTCAGAGTCGGAGTCTGACGCGCTATCCAACTGCGCTACGGGCGCTTTTGCTCTCTATATTATACTACACTTTCAAAAAAAAGCAACCTTTTTTTACGGACAAAAAGGGTGCTTCTCTATTATTCAAAGTTTTTTATCAAAGTGGAAAGTGCCGTTTCAAATTTTACTCCATACCAATGGTCTGGGTCGTCCTGCGTGTTCTCGATGCACTGAACGGTATAGTTCGCGGCGATCTTAGCCGCCTCAAAGGCTGTCTTGCCGTTGAGATAGGCGCCTACAAAGGCAGAGGCATAAACATCGCCGGTGCCGTGGCAGTTCTTCGCGAGCTTTCGGTGCTCATAATAGGAGTAGATGCCGTTTTCATAAACTACCACTCCGGTCTTTCCCTCGGTGTAGCTGACACCGGTCAGGATCACGGTCTTGGCGCCGGCTGTAACCATTTTTTCCAGAAGCCCGTCAATATAAGCGCGATCATAGATTTCTTGATAAGGGGTATCCGTGAGGAAACAGGCCTCGGTAATATTGGGTAACAGAATATCAGCGCTGCCGCAAAGGCCTTTCATTGCCTCCACATATTCCATATCAAAGGCAGTATACAGCTTGCCGTTATCAGCCATGGCGGGATCTATGATCTTGGCACCTTTTTCAGTCAGCAGAGCATCGAAGATCTCCTGTACCATAGCGATCTGCTTGGTACTGCCCAGATAGCCGGTATAGATTGTGCTGAATTTGATGTTCTCCTTGATCCAATGGGCGCAGATGCCGGGGATATCGTCGGTAAGATCCCGCACCGTAAAACCGGTGAACCCGGAAGTATGGGTGGAGAGCACTGCCGACGGCAGAATACAGGTCTCCATGCCACAGGCAGAAAGAATAGGCAATGCCACCGTCAGGGAGCATTGACCTACACAGGAAATATCTTGAATAGTCAAAATCTTTTGGTATGCCATAAAATGCCTCGTTTCACTTTTTTTATATACTATAGCGATTTTGATATTAAATAAATATCCAAATCACTCCTTTTTTATATGACCAGAAGGGGAGAAATTAGAAAATTTAAAAAACATATTGCATTTTATGAAATCTGTGCTATAATAAATTTAGAATAATTCTAAAAGGAGTAATGAGCTATGAAAGATACAAAATTTTATCGTTGTGAGCATTGCGGTAATTTGGTAGGAATGATCCATGATGCAGGAGTTCCCTTAATGTGCTGCGGACAGAAGATGACTCACCTGGATCCCGGTACCACCGACGGTGCGGTGGAGAAGCATCTTCCGGTCGTTACGGCGGATGGAAATACGGTTCGGGTTGAAGTCGGTGCAGTTGCGCATCCCATGACGAAGGAGCATAGTATCGAGTGGATCTACCTGCAGACCACTAAGGGCGGGCAGCGCAAGGTGCTGAACCCCGAAGAGACTCCCGTTGCCACCTTTGCTCTTTCCGATGAGGATCCGATCGCGGTTTATGCTTACTGCAATCTTCACGGTCTTTGGAAAACTGAGATTTAACGGAGGAAAAAGCCATGATGAATACCAAAGTACGGGATCTTTTAAATCAGCAGATCAATAAAGAGCTGTATTCTGCCTACCTTTATCTGGATTTCTCCAATTATTTTGAGGAGCAGGGATTGGACGGCTTTGCCAATTGGTATATGATTCAGGCCCAGGAAGAGCGAGACCACGCGATGCTGTTCTATCGGTTCCTTCAGAATAATAACGAAAAGGTAACCTTAGAGGCGATTGCCAAGCCCGATAAAGAGCTCTCCGGTCCCATGGCTGTATTGAAAGCGGGCTTAGCGCATGAGGAATATGTCACCTCTCTCATCAATGACATTTATGCCGCTGCCTATGAGGTTAAGGATTTTCGCACCATGCAGTTTTTGGATTGGTTTGTGAAGGAGCAGGGGGAAGAGGAGACCAATGCAAACGACCTGATCTCTAAAATGGAACTTTTCGGTTCCGATCCTAAGAGCCTCTACATGCTTAACAGTGAACTGGGCGCAAGGGTGTATAGCGCACCGTCTTTAACGCTATAATAGAAAAGCCGAGCTTTACCGCTCGGCTTTTTTTCCGCTGAAATAAAATTTATCAGATTGGTTCTTGACAAATCAAAGTGTACCTTGTATAATAGATTAGCATTTAATACAATGATCCATTAGCTCAGCTGGCAGAGCACCTGACTTTTAATCAGGTTGTCCGGAGTTCGATTCTCCGATGGATCACCAAAAAAGCAAGTACCCAAATGGGTGCTTGCTTTTTTCATATTTTCATGCAGATCGAACTCCGGACAACCTTGACCAATGGGCTGCGGTTGCCGCATTAGCGGCGAGCAGACCGGTCATCAAGGAGTATTCCCGGATGCCGCAAAGCGGCATTCCGGGATTCGATTCTCCGATGGATCACCAAAAAAGCAAGTACCCAAAAGCGTGTTGTCCTTAACGGAGAAATACGCAAACCGAGTAGGATGACAGAAAAACCAGCAATGTAGTCAAACGGCTATATTGCTGGTTTTTTCGTGTATAGCAAAGAAAATTAAAAGTACATTTTTTTGGTTTTCGCTGGATATATCAAAAAAGATGTGGTATTGTGTGTGCTTGCCAAAGGAGGCAAGTACAGTGAGTGGTGAGAAAACAAAACAGATTGGTAAGCGGATACGGCATATCCGAAAAATTAATAAAATAACGCAAGAGCAGTTAGCGGAGATGATCGATGTCTCCGTACCATATATAAGCAACATTGAAAACGGAAAAGTTAACGTAAGTGCTGAAGTGATAATACGATTAGCACAGGCGTTACAAATCTCAGCAGACATCCTTCTCTGCCTGGAATTTACGGAAAGAGATACAAAGCATACCAAAACCTTTTCGAGACTAACTAAACAATGTGCTTCAGAGGATACGGAACAACTGCTTGAAATAATGAGCATTATTATTAAAATGATAGAGAAATAAATTTTGCTGAACTTAAAGCATCGGTTATGAGGATAGCCGATGCTTTATTCATTTTACCAGTGATTTGAAATAGAATAATGAAGAAAAAAGGCAGGGGTGAATGTAGATGGTTCACCCCTGCCGATGTAATTACAGCAGACTTTGGTTCTATTTTATATGAATTGCAGGTGAATGCTTTGCCATAGGTAAAAAGAAAAAACCGCCGGTGTCTCACGGTGGAAAAGTAATAAATCTCAAAATGCTCTGATAAAAATTGAATATGCCCAAACTCCGTTTTTGTGTCATAGGTTTAAGTTAATCGCTTTGACGCAAACTAATAGTAAAATAAAAGAAGAGAAACGGAGGTTTTGGTATGAAAAAAAGAATTATTACCAATCAAGTGCTGAATGCGTTTGAGAAATATCTAATCGAAAATGAGAAGGCACAAGCAACTCGTGAAAAATATATGCGTGATCTTCGCTGCTTTGCGGAGTATGCCGCAGACAAGCTCTTAAATAAGAACCTTGTTTTAGACTATAAGGCATCTCTGGAGCAGACCTACGCCATACGAAGCGCCAACTCTATGTTGGCAGCTCTCAATTCGTTCCTGCGGTTTATGGGATGGCACGATCTGTGCGTAAAACAGTTTAGGGTGCAGAAAGAAGCCTACTGCTCCGAGGATAAGGAACTCACCAAAGCGGAATATACAGCACTCGTCCGTACTGCCGAGCAAAAGAAAAATGAACGTCTCTCCCTTGTGGTGCAGACGATCTGTGGGACAGGCATTCGTGTCAGTGAATTGGAATTTATAACGGTGGAGGCTGTCAGGCGAGGTGAGGCGGTGGTCTCCTGCAAAGGTAAGACAAGAAAGATATTCATTGTCAAGGCTCTACAAAAGAAACTGCTTCATTATGCTATGGAACAAGGCATAACTTCAGGCATACTCTTTGTAACTAAAAACGGCAAACCACTCGACCACAGTAATATCTGGCGGCAGATGAAGGATCTGTGTGAGCAGGCCGGCGTTTCACCGCAAAAGGTTTTTCCGCATAACCTTCGCCATCTGTTTGCACGAACCTTTTACGGTATTGAAAAGGATATCGCAAAGCTGGCGGATATTCTCGGGCACTCTAACATCAACACGACCCGCATTTATATTATTACCACCGGTGCGGAGCATCAGCGCCGTATGGAGAATATGCGATTGATTATATAAAAAATAAAACCGCCACACAGAGCAGCGGTTGAATATCACATA
>JAFUNM010000037.1 GCA_017482195.1 Clostridia bacterium
GTATTCCTGAACTGCTTGATATGGTTCTTCTTAATGCAGACGGAGCTCCTGTTATTGCACAATGGCTTTATAGCTTAATTCAGGATGGAATTGTCGGCGGAGTTGGAGCAGTACTCGGATTTGTACCTCAGATGCTTATCCTCTTTTTACTCCTTTCATTGCTTGAGGATTGCGGTTATATGGCAAGAGCCGCCGTTGTATTGGATCCCATCTTTAAGAAGGTCGGTCTGTCCGGCAAGTCGGTCATCCCCTTTGTGATCGGTACCGGCTGCGCCATCCCCGGCGTTATGGCTTGCCGCACCATCCGCAACGAGCGGGAGCGTAGAGCCACCGCTATGCTGACTCCCTTTATGCCTTGCGGTGCCAAGCTGCCGGTCATTGCGCTTTTCGCCGGTGTATTCTTCGGCGATGCATCTTGGGTAGGTACTCTGATGTATTTCGCAGGTATTCTGCTGATCTTTCTCTGCGCTCTCTTGATCAACAAGATCACCGGCTACAAGAACAGAAAGTCCTTCTTTATTCTGGAGCTGCCGGAATATAAGATCCCCAGCCTCTGGGGCGCTTGTAAGTCCATGCTCTCCCGCGGTTGGGCTTACATTGTAAAAGCAGGTACCATCATCCTGCTCTGCAACACCGCTGTGCAGATCATGCAGTCCTTTGACTGGAAGTTTCAGCTGGTGGAAGAGGGGATGGAACACTCCTCCATCCTGGCGACCATTGCTACTCCCTTTGCTTTCCTGCTGATCCCCTTGGGCTTTGGCGTATGGCAGATGGCGGCAGCCGCCATCACCGGCTTTATTGCAAAAGAGAACGTGGTCGGTACCCTGGCTGTTTGCTACGGTGTAACCAACTTCATCGATACCGATGCACTGGAGCTGACAGGCGGTTCCGCAGAAGTAGCTGCTATCTTCGGACTCACCAAGGCTGCCGCATTGGCTTGCCTGATGTTCAACCTCTTTACTCCCCCCTGTTTCGCTGCCATCGGCGCTATGAACTCTGAAATGAAGAGCGCCAAATGGCTCTGGGGCGGCATCTGCCTGCAGTTGGGTGTTGGATACACCATTGGTCATCTGGTTTACCAAGTAGGTACCCTCATTACCACCGGCGCATTTGGTGCCGGCTTCCTGCCCGGTCTGATCGCAGTGGCAGCAATGATCGCCATTGTAGTATACCTCTGCATCCGCTCCGATAAGAAGCTGAAAGAGGAATATGCTTTAAACGGCAAAGCCACCGTAGGAAGTGCAAAGTAAGATGGAAAACTATATTATTGCCGCCATTCTGGTGGTGATCATCGGTTTAGCATTAGGCTATGTCATCCGCGCAAAAAAAAGCGGTAAAAAGTGCATCGGCTGCCCCGACAGCGGAAGCGAAAATTGCTGCTGCGGCTGCCAAAATAAAAAGAAATAAAAAAAGAGACCCCGCAGGGTCTCTTTTTTATACTCTTCTTCGTCCGTCCCGATTGGCGGGCAGGTTGCGGCTGGCCGGGAAGGTTACAAATTTGATAGAATAAAAATCGCATACGATATAGTTCTCAGTGCGGGGATCAAAGAGAGTCACAAAGCTCATACCCACATCGAAAAGCACTCCCTCTTTCTGCACCAGCCCTGTGGTACCGATCAGAAATTCAATGATACAATATTGCCCCACATTATTTTTCAGCGCCTGCTGCCAGGAGCCGACAAAGCCGGGCAACTGATCCATAGGGGGATTGGTCACATTCCCCGGATTGAAATTGCCGGTATTTCCGTTTAATTCTGCCATACTGTCACCTCATGTAAATTCATATAAGTCTGTTGGATCATAAAAACAATGAGCCTGATAACTGCCGATAAAAAAACCCACATCCGATGGAAAATTTGAGCGGCAGCTCGCCGAAAAGGGGTTATAAAACCATAGAGCATTGCCCAACCCAGGCAGACGGTTGCCTGCAATCGCCCAATCGGCGATATCAAAATGTACCTGAGTGGGATTCATATTATAAATATTTTGAGGATTGTAACGTCCTCCCTCCTCGGTGGAAGCGCAGGTAAACTGCCCCGGCTGTAATATGATATTGCGGATGCTGCCGCCCTGGCTGACTCGGGCATACTCCCCATAAGGTACCCGTACCCGATTCATTACAACGCTTGCCACCGCTTTCATGCCGGTATCTCCCTCGCCGCCTGCCTCGCATTCGATCAGCCGCGCCAGCAGTTCCCGATCATTATACGGCAATTTCATCACCTCGCTTTCTTCACATTATGAAGAATATGAAAAAAAAAGAACTGCTTACGCAGCTCTTTCTTTTTTTAGATAAACAATTTTTTCTTCTGTTGTGCCAGCCTTAATGACTTTTCCGCTGTCTCGCCTTTCCCGGCTGTATAAACCAATACAAAATCCGCCTCCTCCACCATATATAAGCATCTCTTTTATCAACAGAATCCGGCTGAAAAATGAAGGGAAGACCCAGCGGTATTATCGCATAAGGGCTTTATCCATTAGGTTCATCGGATCCTTTTCATCCTATAAATGCGATAATATGACCTCAAAACAAAACCATAATAGACAGAAGATTAAAAACCCTGCTCATGGAGCAGGGCTTTTTTATACGCCGGATTTTTTAAGATAAATACCCGTATAGCTCTTTTCGCATTTTGCCACTTCCTCGGGAGTGCCGGTAGCAACGACCGTACCGCCGCCCACGCCCCCTTCGGGGCCCAGGTCGATGATGTGGTCGGCAGTCTTGATCACATCCAAATTATGCTCAATGACCACTACCGTGTTGCCGGTATCCACCAGCCGTTGCAAAACGGTGATCAGCATCTGCACATCAGCGGTATGCAAGCCGGTGGTGGGCTCATCCAAAATATAGATAGTCTGCCCGGTGGGGCGCTTGGAAAGCTCGGTCGCCAATTTCACCCGCTGGGCCTCACCGCCCGAAAGGGTAGTAGAGGGCTGACCGATCTTCACATAGGAAAGACCCACATCATAAAGGGTCTGCAGCTTTCTTTGGATCTTGGGATGGTTTTCAAAGAAGGTAAGTCCCTCCTCCACCGTCATCTCCAATACATCAGCAATGGATTTATCCTTATATTTGACCTCCAGAGTCTCCCGATTATACCGCTTGCCCTTGCAGACCTCACAGGGAATATAGACATCGGGCAGGAAGTGCATTTCGATCTTGATGATGCCGTCCCCCTGGCACGCCTCGCACCGTCCGCCGCGGACATTGAAGGAAAAGCGGCTGGAATTATAGCCCCTTGCCTTCGCACCGTTTGTGGAAGCAAAGAGATCGCGAATATCGGCAAAGACCGAGGTATAGGTAGCGGGATTGGAGCGGGGGGTTCTGCCGATGGGGGATTGGTCGATATCGATGACCTTATCCAGATGCTCCAAGCCCTTGAGCTCCCGCACCTTGCCGGGATAAGCTTTGGCGTTATTCAGTTCATGGGCAAGGGTGCGATAGATCACCGAATTGACCAGAGAGGATTTGCCCGAACCGGACACACCGGTTACGCAGGTAAAGGTCCCCAGCGGGATCTTTACATTGATCTTCTGCAGGTTATTTTCCTCGGCTCCCAATACCTCCAAAAACTTCCCGTTGCCGGGTCGGCGATTTTCGGGGATGGGGATCCTCTTGGCACCGGAAAGATACTGCCCGGTCAGGGACTCCTTACAGGCCATGATCTCTTCGGGAGTGCCTGCGGCCACCACCTCGCCACCGTGAATGCCCGCACCGGGACCGATATCCACAATATAGTCAGCAGCGCGCATGGTATCCTCATCATGCTCTACCACAATAAGGGTATTACCCAAATCGCGGAGGCGTTTTAAGGTGGCGATCAGCTTATCATTATCCCTTTGATGGAGACCGATGGAAGGCTCGTCCAAGATATACAGCACACCCATCAGCGAGGAGCCGATCTGGGTCGCCAGTCGGATCCGTTGGCTCTCGCCGCCGGAAAGAGTACCGGCGGAGCGGGAAAGGGTGAGGTATTCCAGCCCCACGCTCTTTAAGAAATTCAGCCGCTCAATGACCTCTTTCAACACTCTTGCGCCGATCATCCGATCGGTTTCGGAAAGCTCGATCTGTTCAAAGAATTTCACCGCCTCCACCACCGAAAGATCGGTGACTTCAGAAATATTCTTCTCCCCCACGGTAACACTCAACACATCGGCTCTTAAGCGCTTGCCCCGACAGGTAAGACAGGGACAGTCGCTCATGACCATCTCGATCTCCCGGCGAACCCATTCGCTGTTGGTCTCCTTAAACCGCCGCTCCAGGTTGGGTACGATCCCCTCAAAGGAAGTATTATAATTCATGGATCCGAAGGAGGAGTTGCGTTGCATCTCCAGTTTTTCGCCTTCATTCCCGAAGAGCAGGATCTTCTGCTGCTTTTCAGTCAGCTGTTCAAAGGGCGTATCCAGAGAAAAATCATATTTTTTCGCCAACGCCTTAAAATACATCTTGGCGATATTATCAGTGGAAGAAAGGTACCAGCCGCTGGCCTTGATTGCCCCCTCGTTAATGGACAGCCAGGGCTTTGGCACGATCAGGGAAGGATCTACCTTCATCAAAAAGCCCAATCCGTCGCAATCGGGGCAGGCACCGAAGGGATTATTAAAAGAAAACATACGGGGAGAAAGCTCTTCCATGGAAAAGCCATGCTCCGGGCAGGTGAAATTCTGAGAGAAAAGGATCTCCTCTTCCCCTTCGGGAGCCACGATCACCAATCCCTCTGCCTGATGAAGTGCGGTCTCAATGGAATCGGTCAGTCGCTGCTGGATGCCCTCTTTCATAATTAAGCGATCCACTACGATCTCAATAGAGTGCTTGATATTCTTATCCAAGGTGATCTCTTCGGTCAGCTCATAGAGATTGCCGTCCACCCGCACTCGCACAAATCCGCTGCGCTTGGCATCCTCCAGCAGCTTTTCATGTCTGCCTTTTTTACCCCGCACCACCGGTGCCAGAATGGTCAGGCGAGTGCGCTCCGGCAGAGTGCAGACCCGATCCACGATCTGATCCACCGTCTGCTGAGTGATCTCCCGGCCGCAGACAGGGCAATGAGGCTTCCCGATACGGGCATACAAAAGACGCAGATAGTCATAGATCTCCGTTACGGTACCTACCGTAGACCGGGGATTCTTTGAGGTCGTCTTTTGATCAATGGAGATCGCCGGAGAAAGACCGTCTATACTGTCCACATCGGGCTTATTCATCTGCCCCAAAAACATCCGAGCATAGGACGAAAGACTCTCCACATACCGGCGGCGACCCTCCGCATAAATGGTATCAAAGGCCAGAGAGGTCTTGCCGGAGCCGGAAAGACCGGTAAAGACCACCAGCTTGTCCCGGGGGAGCTTTAAGTCGATGTTCTTTAAATTATTTTCTTTTGCACCCTTAATGGTGATAAATTCGTGTGCCATTTTATTCCTCGTTTTTTAATGTCTCAATTTTATCACGCAGCATGGCGGCATACTCGAATTCCAGCATCCGGGCCGCCTCCTTCATCTGCTTTTCCAGATCACGGATCATAGCGTTCTTCTCATCCTTGGAGAACTTCATCTTTCGTCGTTCGGGAGTGGTGGGCATCGCGCCGATATTGAGTACTTCGTGTACAGCCTTGGATATGGTCTTGGGGACGATGCCATTGGCCTCGTTATAGGCCTCCTGGATCCCACGGCGGCGCACCGTTTCGGTAATGGCCCGCTCCATGGAGGCGGTGACCTGGTCGGCATACATAATGACTCGGCCGTTGGCATTACGGGCGGCACGGCCGATGGTCTGGATCAGGGAGGTCTCACTTCTTAAGAATCCTTCTTTATCCGCATCCAAAATCGCCACCAGAGATACCTCCGGGATATCCAGACCTTCTCTTAGCAGATTGATTCCCACCAACACATCGAAAACGCCCAGCCGCAGTTCCCTCACGATCTCCATCCGCTCTACGGTTTTAACATCATAATGCAGATACTTGACCTTGATTCCCATTTCCTCAAGATATTCGGTGAGGTCCTCTGCCATATGCTTGGTGAGAGTGGTGACCAAGACCCGTTCTTTTTTCTCTACGGCTGCATGAATTTCTGCCAAAAGATCGTCCATCTGCCCCTCCACAGGACGAACAGAGATTTCCGGATCCAAAAGCCCGGTAGGACGGATGATCTGCTCTGCCACCTGAGCACTGCGTTCCAGTTCGTAAGACGCAGGGGTAGCACTTACATACAGCACCTTATCCAAGCGGTCGGTAAATTCTTCAAAATTCAAAGGACGGTTATCAAAGGCGGAGGGGAGGCGAAAGCCATAGCCCACCAGCATCTCCTTACGGGAGCGGTCGCCGCCGTACATCCCCCGCACCTGAGGCAGGGTCACATGGGACTCATCTACGATCAGCAGAAAATCATCGCCGAAAAAGTCCAGGAGGGTATAGGGCGGACTGCCCGGCGCTCTTCCGCTCAATACTCTGGAATAGTTCTCAATACCGGTACAAAAGCCGATCTCGCGGAGCATTTCCAGATCATAACGGGTACGTTGCTCGATCCGCTGCGCCTCCAAAAATTTGCCCTGTTCATTGAAATAAGCAATGCGCTCGGTGAGTTCCCGCTCAATTTCCAAAAGAGCCTTCTCCCGCTTTTCATCGCCGATGACATAGTGGGAGGCAGGATAGATGGCCACATGGGTCAGCTCCCGCTTCAGCTCGCCGGTAAGATGATCGATCTCAGTGATCCGGTCGATCTCATCGCCGAAAAATTCGATCCGTATCACCGTATCGGTGGAGGCGGCGGGAAATACTTCCAACGTATCTCCCCGCACCCGAAACTTATTGCGGGTGAAATCAAAATCGTTGCGCTCGTATTGAATGCCCACCAGCTCTTCAATGACCTCATCCCGATCCTTTACCATGCCGGGACGCAGAGAAATAATCAGATTTTTATATTCCTCGGGATCGCCCAGGCCGTAGATACAGGAAACCGAGGACACCACGATGACATCCTTACGCTCCAAAAGCGAAAAGGTGGCACTGTGGCGCAGCTTATCGATCTCGTCATTAACAGAACTGTCTTTTTCAATATAAGTGTCGGAGGAAGGAATATACGCCTCCGGCTGATAATAATCATAGTAGGAGACGAAGTATTCCACCGCGTTGTTTGGAAAAAATTCTCTAAACTCCGAGCAAAGCTGAGCAGCGAGGGTCTTATTATGCGCCAGCACCAGGGTGGGCTTATTGATATTGGCGATGATATTCGCCATGGTAAAGGTTTTACCCGAACCGGTCACGCCCAAAAGGGTCTGCTCTTTCATGCCCTTTTGCAGACCTTCCGTCAGCTTTGCAATGGCCTCCGGCTGGTCGCCGGTCGGTTGATATTTTGAGACCAGTTCAAAGTGATCCATCTGCCAACATCTCCTTCCTCTTAAACATAGAACTATTGTACCATAATATTTTTTAAAAATAAAGAGAATTATATGTATTGTTACGAAAGAAATTACAGATTCCCTTTTCCATTACTGAGCCATAATATTGAAAAAAACACCACCCGAAAAAGACATTCTTCTCCGAGTGGTTTTTCTTTGTTTTTTATACGCTTTTTAAGCCTTTTTCATTACTTCATTATAAATTTCATTTTTCGGCACGCCGCGATCAGACGCGGCGGCTTTGATGGCATCCTTTTTGGAAAGTCCCGTTTCTACATAGTACTCCACATGGGCGGCAGGAGAAAGCTTTTCCCAGAAAACCGTTTCCTGCTTTTCCTCGCTGGCGCCCTCCGCCACGATGACATACTCCCCTCTCGGATCGTTTTCTTCATAAAAGGCGATCATCTCCGAAACGGTCCCCCGCTGCACGGTCTCATGGAGCTTGGTCAACTCCCGGCATAAAGCAATGCGGCGGTCACCTAAATGCTCCAACAGATCCTGCAGGGTATTGCGTAGCTTTTGAGGGGCCTCATAAAAGATCAACGTCTCCCGGATGTACTTAACGCCTTCTAAATGCTCGCGGCGGTTTTTCTTAGCCGTCGAAAGAAAACCCTGAAAAGAGAACCGTCCGGTAGGCAGTCCCGAGAGCACCAGAGCGCTGATGAGTGCACAAGGGCCCGGTACCACCGAGACCTCATAGCCTTCCTCTGCTAAAAGTTTCACCAGATCCTCACCGGGGTCGCTGATGCCGGGCATGCCCGCATCGGTGACCAGAGCGCAGGTCTTACCCTCTTGTATACGGGCAAGAATTTCCATTCCACGTTCCCGTTTATTGTGCTCAAAATAGCTGATCAGCGGCTTTTTGATTCCCAAATAGTTCAGTAATTTCAGGGTATTACGGGTGTCCTCTGCGGCAATAAAATCCACCGCAGAAAGAATCTCCCGACAGCGGGGCGAAAGATCCCCCAAATTACCGATGGGCGTACCCACCAGATATAAAACAGGCTCGCTCATTGAATCCTCCTTAGGGTTGGTTCTACAACTAATTCTCGCTTACTATGCAAAATGCCTTCCATCAGCACCAGAGAGGGGCGCTCCCCCTCCTTGAACTCTACCATCTGCATGCGGCTGACCGCAAAGCCATACTGCTCCATCAGGCCAAACAGTTCCGGCAGACGGAAAGGGCGGTGCACCATCACCAGCCGGCCGCCGCTTTTCAAAAGATACGCCGCCGCAGAAATGATATCCTCTAAAGTACAGGCTACCTCCCGGCGGGCCAATTCCCGATGGGGATTCTGCCCTAAAATACCCCTCCCCATCGGCTCGTAAGGAGGATTGACGGTCACTAAATCGTAGGCCCTGCCCTTAACAAGCGAGCGGATGTCTTTGACATCGCCCTCCATCACCGTCATTCGATCGGCGCAGTTGTTCTCTTCCACACTCCGCTCCATCAGGCGGCAAAGATAAGGCTGCAGCTCCAAGGCTTCTGCCGTTTCGGCCTGTCCCTTTGCCAGCAGTAAAAAGGGGACGATTCCGGTACCGCTGCAAAGGTCGATGACCCGCTCTTTGGGAGTGCAGCGCGCAAACTCCGCCAGCAGGACCCCATCGGTCCCGAAACGGAAAAAGCGGCTGTTTTGCCAAACCTTCCAGCCGCCCAATTGCAGATCGTCCAAACAGTCAAATTCCTTGAACTCCTGCATTATTTTCCCTCTTTAAAGGCTTTGATCCGCAGATCCTCGCCGTAGAAATAGCAATAGAAAAAATTACCCAAAAGACGGGAGACCACCCGCTCATCATACGCCTTTTGAATCCCGTCTAAATTCAGATTAGTGGAAAAAAGAATCTTCCGCCCGGTACGCAGACGCTGGTCGATGATATCAGCTAAGGTCGCCATGGTATAGGCGGTGGTATTCTCAGTGCCCAGATCATCCAGTATCAGCAGATCGGCGGTAAAGAACTGCTCCAGATCGGTCTTATCGTCCTTAAAGCGCAGATCCTCCAGCCGGCGCACAAACTCCGGCGCGCTGATATAGATCACGCTCTTTCCCTTTTCCAAAAGGGCTTTAGCCACCGCGGTGGAAAGATAGGTCTTACCCAGGCCGGTGGCGCCCACAAACAAGAGATTTTCCCTGATGTGATCAAAATGTTCCACAAACTCTTTGCAAAGAGTATAGATCTTTTTCATATTTTCCCGTGGGGAAAGCAGTTTACCCTGAGCCTCATCGCTGAAGAGCGACCAATCAAAATTTTCAAAGCTCTGCTCGGTCAGGGCCTGCTCCAGATTGGAAAAACGGAAATTCTCAGCGATCCGCTCCCGACGGAAGCATTCACACATTCCCTCCTCCGCCATACCCGTATCCTGGCAGAGGGAGCAGGCAAAATGAGGCTCCAGATCCGCGCCGATGGCGGCTAAGAATTCTTCCTTTTGCTTTTGCAGAGCGGTCAGTTCCTCTTTGATGGCATCGGCCTCCCCCTCTCCGGCAAGGGCCAGGCAATAGCGGGCGCCCGCATCGGTGATCTTACGATCCAGCTCCGGCAAGGCGGGGTTTTCCTTATAGATCTTTTCGCGGCGCTCGGCAGCTTCATATACCGCCTCCGCATGGCGGGCGGCAAAAACGCCCCAAAGCTCTTCGGTCTTTCTCATACCTTCCCTCCCTGCATCCGCTCAATGGCGATGCGTTCCAATTCCGACAGACCCTCATGCTGCTGCCTGCCGGTATCCACCTTGGTCTGTTCCTCGATATCGGCGACCTTTTTATAGCCGCGGCTTGCCCAATCCTCTAAGATCTTATTCATATAAGCAAAGGACATCTGCCCTTTGCGATCCATACAGCGGTTATAGGCCTCTAAGATCAGCTCTTCAGTCAGGCTCAAAGCAGTCCAGCCGGCGATCATCTCCTTCTGCTTGGCAGAGAAGGCGGTGCGAATCCCGAAGGCTCTTGCCAGGCGGGTCTCCAACGCGCGAGACTCCTCCAGCACCCGAATTTTCTCTTCCGCCTTCTCGAAGGTATCAATCCCTTCATCGTACCAGCCTGCGGCCACCGCCTCCATATACCGATAGGAGAATTTACCGATACTGTTGCAATAGGCGGCCAGCTGCACGATCATTTCCGGGGAAAAATGCAGATTTTCCGCCATATTATAGAAGAGAGAGACCGTCAGCGAATTCATGGGCTTGCCGCAAAGACGCTGGATCTCGCCAATGAGATCACGAAAATCTTTTGAGGTCTCTTCCAGAATAATGGAGGGCTGCACCCGGGGCAGTTCCTTGGGCTGGATAGTCTTGATACCGCTGACTAAGCGCAGTTTGCCCTGCTCCTTCAAAAATACCCGTTCCTTGACCCAAAAGTCAATAGCGCTCTCCACATCTTCTTCGGGGATATTGCAGAATTTAGCGATCTCTGCTGCCTCATGGGCCAGTTTATCAAATCGCATCAAAAACAGCAGTACCTTCAGCTGGGCGCCGGTGGCAATGCCTAAAAGACCGTCCACCACGCGGGTAGGGACGGCGATACTCTGCATTCTGGTTTCCTCAAATTGATACTTCATAAATACTCCTAATCCATTAGTAAACTCATTATATAAAATTTAAGTGGAAAAATCAATAAGAATATGTTAGAATGATTACTTGGAAACGAGGTGCAGTTATGCTCTTTGAAAAATTCAAAAAAGAAAAATACATGATCGTGGGTCTCGGAAACCCCGGCAAAAAATATGAAAATACCCGCCACAATGCCGGCTTTATGGCACTGGATATCTTAGAAAAGGAGTGGGGAGCCACCCCCTTCGGCAATAAAAAGACCGCCACCCTTTCCAAAGCCCGCATAGGCGGAAAAGAAGTTCTTTTAGTGCGCCCTCTGACCTTCATGAACCTTTCGGGGAATGCAGTCAACGAGGTGGGCTCCTATTACAAAATACCCCCGGAGAATATCATCGTCATTGCCGATGACGTGTCCATGGCAGTAGGCCGGATGCGTATCCGCGATAAGGGCAGCGACGGCGGACACAACGGCCTTAAAGATATTATCCGCGTCTTAGGCACCAACCAGCTGCTGCGGATCAAGATCGGAGTCGGCCAAAAACCTCATCCCGACTATGACCTTGCCGATTGGGTATTGGGAAGGTTCCCCAAAGAAGATCTCCCCGCCTTAAAAGAGGTTTTGAAAACGGTACCTGATGCAGCAAAACTGCTTCTTGATAAAGAGATTGCAAAAGCACAAAATCAATTTAACAGGTAGAGACAATGAACATTCTATCCCTTTTGCGGCAGGAGCCGGCACTTGAAGGTCTGCCACCCAGCCTTCCCCGTCCTACATCCATCAGCGGCATGCAGGGGGGCAGTAGCATCCTTGCCGCTGCGTATCTATGCAAACAACTGAATCATAAGGGAATTTTCATCGCCCGTGAGGAGGCGGGGGTCAGCGAAATTCTCGCGACATTTCGCGCCCTTTTGGGAGATAAAGTGTATTATCTGCCGGAGCGGGATTTTCTTTTTGACCGCTATTCTGCTGTATCCCGGGAACGGGAAAGCCGACAGGCCGAGACCCTCAAAAAAATGAAAAGCGGTGACTACGACCTGATCGTAGCTCCTCTCTCCGCCCTTCTGATGCCCTGTCCGCCCCCGGAAGAAGGGGAAACGGAAGGCAGAATCCTCAAAGTAGGGGATCTCTGCGACTTGGAAGAACTGACCCTTTATCTTGCCGAGCAAGGCTACACCGCCTTCGAGCTGGTGGAGGGCAGCGGCACCTTTGCCCGCCGAGGCGGCATCATCGATATTTTCTCCCCCAACTACCCCGATCCCCTTCGGATCGAATTCTTCGGAGATAAAATCGACCGCATTGTCTTTTTCGACATCCTGACCCAACGGACGGTAGAAACGGTTCAGGAGGCAGAGATCGCCCCCTGCCATTCCCGTAAGAGCGAAGAAAAACGGCTTTACCCCCTTCTAAAGGGGTTAAACAGCAATCATCCCGGCATCCAACGGGATTTAGAGTTTCTGGAGCAGGGCAGCACCGTTGCCGCCGATCGGTATATTCCTCTGCTCTACCCCACCCTTTATACACCGCTGGATCTCCATAAGGGCCTGCTCTTCATCGAAGAATACGGCTGCCAGCAGAAGGTCTTTTCCTTTATGGAGTGGCAGCTCAAGGAGGAGATGGAGCGTCTTGCAGAAAAGGGCGAGTACATGGCCGAAGGCTCCTACTTTTTAGACCGTGCCGCCTTTGAACGGCGGTTCAATGAGCAGACCTTCCTTTTCTCCGCCTTGCCGGAGGGCCTTGTCGATCTTCCCTTAGGGGCCGCTCGCCAGATGCGGGTATTGGAGGATCATATCCCCTTCTATCAGGAGGAGACCCTCATCGGCGAGTTAAAAACTGCCTGCGAAGAAAAATATACCGTTCTTCTTTCCGGTGAGCGAAAAGAGGAACGCAAGGCCACCCTCACCGAGCAGCATATCCCGGTTTCCGACAAGCCGAAAGCCGGTGCAGTTTGTTGCCTGAACACCGTATTAAGCTTTAATCTGCGGTTCCCCGATGCCAAGATCCTACTGCTTTCCGACGGCGGCAAAAAAAACGGGCGTACCCGCCGCAGAAGCCATCCAAAGGGCGAAAAGATCCGCTCCTTTAATGACCTTTCGGTCGGCGACCTGGTAGTTCATGTATCCCACGGTATCGGTGTCTACAAAGGCATCCGCCAGGTAGAAAATCAAGGAGTCACCAAGGATTATATCGTCATCGGCTACGATAAGGGCGACACGCTTTTTGTCCCCTGCCCCCAATTAGACTTGATCTCCAAATATATCGGTACTGCCGAGGATAAAACGGTCAAACTTTCCCGCTTAGGCGGCTCCGCCTGGGAAAAGACCAAAGCCAAGGTTAAAAATCAATCGAGAGAAATTGCCAAAGAGCTCATCGAGCTTTATGCCAAGCGACTCAATGCCCCCGGCAATCCCTGTGATCCCGATACCGATTGGCAGCTGCGGTTTGAAGAACAGTTCCCCTATGAGGAAACAGAAGATCAGATCCGCTGCGTGGAAGAGATCAAAACAGATATGGAACAACCCTATCCTATGGATCGTCTTCTTTGCGGCGATGTAGGCTTCGGCAAAACGGAAGTGGCTCTGCGAGCCGCCTTCAAGGCGGTGGATAATGGCTTTCAGGTGGCTATCCTCTGCCCCACCACCATCCTTTCCGAACAGCATTTTCTCACCGTAAAGGAACGTTTTTCCGACTTTCCCATTGAGGCAGCCGTCTTAAACCGTTTCCGCACCCCAAAAGAAATCAAAAAGATCTTAGCGGATCTTGAAAGCGGCAAGACCGACATCATCATCGGCACCCATCGGCTGCTCTCATCCGATATTAAATTCAAAAAGCTGGGTCTTCTGGTCATCGACGAGGAACAGCGGTTCGGCGTCAAGCACAAGGAAAAAATCAAGGAGCTTTCGGTGGGCGTGGATGTGCTGACCATGAGCGCCACCCCCATCCCCCGCACTCTCAATATGGCACTTTCCGGCATTCGGGATCTCTCCATCATTGAGGATCCCCCTGCCGACCGTCAGCCGGTGACTACCTATGTTTTGGAATATGACCGTGATATTCTTGTCTCTGCCATTGCGCGGGAACTCAAACGGGGCGGCTGTGTCTTTTATATGAAAAATGATATCGAGGCACTGGACGGCATTGCCTCCCGCCTGCAGGAACGCCTGCCCGACGCCCGTATTGCCACCGCCCACGGCCGGATGACCGGCACCGAACTGGAGAAGACCTGGGAAAAGGTCTTGAACCATGAGATCGATATTTTCATCTGTACCACCATCATCGAGACCGGTATCGACGTAGCCTTCGCCAACACCCTCATCATCGAGGATGCGGATCGGTTGGGTCTTTCTCAGTTGCACCAGATCCGCGGACGGGTGGGCAGAAGCAGTACTCGCGCTTATGCCTACCTCACCTATCGGCAGGGCAGCATTGTTAACGAAGTGGCCTCCAAGCGGCTGGCCACCATTCGGGAATTCACCGAGTTCGGCAGCGGCTTGAAGATCGCCATGCGGGATCTGGAGATTCGGGGCGCCGGCGCCCTTTTGGGCGAAAAACAGCACGGCCAGATGAATATCGTCGGCTACGATATGTATATGCGGATCTTAAAAGAGGCGGTCTTTGAGGAGCAGGGCAAGGAAGAGCCCCAAGAATTCGATTGTGCGGTGGATATCTCGGTCAGCGCCTTTATCCCCAAATCCTATGTACCGGCCGAAAAAATGCGGATCGACCTTTACAAAAAGATCGCCGCCATCGAAACCAAAGAAGATTTTGAGGATATGACCGATGAGCTTTGTGACCGATTCTCCGATCCTCCGGAAAGTATTCTTAACCTGATGAAGATCGCCCTTTTGCGTGCCATGGCGAAAAAAGGCGGTATCCGGGATATCAAACAAAAGCAGGAGGCGGTGCTCTTCTTCACCGAAGAGGCTACCCCCCGGCTGCTGGCGGGACTGACCAAAAAGCTCAAGGGCCGCGTGCTCTATTCCATGGGCGCCAAGCCCTATTTCACCTTACGGATCTCCGACCGCAATAATCCCTTGGAGGAGATCAACCAATTTTTGCAAGCCTATCTGGAGGAAAAACTCACCAACCCTCTCCCCACCTAACCGTTACCGCAGTAGAATGAAAAGAGCCCCGAAGCGTAACACTTCGGGGCTGTACTTATTCAATTTCCAACCGTCTTCCTTCGGAAGCCTTCAACTCCTTTTTCGGGAGGATCAGCTTTAGAACACCGTTTTCATAGGTTGCCTTGATCCGATCGGAATCCACGGCGGAAAGATCAAACTGTCGGCTATAGGAACCGTAGGACCGCTCCACACGGACTACCTTATCCTTCTCTTTTTCTTCCACCTTCGAATGACGCTCCGCATGGATGGATAGAGTATCACCGTTGATATCCAACTGAATATCCTTTTTCTCAAAGCCGGGAAGGTCTGCCTCCAGCAGATAATGATCGCCCTCATCGATCACATCGGTTTTAAATGCCGCAAGCTCCGGCGTTCCGAAAAAGGAGCCGAACGGATCTCCAAAAAATCTTCTTTCAAACTCCTCCAGCTCACGGAAAGGATTATAAACCGTTGCCTGATGGTTATTGTTTCTGCGTGTAAGTTCAAACATCATAATTACCTCCAAAATCTGATTTTATAAATTGCGTTCATCGACCGAGTCGGTTCTGTCGGACTTTTTACACAACCCATCGGAACTCATCTCTTTTCTTTTTATATTTTGTCATTTCCTTTTGACAGTTTTTATTATAGTATCCAAAATCAGATTTTGTGTTGCGAAAATATGAACAAACTGTAAAAATTAGCACTCTCGCGTCGAGAGTGCTAATTTTTTAATTATTCCGGAATATCTTCTTCGGTTTTTTCTTCAATCAGTCTTAAGAGAATATGCTCCGCCATACGGTAGCCGGCCACCGGCGGCACAAAGGAGATGGAACCCACAGTTCGTTTGCCCGCCTCATCAATGGGCGCTACACTCACAGCAGGAGCCATGGAATAAAGACACCGCACCCTGCGAAAACCGCTTTTACGAAGCGCCAAACGCATTTTTTTGGCCAGCGGGCAATTTTCAGTCTTCTCAAAATTCACGATCCTCATGCCCTCAGAGGAAAGACGATTGCCGGTGCCCATGCACATCAGCAGAGGGATCTTATGCTCTTTACAAAAGGCGGCGATGGCTTCCTTCGCCGGCGCATCGTCGATACAATCGGCAATGAAATCCACATCGATGGACATCAATGTGTCAATATTCTCCGCTGCTATTTTTTCCGAGAGGGCGGTGATCTTCAGCTGGGGGTTGATCGCATGGCAACGCTCCCCGGCAACCTCTGCTTTGGAGCGCCCGACGGTGGAGGAAAGCGCCAGGATCTGGCGGTTGCAGTTGGAAACGCTGAACACATCGGGATCGATAACGGTGATCCTTCCGATTCCTGCCCGTGCCAGCCCCTCCAGCGCTGCGCCGCCCACACCGCCTGCACCCACCACAACGATATGGGCATTCTGCAAACGGTCAAAGGCCTCTTGTCCTATTAAAGCTTTTGTTCTTAAAAATCGATCCATATATTAAACTTTCCCTTTCCATTTTAACAAAGCTCTGAAGAAATGGAAAAGCCCCGCATATGCCGTGACACTGCACCGTGTTGACCCCGAACGAAGTTCAAGGTGGGTTTTTGCCGGGTCAACTTCATAGGCTTCCGACATTGGCCTTTGCCAGAGCCGGCATGCACACAGTTGCCCGAGACGCGATCCCGTATCATAAGTGTAGGCTCAAATAAGTGCAGACCACGAACATCGCAGGGTATCCGTAGTTTATGGTTTTCAGCGAGGATTATTCCTCGCCTTCGATATCGTATTCCTCACCGAGAGCTTCCTCGAATGCAGGTAATACTGAAGCTAATTCTTCATCGTCGATGGTCACTAAAAGCTCTTCGCCGTTATCGTCTTCAATGGCTTTGAGGACGATCATCCGGCCGTCGCTCTCCAGTTGTGCCTGGGGGTCGTCAAACTGCTCCACAAGACCCACATAGGTGATCCCGTCGCAATCAACGCTGCCGAGGACTTCAAATTCGATCTCCCGACCGGTTTCATCGGTGAGAACAACAAAATCGTTTCCGTATTCGTTTGCCATGTTCAAAACTCCTTTTTCAGTCTGGATATAGTCTACCACAGTTCCTGCTAAAAATCAATCGGGAAAATAGCAGGTAAAAATACTTCCTTTTCCGAAAACACTTTCCACCCGAACCGTACCGCCCAGGCTGTCCATGATGGACTTGACGATGGAAAGTCCCAATCCGGTCCCTCCGGTCTCCCGGCTGCGTGCCTTATCCACCCGGTAAAACTTATCAAAAAGATGAGGCAAATGCTTTTTCTCAATGCCGATCCCCTCATCCTCTACTGCAAAAGTCACCCCTCCCTCGGCCTCTGCCAAGGTCAACGTCACCGTTCCGCCGGGATTGGAATATTTAATACTGTTACTCAAAAGATTGACCAGCACCCGACGCACCTTATCCGGCTCACAGATCAGTATCCGTTCCATCGGCAGGTTCAAGCTGCAGGTCAGCTCCTTTTTGCGTATCTCAAGAACCATAGCATCCGCCGTCTCGCGGATGGCCGCAGCAAGATCCAAAGGCTCCTTGGCTCCTTTTGGAGCGTTCTCGGTGGTGATCAACTCCAAAAGCTGATTGACCATCACATTCATCTGATCGGTAGATTTTTCGATAACCGAAAGAAAACGCTTGGCAGTTTCCCCGTCCAGGTCTTCCTCTATAAGTGTTTCGCTATAGCTTTTGATGACCGTCAAGGGCGTTTTCAGTTCATGGGACACATCGGCTACAAATTGTTTCCGCTCCTGCTCCAGCTGCTCCGATTCGGTAATATCATCCAGCAAAAAGAGGGTAGCCTCGGCACCGTCCTCCATCAGCAGGAGACTGCGGTAAACGCAGAAATACCGTCCCTCTGCCCGGATCATAAAGCGGCTTTCCTCCTCATGCCCCTCGGTAAAAAGGGATAAGGGTGGCTCCTTTTCAAAAAGCAGACGGAACGCCTCATTGGAATGAACCGTCTCGCCCTGCCGATTGACTGCAAACAACGGTTTCGGAATATTTTGCAGCAACGCCTGCAGCATTTTAATATTCTTTGTGATCCGGGTGCCCATTTCATTAAACACCCGAGTCAGCTCACCCACCTCATCGTTTGCGGCGATGGCAATACGGGTAAAATCCCCTTCGGCCGCCATGGTTTTAGCCCCTTCGGTCAGCTTTTGGATCGGAATCAGAAATCTTTGGGAAAATACAAAGGAAAGAATCACCGTCAGCATAGTGCCTAAAAGCAACACCTGAGCAAAAAGTCCCAAATACGCCCGCATAGTCTCCATCAGCTCGGTGCGATGGTCTACCACATAAAAGGTATACCCCTCCGCCTCCAGGGAATAAGCAAAGTCCAACACCTCATCAAAAAGGCCCGCCTGCTTATTTTCCTCCCCAGCCACAGCACCCAGCAGATTATGGGTCTTTTGGATCATGCCGCCGGGGGCATTGCTGTAGATCACGGTCTCGCCCCGCAGAAGATAATAACTACGGTCGGTGCGGGAGGGATCCAACAGATCCTCCTGGTTCAGCGCATCCTTCAGATACTGAAATTCCGTTTCATTGGTATCAAAAAAGCTGGCCACCTTGGCCACCTCTTCCATATCCTCATAAAAATTCCGGTTGTAATCGATGCCGATATTAGCAAACAGCAGTACACCCACAAACAGCACCACTACGGCCACCAAAGCCAGCATCAGCACCATCAGCCGATAACGCAGATGTCTTTTCATTTTTCGATCCCCGCCTGATAGCCGATACCCCGCTTACTGATGATATAGCGGGGATGGGAGGGATCCTCCTCCATCTTTTCCCGCAGACGCCGAATGGCAACATCTACCGTGCGATCCTCCGGCTGAGACGGGGAATAACCCCAGACCAGCTGCATCAGCTCTTCCCGGGTATATACCCGATTCCGATTTTTGGCAAAGAGCAGGATCAACTGAAACTCCTTTTTGGAGAAGGAGACCGGCAGTCCATTCCGAAAAACGGTCTTATTCCGCTCATCCAGCTCAAAATCACCCCAAATAAGGCGAAGCTGCTCCCCCTTACTTTTTTCAAAGCGGGAAAGGTGCACCTTCACCCGCATCACTAATTCTTTGACGGAAAAAGGCTTGCAGATGTAATCATCCGCCTGCCGGGCAAACCCATCCAGCCGATCATCCTCAGCGGTCTTTGCGCTCATAATGATTACCGGAACATCGGCGCGCGCACGAATCGCGTCCAGCACCGAAAGGCCGTCTAATTTTGGCATCATGATATCCAGCAGCACCAGATCAAAATGCTGGGCCGCAAAGGTCACAAGGCCTTCCTCGCCGTCGGAGGCCAAGACCACCTCATAGCCTTCCTTTTCCAGATTAAATGCCACAATATCCAAAATACTGCGATCGTCTTCGATGATCAGAATGCGTTTCACCATATTTCACCTCTTCATCATTTTAACATATATAAAAATAGATTGTCAATTCACTTAAAATATGCTATCCTATAATAAATCATTATTATGGAGAAATCATCATGGAAAAGATCTTAGTGATCGAAGATGAAGTAAATATTGCAAGAATGATCCAACTGGAGCTGACGCGGGAAGGCTATAGCTGTGACTGCACGCACGACGGAGAAACAGGCCTTACTGCTGCTCTTTCCGGCGGATATGATCTGATCCTTCTGGATCTGATGCTGCCCAAATTAGACGGCTTTTCGGTGCTTTCACAACTGCGGGAGCGCTCACAGGTGGCGGTG
This sequence comes from Clostridia bacterium, assembly GCA_017482195.1. Taxonomy (GTDB): domain Bacteria; phylum Bacillota; class Clostridia; order Oscillospirales; family QAKW01; genus QAKW01. The sequence continues at coordinate 19,760 of JAFUNM010000037.1, forward strand.
GTGATCCTCACCGCCAAAGGAGATCTGGACGCTCGCGTTCAGGGCCTGGATCTGGGAGCAGACGATTACCTCTGCAAGCCCTTCGCCATGCGGGAACTGACTGCAAGAGTACGGGCGGCTTTACGCCGCAAGCCGGAGACCAAAGACTCCGCCACTCTTTATGCAGGAGATCTCAGGGCCGACCGCCTGACTGCACGGGTCTTTTTTAAGGAAGAAGAGCTTTCTCTCACCCGCAAGGAATTTGAACTGCTGGTCTATTTCATGGAGCAGGGCGATGCTGTTTGTACCCGGGAACAGATTCTAAAAGAGGTCTGGGGCTACGATTATATGGGTGACACCAATTTGGTGGATGTCTATATCCGCTACCTGCGCTCCAAGATCGACGACCGATTCGGTGTCCGTTACTTCCGTACCGTAAGAGGCCTCGGCTACGCCTTTGGTGCCGATCATGAATAAAAAACAGATCAAGGCCGACTTCAAACGCCTCAAAAAAGAACTGAAGCTGAACTTTAAAAACGGAAAAACCAAGCGCAAATATGCGTACCGTGCAAAAAAAGAAGAGCTTCTCTATAAGAAAAAAACCGCTGAAAAGGGCAATAAAATATCTATTAAAAAAGCGCTTAAAGCCGCAAAGCGGGATTATAAAAAAGAGGCCTTTTTGCAAAAATCCATTTATCTGGAAAAGCTCAATATTCTTAAAAAGAAAAAGCGGGATCAATTAGACAGCGTGGTTAAGATCGTGACCGAGCGGGTACCGGAATCTCTTTCCGGAAACCTGACTTTAAGTTATGTACTGATCTTTTTTGGATTTGCATTGCTGCAAAGCCTTCTGGTCATCATTGCTACCGGTTATACCATTGACAAACGGGCCACCGACTCCTTGACGACCGTCGCCAACACTTTAAAGGCCGGTCAGCTGCAGCAAGAGCTTGCCAAAGCAGTGGCGGAGGAAAACGACATGAATATTGCCCTCTATACCGAGGACGGTACCCCGGTCTATTCCTACGGAATGGAGGATTTTTCCGAACACCTGCCCTATAACCGCACCTATGAAAAACCCTTTTCCTTTCGCTATCAGACCGAAAATTTTCTGATCTACACTGTCCGGGAGGACGGATATTCGCTCAATCTGGCCAAAAGCATGAATGCAGAGAACGCTTTTCTCTCCATCGTAGTCAATATTATGCTGATCTCGGCGGTGCTGGTGCTGACCATCAGCTACTTTGTAGGCTACCGTACCGCCCGTAGTCTGTTGCGCCCCATCGGCGTATTGAGTCGCGCCATGAACGAGGTCTCCTCTGCCGATCTTTCCGCCAGACTCTCCACCGACAATATCCGCACGGAGCTGCGGGAGGTCGTAGATTCCTACAATCGGATGCTGGATAAGATCGAGGATGCATATCTAAGGCAAAAACAGTTTGTTTCCGATGCTTCTCATGAACTGAGAACTCCTCTCGCCATCATCAGCGGCTACAGCGATATCCTTTCCCGTTGGGGCGCCGAGGATCCCGTCATCCGACAAGAGGCGCTGGACGCCATTGTGACCCAATCTGCCAATATGCAGACCCTTCTTGAGCGACTGCTTTATATTACCCGCAGTGAAAACGGCAGCCTGCAGCTGGAGCTTTCCGAGAATGCCCTCTCCCCCGTCTGCAAAGAGGTCTTGCAGGATTTCAAGACCATCCACCCGGAAAAACAGTTTTCCCTAAGCGGCGAAGCCAAGGGTGTCTGCGATCCCCATTTGGTTCGCCAGTTACTGACTATCCTTTTGGATAACGCAGTAAAATTCACCGCTAAGCAGGGCCGTATCTCCATTGACCTTTCGGAGGATGAGACTCATGCATACCTTGCGATCACTGATAACGGCACCGGCATGAGCGAGGAGATCGCCGCCCACATCTTCGAGCGGTTTTATAAAGGCGATAGCTCCCATAATGAAAAAGGCTTCGGCTTAGGACTTTCCATTGCCAAGCTCATTACCGAAAGCCAGGGCGGCACTATTTCGGTATTGTCCTCTCTCGGAAAAGGAAGTACTTTTTCTATCAAATTTAAAAAATAAACGATGGCTTTTAGCCATCGTTTTTTATAAGTGCAATCTTTTTTAAGAGTCTTCAAATCATGGATTTCTTCAGTTTGTCATCGGGTCTTTTATTAAATAAAAAACTTTCGCTCCATCGTCTCCCTGGCCGGTCGGCAGATCGCGAGGAAAATCAGTAATCCGCCCAATAGAAAGAGGGCGATCAGCGGGTGGAACGACCAGCCAATAAAGTGGATGTTACCGAAGGTGATATTCAGTAAAAATTCTGCCAAGAGCATCATACCACCCAGTGCCATAAAAGCACCGCCGCAGACATAGAGTCTGCCCTTTTTAAGGTAGCGGGTCAATGCTACAACAGCGGTGGTAATGAGGCAGAAGCCCGCCGTCATCGGCAGGGCAAAGCGAATAAACCAATTCCCGGCGGTGGCAAAATTAATGTACCAAAGGTACGCGCCCACGGCGGCAAAGCCGCAGGGCACAAAGATCACCGGATTGGGTCGCTTAAACCAAAAGGGTAATACCAACAGCTCATAGATCAGCGCCAGCGCACCGATGGCATAGCCCGCCCAGGTCCATTCCTTATTGATCTGCAGATCGCAAAGAAGCAAAGTGGGGCAGGGCAGGAAAAACAGCACCGTTATAATGATCATCCAAAGGCGAGAACGCACCTCCGGCGCGGGCACCTTTTTAGGCGGATAGAGGGGCGCTCCCTCTTCCCGCTTTAGATCGGGATGATAGACAGTGGTATTGCAAAGAGGACATTGCTTTTCGGTGTCGGCTAATTTCACGCCGCAATTAATACAATACATCCTTTAACTCCTGTTCGTTTGTACTTCCGCGGGGATATCCAATTCCCGCAGCACTTTATAAAAATGATATTCCAAATCCGACTCTTTTACATTTCGAATGAAATTAAAATACAAGGTATCGCCATAGGAGAGCACTCCGCAATTATAAGGCGCCGTTGCCTGAACACCCAAAATGAAGTCCAGTCGCTCCACAAAGGTTTTCATCTCTTTCGGCAGTTTTACCACTCCTAAATTAGAAAGGCTCAGGCAGGATTTGCATTCTCCCACCGTATCAAAAATGGCTTTCATTACGAAATTTTTAATAAACAGCGGCAAGAGGCGCACCGCCATGATCCGCTCGCTTTTCACATTGGTCTCGATCATCATGCCCATCTGCTTGGGGGTGATCTCCGCGCCCATCCAATGATGGACGACCTTGCAGATCTCCTTGAAATCATATTCCCCCAGACGGGGTTGGATCTCAGGGGTGGTATACATAGCAAAATTCCGCAAGGAACGGCTGGGGAACAATTTGCGGAGATTGACCGGGATCAAGACCTTGATGGGTTTTCTTTTTTTCATATTCGGCACCAGCTCCTTCTGCCAATTCTGCAGTGCCTGCATCATCACCGCGGTCAGAAAGGCGGTGAGGCTGACCCCGTATTCATGGGCTTTCTCCAGCGCCGCTTGTACCGGTAATTGAAAGCAGGTAAGATTCAAAAAGCCTGCCGGTTCCGGAGTGCCGCCTAAATGCCAGGCGGTATCCTCTTTTCGGCTGGCGGAGCGGTTGCCCGCATATTTTTGGAAGCTATCCTCCAATTCTGCCTCCGAGGGTTCCTCCAGGCGGCCTAAAACCCCCTCCGCGGCCGGGATGGCAACACCGTATTTTTGCTGCAGGTATTCTGCCACCAAGCTCTTTAGGAAGATCAGCGCGCCGGTACCGTCGGTCAGGGAATGGAAGATCTCCACCGCAATACGGTTTTCATAATAAAGCACCCGCACCGCGCATTGGCGGGTTTCTTTTTTGGACATCCACGTAAGGGGATAACTGCTGTCCTCCCGCACCTTAGGTGCATGGGAGAGCTGCTGTAGGTAATACCAGAAAACACCTCTCCGCAGCCGCACCGCAATAGACGGAAATCTTCGGGCGGTAATATCCACCGCCGATTGTAGGATCTCTTTATCTACCGTCTCTTTTAAGGTGGCCGAAAGGCGGAATACATTGCTCCACCTCTGCCGCCGGGCGGCAGGATAGATTTTGGCGGCATTATCCAGCCGCATCCATCGCAGCTTATCCTCTTTTGCCATAACCTGATTTAAAAAACGGTTAATAAGTAAAAAGTCCTTTCGATCCTCTGAAAGACCGTAGAGCACATAACCATGCCACCGCTGAGCGGCGATCTGCAGTCGGCTTTTACAGCCGGCCTCCAAAAGACGATAATGAAGTTCCTCTGTATCACTAAGCATGATCTCATCACCGCCCACAAACAGCAGCGAGGGCGGCATTCCGGTAAGATCGGCAAAGAGTGGAGAGACAAAGGGATCCTGCCGATCATCGGTATAACTCTCTGCAAAGAAATCCAGCATCTCTACCGTCATAGAGGGATCCGCTGCTTTATTGGTTGCATACGAGGACCCCGAGGCAGTGAGATCCGTCCAGGGGGAAACACCGATAATCCCTGCGGGCATAGGCAAACCGACGTCCCGTAAGCAAAGACAAAGGGCATAGCAAAGTCCGCCGCCGGCGCTCTCCCCGGAAAGGGTGATATGCTCAGGAGCATAGCCCTTTTCCAAAAGGTAACGGTAAGCGGTCTCCGCATCCTCCAGCGCAGCCGGAAAACGATGCTCCGGCGCCAACCGATAGGCGGCGCAAAAGACCCGGGTACCGGTCTGAGATGCCAGCATAGAGCCAAAGCCTAATGCATAATCCAGTCCGCCGCAGGTATAACCGCCGCCATGAAGATACAGAAGAACCCCCTGCCGACGCTCGTCATAAGGCAGTACCCAAGCCCCTTCAAATTGCTCGAAGGGATGCTTTTTAATATGCACCTGTTTACGGTGCATCGCCTCCATTAGCTCGCCCAGCTTATCCTGTCCCTTGCGCATAGTCTTAAGGGAGCAGCTGGCCAGCAGCGGCCGCAGCATATTCAATTGTGCCCGTATGGTTTTAGCATTCAGCGGCATCCTTTGGAACCTCACATTCATTCTATAACTCTATTATGAAATAAAAAGGGCTTTTCGTCAACCGAAAAGCCCATTAAACTTCTATTAAAAATCCATATACTCTCTGCCGGAGGGAGTTAGGATCACGGATCGGGTAAAGCCGCATGCTTTAGCCAAAGCCACCGACTGCTCCCGGGAACAGCCTAAAAACCGACGGTCATGGCAGTCCCCGTTAAAGATGATCTCGCCGCCCCGCTCATAGATGGAACGCAGCAGAGGTTTCGCAGGATACGGGGAAGTCCGATACCCGCGGGACATAGCGCCCTCATTGATCTCAAAGAGCATGCCTGTGGGAATAAGTTTTTTGATGGCAGTCTCCGCAGCCTCGCGGTAGCGGGGATGATCGGGATCAAAGAGCGGCTCCCGCTCCAAATATTTGGTGCAAAGATCAAAATGGCCGATGATATCACCGCCGGTGAGATTGCCCACCCGCTCATAATAGGACTCCAGCAAGGCATACGGATCCCCGCCGAAGGCACCGAAGGCCTCCTTTAAATGGTCGATGCTCCAATCCATCTCCCAGCGTTTTCCGTTGGGATCCTTTACCCCGTGAACACTGGCAATCACATACTCATAAGGCTCGGTGGACTCGGTACAATCGGAGTCCTGCTCGATGCCGCAAAGGATCGTCAGCTTGCCTGCATACTTCTCCTTTAAGCGTGCGATCTCCTTGCGGTACTCCGCCGCACGCTCGGGATGAATGACCCAATCTCCATAGTTTACGGAAGGACTGTGCATGGAAAAGCCAAGGACGGAAAAGCCCCGCTCAATCGCCGTCTCGATCATTTCTTCGGGAGTATCATTCCCGTCGCAAAATTTAGTATGGATATGAAAATCCGAGAGCATCATACCATCTTCTCCTGTTTTACTTTATGATCGATCACATGGCGGCCGGCCAACTCCTTGCGAATATCCTCCACCGAAATCCCCATCTCTACCATTAATACCATAATATGGTAGGCCAGATCGGCGATCTCATAGACGGTCTCTTTTTTATCCTCGGCCTTACCGGCAATGATGACCTCAGTGGACTCCTCACCCACCTTTTTTAGGATCTTATCCAGACCATTCTGGAAAAGATAGGTCGTATAAGACCCTTCGGGCAAAGTCTCTTTTCGCTCCTTTAAAAGCGCATAAAGACCCTCCGGAGAGAAGGGCTCCTTGCCGCTTGTATACAGTTCCTGCGTAAAGCAGGAATCGGTGCCTAAATGGCAGGCAGGGCCGTCCTTTTTTACCATTACTACCAATGCGTCTTTATCGCAATCGGCAGTAATGGACACGATATGCTGATAATTTCCGCTGGTCTCTCCTTTAAGCCAGAGCTCCTGACGGGAGCGGCTCCAAAAACAGGTCAATCCCTTCTCCAGGGAGATCTTCAGGCTCTCCTGATTCATATATGCCAGCGTCAGCACCTTGCCGCTTTCAGCATCCACCACAATGGCGGGGATCAGACCCTTTTCGTCAAATTTCAATTCGTCTATTTTTACCATGATCATAACCTCACATTAATGCCGTTTTCCTGTAATGTTTTCTTGAGATCTGCAATCTCCACCTCACCGAAATGGAAGATGGAGGCCGCAAGACCTGCATCCACCTTAGGCAGGGTGTTAAAGAGGGTAATAAAATCCTCCTTACAGCCGGCTCCGCCCGATGCAATGACCGGTACATTTACCACATTGCACACCGCATCCAGCATTTCCAAATCAAAGCCGCCCTTGACACCGTCCGTATCGATGGAATTGAGTACTACCTCACCGGCCCCCCGCTCCACGCAGGACTTGATCCAGCGGATGGCTTCCATACCGGTGTTTTCTCTGCCTCCTTTGGCAAAGACCCGGTAGACGCCGTTCACCCGTTTCACATCAGCGGAAAGGACCACGCACTGGTCACCGTATTTTTTAGCCGCCTGTGTAATCAAATCGGGATTACGGATAGCACCGGAATTAACACTGACCTTATCGGCCCCGCACTTTAACACCCGATCGAAATCCTCCAGGGTATTGATACCGCCGCCCACCGTTAAGGGGATAAAAATGGTTTTGGCAACCTCCGTCAGAATATCGGTGAATAAGGCTCTGCCTTCTGCGGAGGCGGTAATATCGTAGAACACCAGTTCATCGGCACCGTTATCGCTGTAATACTTTCCCAACTCCACGGGAGAGGAAACATCGGAAAGTCCTTCAAAATTGACTCCTTTGACCACCCGTCCGTTGCGGACGTCCAGACAAGGAATAATGCGTTTTGTAATCATTTTGCCACCTCGATCGCGCTGCTTAAATCAATCGCCCCGATATAATAGGCCTTGCCGATGATCGCACCGTAAAGCTCCATCTTCCGGAGGGCTTTGATATCATCAATAGACGAAACCCCTCCGGAAGCGATCAGATCGATGGCATATTTGCGGCTCAGCTCGTTATAGAGCTGCCGATTGGTGCCCTGCATAGCGCCGTCCTTGGAGATATCGGTGCAGATGATGGTTTTAACGCCCAGCGCCTGCATTTTTTCAAAAAAGGCATCGGCGGTAAGGTCAGATTTTTCCGTCCAGCCCTTGATAGCTACACAGCCGTCCTTAAGGTCGACTCCTACGGCGATCCTTTCGCCGTATTTGGCCAGCGCCTCTTTCAGGAAAGCCTCGTCGGTCACCGCGGCGGTACCTAAGATCACCCGATCCACCCCGGCGGAAAGATAGGTTTCGGCGATCTCCATATTGCGGATACCGCCCCCCACCTCCACAAAGAGGTCGGTGGTCTCTAAAATCTTCTTAATCGTGGGCAGATTGGCGGGAACACCGCTTTTGGCGCCCTCCAGATCCACCAGATGCAGGAACTTCGCCCCTGCTCGTTCAAAATCCGCCGCAACGGCAGCGGGATCCTCACTGTAGACGGTCATTTGGGCATAGTCCCCTTTAAAGAGGCGCACCGCCTTACCGCCCACCAGATCGATCGCGGGAAATATATTCATTGATTATACCTCACTAAAGGCTTTCAAAATTGCAAGTCCGATCTTGCCGCTCTTTTCGGGATGGAACTGGCAGCCAAAGATATTACCCTTGGCAACTGCTGCTGTCAGCTCCCTTCCGTATTCAGCGGTGGCGGCCAAAGACTCTTTGCACCCTTCTGCATAGAAGGAATGCACAAAATACACATGGTCGCCTTCCCCTATATTTTTAAAAAGAGGGCAATCCGGCTGCATAAGGTGCAATCCGTTCCAGCCGATATGGGGGATCTTCAGGTCGGCAGACAATACGCCCTCCATGGGCACGACCTGCCCTTTAAGAAGTCCTAAACCCTCATGCACCCCGTACTCATAGCTTTTTTCAAAAAGCATCTGCATTCCAAGGCAGATACCCATGAGCGGCTTACCGGATGCCGCCTGCTCTTTCACAAACCTATCCAACCCGCTGGTTTTCAATTTATGTGCCGCATCGCCGAAGGCACCCACACCGGGGAGCACCAGCCGATCGGCTTTTTGAAGTTTTGCCGCATCGCCGCTGACAAACACCTCTTCCCCGATCGCCTCAAAGGAGGATTTCAGGGAAAAAAGATTGCCGCAGCCATAGTCGATAATTCCGATCATGAAAGAACTCCTTTGGTCGATGGGATCGCATCAGAGCCATCCAAAGCAACCGCCGCCTTAAGAGCGCGGGCCACAGACTTAAAGACCCCCTCTGCGATATGGTGAGAATTGGTCCCTGCCATTTTGCGGATATGCAGGCTCATGGGACACTGACGGACAAAGCCTAAGAAAAATTCTTCTACCAGCTCCGTATCAAAGGTGCCGATCTTCTGAGAAGGGATCTCCAGCGCAAAGCCTAAATAGCTTCTGCCGGAAAGATCCGTGGCGGCGAGGATCAGAGCTTCATCCATAGGCAAAATAAAACTGCCGTAGCGGTTGATGCCCCGTTTCTCACCCAACGCCTCATCAAAGGCCTTGCCGAGACAGATACCTACATCCTCCACCGTATGATGATCATCCACATGGGTATCCCCTCGGCAGGTCAGCTCCAGATCAAACTTCCCGTGAGCGGCAAAAAGGGTCAACATATGATCCAAAAAGCCGCAGCCGGTGGAAACGGCACTTTTTCCGCTGCCGTCTAAATTCAAGCGGAGATGAATATCGGTCTCCGCTGTTTTGCGGTTTACAGTTGCACTTCTCATTGGATGATCTCCTTTACTGTTTCAATAAACTGCGCCATCTGGCTCTCGGTGCCGATGGTAATGCGGTTAAAATCCTTGATTCTTTCCTTGGTAAAATGCCGGACTAAGATCCCTCTCTTTTTCAATTCCGAATAGAGGGACGCACCGTCCATGGCGGACGTCTTGGCAAAGATAAAGTTGGCATCGGAGGGCAGGACTTCAAAACCCAATGCTTTCAGCTCTGCCGCCGTCTTTTCCCGCACCCGGATGATCTCTCGGCATTTTTCCTGATAATAGGGTTCCGCCTCCACCGTTCTCTCTCCCAAAAGGAGGGTCAGGCGGTTGATATTGTAAGGGTTGGTGGAATACTTGATCTTCTCCAGATCTTCGATCAGCGCGGCAGGAGCAATGGCATAGCCCAACCGACCGCCTGCTAAGCATCTCGACTTGGAAAAGGTACGCACCACCAGCAAATTTTCATATTGTTCAATCAGAGGATATACACTCTTACCGCCGAAATCCACATAGGCTTCGTCGATCACCACCACTCCGTCGGGATTGGATTTTAAGATCTCCTCGATGGCCGCATGATCCAGGCTGATGCCGGTGGGGGCATTGGGATTGGCGATTACAATGAGTTTATTCTGATTTAAATAATCCTCTTTGTTGACGGTGAAATCGGCGTTCAGCGGTTTTTCATCGAATTCCACTTGGTGCAATTCACCGAATACCGGGTAAAAGCCATAGGTGATATCGGGAAAGACCGCGCCGTCCTGACCGTAGGCCATAAAGGCGAAGTTCAGGATGTCATCGGAACCGTTGGAGAGGAAAATATTCTCCGGCTTGACCCCATAAAGACCGGCCAGCTTTTCCTTTAAGGATTTTCCGGTAGGGTCGGAATACAGCCGCAGCAGCTCCACCTGCTCCGCCGTCATGGCCTCCACCACCGAGGGAGCGGGAGCAAACGGCGACTCATTGGTATTTAATTTAATGTATTCCATATCCCGGGGCTGCTCGCCGGGGGTATAGGCCTCCATCTTCTCATAGGAGGCTTTTAAGTATCGGCTCATTTTTATTCCTCAAATCTGGAGGTAACGCTTCTGGCATGGGCGGTAAGACCCTCCTGCTCGGCAAAGTAGGCCACATCCTGACCCACCCGCATCAGCGCATCCTTGGTATAATACGTGTATTGGCTTTTCTTAACAAAATCATCCACCGACAGCGGACTGGAAAACCGTGCCGTGCCGCTGGTTGGTAAGGTATGATTGGGGCCGGCATAATAGTCCCCCAGCGCCTCGGGACAGTAGCGGCCCATAAAGATAGAGCCGGCGTGCTGAATGCCGTCCAAATAATCAAAGGGATTGTCCACCATCAGCTCCAGATGCTCGGGGGCGATCTCATTGGCGATATCAATAACGACCTTCAGATCCTTGGCCACGATAATTTTACCGTTGCGGTCAATGGACTCTCTGGCGATCTCAGCCCGGGAAAGCAGGGGGATCTGTTTTTCCAGTTCAGCCTGCACTGCTTTGGCAAGTTCCAAACTGTCGGTAACCAGAACCGCGCTGGCCAGCTTATCGTGTTCTGCCTGAGAAAGCAGATCGGCGGCGGCATGGGCAGGATTGCTCTTGCCGTCCGCTACCACCAAGATCTCGCTGGGGCCTGCGATCATGTCAATAGAAACCTGCCCGAAGACCTGGCGTTTGGCCTCAGCCACAAAGGCATTACCTGGACCAACGATCTTATCCACTCTGGGAATACTCTCCGTACCGTAAGCCAGGGCCGCCACCGCCTGGGCACCGCCCACCTTGAAGATGCGCTGCACACCTGCGATCTTGGCCGCCGCCAGGATCACGGGGTTGACCTTTCCGTCCTTACCCGGCGGAGTGACCATCACGATCTCCTTACAGCCGGCAATTTTGGCAGGAACACTGTCCATCAATACGGTAGAGGGATACGCCGCGGTACCGCCGGGCACATAAAGACCCACCTTCTCAATGGGGGTGATCTTCTGCCCGGTGACTACGCCTGCAGTCTCATTGATAATAAAGCTATTGCGCACCTGCTTCTGATGGAAGGCGCGGATATTTGCCTCTGCATTGCGCAGGATCTCTAAAAATCGGGGATCTACTGCCGCAAAGGCCTCTTCGATCTCGGCCTCGCTGACCTCAAGCACCGTCAGGTCGCAGCCGTCAAACTTTTTATTGTAGGCCAAAAGAGCCTTGTCGCCCTCGGCCCGTACAGCGGCGATGATCTCCGCCACGATTTCGGTGGGATTGAATTTTGCCTCTTCTCTGGCAAAAATCTCGTCATAGGATAATTCTTCGTAATTTAAAATTCGGATCATTGTACCTGCTCCTCCATTCCCTTGCGAATGGCTGTAATTTGCTGATTTTTGAATTTATAGGCCGCCTTATTGGCAATAAGACGGGCGCTGATAGGAACGATGGTCTCCACCGGTTCCAGATCGTTTTCCTTTAAGGTGGTACCGGTCTCCACGATATCCACGATCACATCGGAAAGTCCTAAAATAGGGGCGATCTCAATAGAGCCGTTTAATTTGATGATATCGATATCCCGGCATTTTTCATTATAATAAGCGGCGGCGATATTGGGAAACTTGGTGGCTACCCGAAGGGTCTCTCCCTTGGGATCGCGAAATCCCTTTTTGGCGGCGACCGCCATACGGCAGACCCCCATTTTCAAATCTAAAAGTTCATAGACATCGGGACGGTATTCCAGCAAAATATCCTTGCCGGCCACACCGATATCGGCAGCCCCCCGCTCTACATAGATGGCAACATCCGAGGGCTTCACCCAAAAATACCGCACCCCTTTTTCAGGGTTCTCAAAAATAAGCTTGCGGTTATTTTCTTCAATAGAGGGACATTCATAGCCTGCCTCTTTAAAAAGGCGGTAGACCTTCTCACCCAGTCTGCCCTTCGGCAAGGCGATATTGACCATTTTATCCACGGCTGTTCCCTCCTTCAAATTGAATCAAACGGCGGTATTTTACATCCTCGGGCAGGGCGGAAACCACCAGCACGCTACCCTCAGCAGACAGTTCCTCCGCTTTTTTAACCAGTGCGGCAGGATCAGCGTCCGGCGTCCGCAGAAGAAGGGTATCCACATCAAACTCCTCATTGCTTTTTTCCAGCCGTTCCAAAAGATCGAGATACACCGCAAAGCCGATGGCACCGCTCTTGCGGCCCAGCTTTTGCAGCAGCTTATCGTACTGCCCGCCGGAAAGAACGCCGGTTGGAACGCCTTCCAAATAGCCTTTAAAGACAACACCGCTGTAATATTTCATATCATTGCCGACCGAGAAATCTACCCTTACGCTCTTCCCATGGCCGCTTCGGGTAAGGATTTCACAAAGGGCGGAAAAATCGGCAAACGCGGCCTTTTCAGCCTCGGTGGCCATTAGAGGCTCCATGGCGGCAAGCACCTCTTTAGGGGTGCCGCATTGATCAATAAGCGCCTGCAGCTTTGTCCCCGACACGCCCTCTTTCTCACAGAGGGCCGCCAATTCATGACCGCTCTTTTGATGGATAAAACTGAGTGCCGCACTTTTTCCGCCTTCAGAGAGACCGCTTTCTGCCAACATGGCAGAGACCAGACCCATATGAGAGAGATCCAGCATATACCGCTCGTTCAAAAGAGAGAGACTGCGGACGGCCAGCAGCACCACCTCGGCGATCTCATAGCCGCTGATATCACCGATGCACTCCAACCCTGCTTGCATAATTTCTTTAAAGGAATGGGTGCCTTTTGCGACGCGAAAAACATTCTCATTATAATAAACCTTCTGCACCGCACCGGGACGATCCTCAGTATTCTTGATGATGGAGAGGGTCACGTCGGGCTTAAGAGCCAACAGACGGCCGGTATGATCAGTGAAGGTGATGACCTCATCGGATACTAAAAAATCCTTATTACGGACATATAGATCGTATTCCTCAAAACGGCTCATTTTATATTGGGCATAGCCGTACCTGCGATACAGTTCACGCAAGGAGAAGATAGCCTGCTCATCTTTTTTGATGACACTTTTACTCATGCCAGCTTTCCTTCCTTCTTCAGCCGGTCAATAACGGTACGGTATCCGTCATTTCCGTAGTTGAGACATTTATTGACCCGGCAGATGGTGGCGGTGGAAGCACCGGTCTCTTTATTGACCTCCTGATAATTCATACCGCCCTCAAGGGCGCAGGCCACCTGAAACCGTTGAGCGATCTCCTTTAATTCCTTAATGGTACAAGCGTCCTCAAAAAAGTTATAACACTCCTCCACGGTCTTTAATGCCAAAACGGCCTCAAACAGCCGATCGATTTCTTCATTACGGATCTTCTGCATTTTTTCAAATACTTCCTTATCTGATATTTGAGAAAAATTCTATCACTTTATCACGCTAAAGTCAAGAAGTTTTTATAATATTTTTATAAATATTAAAACTCCGTGAAAAATCACGGAGTTTTGGGTAATTTGGGTTCTACAACTACCGAGTAATGACCGTCATACACGACCATGCCGGGTCTTGCACCGTTTGGTTTTTTCACATGGGAAACGGGACAGTAATCCACCTCCACCTTAGAGGCGTTCTTACCCTTGCTGTAGTAGGCACAGACGGATGCGGCCTCCAAAATGGTCTCATCATCGATCTCCTTGCCGCCGGAGACCACCAATACATGGGCGCTGTGGATCCCCTTGGTGTGGAGCCAAAGATCGTCCTTGCGGGAAAGCTTTACCGTCAGCTGATCGTTTTGGACATTATTTCGTCCCACCAAAATGGTGAATCCGGAGGAAGACATAAATTTTCTTGGACCGGAAATCTGTCCCTTGGGGCCGTTTTTACGCTTATTCTTACAAAAGCCGGTACGAATCAGCTCCTCTCGGATCTGATCTACATCCCCTGAAGTTTCGCAATCGCAAAGGGAAAGATACACACTGTCCAGATACGAAAGATCCTCTTTATCCCGCTTCACCAGTTCGGCGACCACCCGCGCCGAGGTCTTGGCTTTATTATACTTTTTAAAATAAAGCTGCGCATTTTGCTGGGGAGTTTTATCGGGCCGCAGCAGGATCTCAAAGGGCTTGCACTCATCGTAATAATTCTCCACCGTCACCTTGGTCATGCCGGTCTTGGCCAGATGAAGATTGCTCTGCAACAGCTCGCCGCAGATGCGGTAATGCTCCGCCTTTTTGCCCTCCTCCAGTTCCTTTTCCCGCACCCGCATGGTACGCTCGATACGGGCGGAAGTACGGGTCAGCAAAAGCTCCACATCCCGGGTCTTTTGCTTTAAACGGATATCCTCAGCACTCTTTTCGTAGTAATCCTCGATCAGCGCGATGGGGGTCTCGTAATGATGTGTTTCAGCGGCTTCGCCGTATTGTGTAATGGGGAAAAAGGAAAAATCCAGCCATTTTCCGGTAGCCTCTTCCCGCACCGCGCAAGGGACGCAGTTCCCCTCCCGCAAGCGGGCAGGAATCTCGGTCAAAGCCTTTTTAAATTGATCTTTTTGGTTGGGGGTCAGCCCATTGGCAGGGGCATCGGTGCGCCCTGCGGTCAAATAGGCAATTTCTCTGGCCACAATGGGAGAGATTCCGCTATAGGTATCCATCACGGCTTTCCATAAGGGCAGATCCGTGGCGATAAGGGCAGAAAGATCCTCGGCCGAGGCTTCCGCAAACGGCTTCTTTTCCTGCGGAACAACCGCTTCATAAAAGAGACCCGGCAGCATCTGCCGTCCGGTGGTCACCGAAAGATCCACATGGCGGATGGCATCGATGATCTTATTCTGCTCATCCAAAAGCAACAGATTGGAGGTTCTCCCTAAAATTTCTAAAACCAGATATTTCTTTACCGGCTCAAAAAAGTCGTTTTTGGCATCAAACTCCACAAAGACCGCCCGCTCAAAAGCCGGCAGAAACACCCGCTCCACCCTGGCCCCGATCAGGTGTTTGCGGAGCACCATGCAGAAAAGAGGCGGCTGAGCAGGATTTTCCACCTCCTTTTCGGTGAGGGTGATACGGGCACAATTGGGGGTACAGCAAAAGAGCAGACGGCTTCTTCCCCGCTGCTCTCTCAGATGGATCAGCACCTCATCCTTACCCGGCTGATAGACCTTGTCCACCCGTGCGCCGGCCAGGCGTTCATTCAGTTCCTTTGCTAAAAAGGATAGATAACAAGCGTCCAGAGCCATATCAAAAACACTCCATAGGTGCCTTACGGAGCATCCGCTGCACATCCAGCTCCGGAAAGGCCTTTTGAAGGGCCTCTGCCAGAGGGGCAAGGACAATATATTCCGTCTCAAAATGGCCGAAGGTCAGCAGATTGATGCCCTGCTCCCGACCGTCAAGAAAATGATTGTATTTTAATTCTCCGGTCACAAAGGTGTCGCATCCGGCATCAATGGCCTCCTGCAGCATACTGCCGCCGCTGCCGCCGATGATCGCGACCTTATGCACCTGTTCATTACAGCAGACTCCCAAACAATGCTCCGAGGGCAGTTCCTTTTTCAGTTTATCTGCCAAGGCATAGAGGGTGGTATCCAAAATCCCCATCTTGGCAAGATTGCCCAAGGGCTCCACCTCGGAAAGCCCCAGCGCCGCTGCCAAGCAATCGTTGACACCGCCGTCGGCAGCGTCCAGATTGGTATGGCAGGCAATGTGGGCAATGCCATTCTCAGCCAAGGCCAAAATGCGTTCGCCGTTGACCGCGTCATCGGTCACCTGCCGAAGAGGATCAAAGAGCAGCGGATGATGGGTGACAATAAGCTGGGCCCCCATCTCCTTGGCGGCGCGCACCGTCTCCAACGTAAGATCCAAGGCTACCAAAACTTTGGTCACTTCAGCCGTTTTGCGGCCCACATTGAGGCCCACATTATCCCATTCCTCTGCCAGAGAAAAGGGGCAGTATTTATTTAAAAATTCCAGAATATTTTCTACAGTCATGTATCTTTTGCCTTTCTGATTTTTTCAAGAAGCCCTTGCGCCTCAGCGATTCGCTTTTTATCGGGCTCTTTGGCACGGTTCAGTCCGTCAAGCGCGGTTAAGAGCCGCCGTTCCTCCTTCTCCAAAAAAGAACGATAAAGAGGATCACCCCGGTGCATACTGAAATAATCCGGGGTATAAGATGCTCCGGTTTTTTGCACCCGAAAAATGCGGTAAAATTTATCCCCGTCCCGGGCCAAATCGCCTGCAACCACCGCATAGCCTTCCCGGCCGAAATAGTCTAACAATTCATAAACCGCACTCATAGGCTGCAGGATCCAAAGGGGCGGTTCAAGGGGTGCGGTACTGAGAATGACCTCCATCACCTCACCGCCCATGCCTGCCACCGATACAGCAGTCACTTCCTCCAAAATTTCAAAGGGGATCGCCGTCAATCCGTTGGACAAAAAAAGCTCCACCTTCCCGGCAAGACCTTGAGCCGAAAGCTGCCGCTCTGCCGCTTGCAACGGTCCTTCCTTCACATCGGAAGCATACGCTTTGTTCAGTCTTCCCGAAAGAAGTCCTTCCGCCGGCAGCTTACAATGGTCGGTGCCAACATCCAAAAGGATACTGCCTGCCGGTATTTGATTCAACACCGCCTGCAGGCGGCCGTCCAAAAGACTCATTTGATAAATTCCTCTAACGATTCAATAATATAAGTATACACCTTTTGATGGTCTTGTTCCAGAAGGATCTCATGGCGCATGGCGGGAAACAGTTTCCGTTCCACCCCGTCGTAGCCTGACCGATAAAGCTGCAAAGCCGCCCAATCAAAATTCTTCACACCGCCATGGCAGGGATCATCCTCTCCGGAAAGAAAGCGAATGGGCAGCTGAGGA
This sequence comes from Clostridia bacterium, assembly GCA_017482195.1. Taxonomy (GTDB): domain Bacteria; phylum Bacillota; class Clostridia; order Oscillospirales; family QAKW01; genus QAKW01. The sequence continues at coordinate 36,777 of JAFUNM010000037.1, forward strand.
TTTCTGACATTCCAGTTCCTGGCCGAATAGGCCTCTGCCATCAACCCCATCAAGCCCTTGAAGCCGCTTAAGGTAAAGCAAAAACCGCAAAGAGGATCCGCATCATAGGCCGCCACATTTTCCTCATTATAGGAGATCCATTGATTGGGCGAGGCGGGATCCCGGATCGCCTTGTTAAAAGCACCGGTCACCAGCCCGTTGATCATGTGAGAACGGTGGGAGTCCCCCTGAAAGGGGATCTTCAGCGCGATCAGAATCTGCGCCGCTTTGATTGCCATAGGCGGCGCGTAAGGAGTGCCGCAAAGAAACAGACCGTCCAGCTCCGTATCATAGCGCTTTAAGTAACAGCGAGCCACTAAGCTGCCCATACTATGGCCGAAAAGCCAAAAGGGAATGCTTGGAAATTTCCCTTTAGCAAGCAGGGAGACCTGCCGCGTATCGGCGATCATGCCTTCTTTGCCCCCTTCTCCGAAATGACCGGTCAAGGGGCAGTCTCCATGGCCTCGATGATCGTGGATCACAGCAGCAAAGCCGGCCTCAGCCAATGCAGTCATCACACCGAAATAGCGCCCGCGGTGCTCCGCCATTCCATGAACAAACTGTACGATCCCACGAGGAGCATCGGGATAAATATAGGTTCCCTGCAAGGCGATACCGTCTACAGGAGAGTTGAGTAAAAAGTTTTCCTGATGAATGGCCATAAAAGCACCTCCTTCATTTATATTCTAACAAAAACTTATTGCAATTACAAGGCTTCAATGATATACTTATTATAATTATTATTACTATAAGGAGACGAGCATGACCGTTTCAATTTTGGGATTACCTGTCCGAAATGTAACTGTCCAAGAAGCTGTCACCGATGTGGCCGGCTTTTTTGAGCAACGAGAAAGTAAGATCGTTGTGACCCCCAACGCAGAGATCCTGCAAATGTTTACGGAAGACGATACTGTTAAAGCAGCTTTGTTGCAAGCGGATTATGTGGTGCCGGACGGAGTGGGCATTATGATCATCGCCAAAAAACTAAAAACTCCCTTAAAAGAAAAGGTTGCCGGTGTGGAACTGGCAGGTCACCTTCTGCAGACGGCGGCAGAAAAAAGAAAACGGATTTATTTTCTGGGCGGAAAACCCGGCATAGCGGAAACTGCTCGAAAAAATCTAGAAAAAAAATACTCCTCCATTCAGATCGTAGGCGTTCGGGACGGTTATTTTAAGCCGGAGGACGAACCCGCTATCCTTGAGGAGATCAACCGCCTTAATGTGGACATGCTGTTTGTGTGCTTAGGGGCGCCCAAGCAGGAAAAATGGATGGCTGAGCATAAAAAGGATTTGAAGCTCGGTGTGATGCTGGGACTGGGCGGCACTCTTGACGTTCTGGCCGGTACCGCCAAGCGGGCGCCCAAATGGATGATTGCCTGCAGCTTAGAGTGGCTTTACCGCCTTATTAAAGAACCCTGGCGTTTTAAGCGTATGGCTCACCTCCCTGCGTTTCTTTTCAAGATCAAAAAATAAATTTCAAAAGGCAGAGCATTTCATCTCTGCCTTTTTTAAGGAGAATGACAATGGCAAACAAAAAATTAAAGGTTCGCCTCTTATCCTATAACCCCGAGGGAGAAAAGATCGTCGCCGCGGCTGCAAAGCTTTGCTATGCCCGGGCAGATATCGATACCGTTCTGGACGGTCTCACCCCTGAAAAGACCAAGGACTTTTTAGAAATGCTCACGAACCTGGGCCATGCCAGCCCTATCGAGCATATCTCTTTCACCTTCGGCATTGAGAATGTCTCCCGTGCCCTTCTGGCGCAGATCACCCGCCATCGGATCGCCTCTTTCAGCGTGCAATCCCAGCGGTATGTGGCCGAGGACGGCTTTGATTTTGTATTGCCCCCTGCCATTGAAGCCAATCCCGAGGCCAAGGCTCTCTATCTTGAGACCATGGATGTTCTGGCTGAACGCTATACCAAACTGACGGACCTGCTGATGGAAGGAACCCCCGGTACCACCGCCGATAAGAAAAAGGCCATCGAAGATGCCCGCTTTGTGCTGCCCAACGGCTGTACCACGAAAATGATGGTGACCATGAACGCCAGAAGCCTTCTAAATTTCTTTAACCTGCGCTGCTGCAACCGAGCTCAATGGGAGATCCGGGATCTGGCCACCCAGATGCTGATGCTGGTAAGAGAAGTTTGTCCCACCATCTTCCGTTATGCCGGCCCTCCCTGCGTAGCCGGCAAGTGCCCGGAAGGTAAAATGACCTGCGGCAAGGCCAACGAAATGAAAGAAAAGTTTTTAGGAGCATAAAAATGGGCAGATTATTAGTGATTGACGGACTGGACGGCAGCGGAAAAGGTACCCACTCCAAGCGGGTGACCGAGGCCCTCAACGAAATGGGCATCCCCGCCATGCGGATCTCTTTTCCAGACTATGAGTCTCCCTCAAGCGCCCTTCTGCAGATGTATCTTCACGGAGAGTTCGGCGCACATGCCGACGATGTAAACGCTTATGCGGCCTCGGTCTTTTTTGCAGCCGACCGTTTTGCCGGTTTTCGTACCAAATACCAAAAGCCTTATGATGAGGGCGTGATCCTGGTGGCCGATCGGTATACCACCTCCAATATCGTTCACCAGATGTGCAAACTTCCCAAAGAAGAATGGGACGCCTTTATTGAATGGCTGACCGACCTGGAATACGGCAAGTTTGAACTCCCCAAGCCAGACGCCGTATTGTATCTTGATATGCTACCGGAAATCTCCCAGCAGTTGATCGAACATCGGTATCGGGGCGACCTCTCCAAAAAGGATATCCACGAACTGGATGTCCGCTATCTTCACAAGAGCCGCGAGGCTGCCCTTTATGTGGGAGAGCGACTGGGTTGGCACATGCTGCCCATGTATGACGAAAACGGCGTACCCCGCAGTAAGGATGAAAATGCAAAGTTCGTACTTTCTCATGTAAAGGACATTTATGGATTTTAAAACACCGGAATTTTCTCAAAAAAGTGCAGTAGACCGCTTTGTCCGTGAGCAGGACAGCTGTCTTTGCGATCAAACCTTCGGCAATATCTTTTGCTGGTCTGCTGCTTTCGACGTGAAACTCGCCGTTGCTGACGGCGGGTTTATTGTCCGTTGGGGCAGACGGTGCACCGTCCCCATCGGCGAAAACCGTAAAGCCCTGCTGGAGCAACTGTTAAAGGCGGGCGAGACGCAATTCTTAGGGATCGATGACCGTACCAAATGCTGGATGGAGGAGGCCTTTCCCGGCCAATTCAGCTTCACCGAACTGCGGAACAACGCAGACTATATCTACGACCGGGAATCCCTGGAGAACTTAAAAGGCAAAAAACTGGCATCAAAACGCAATCATATCCATTATTTTGAAGAACATTTTGATTGGGAAGTTCGTTCTATCGACGAGACCAATCTGGAAGACGTAAAAGCCTTCAACGACGAATGGTGCCGCAAAAATCATTGTCACGCAGAACAATCTCTGGAATGGGAGGGCTGTGCGGTACGGAGAGCCCTGCACCATTATCAAAAATTAGACTACCGGGGCATTGCCCTTTATGCAAACGGAAAGATCTGTGCCTTCACCTGCGGCGAAAGTCTGGGCAAAGAAGGCTTTTGCGTTCATGTGGAAAAAGCCGATAGTGAGATCCGCGGTGCTTATCCCATGGTCAACCGTGAATTTGTAAAGACCCTTCCTCCTGAGATCCGCTGGATCAACCGGGAAGACGATACAGGCGATGAGGGCCTGCGTAAGGCCAAACTCAGTTACCGCCCTGCCATCCTACTGATGAAATATAAAGCGGAGGTCATAAAATGAGTCAAGTTATTGTTTTATTAGCCGAAGGCTTTGAAGAACTGGAGGCCTTTGCCCCTGTAGATCTGTTGCGGCGAGCGGGCGCGGAAGTGTTGACCGTCTCCATTACCGACAATACCGCCGTCACCGGCGCCCGCGGCATCAAGGCCGTAGCCGATGCTGCTTTGAAAGATGTCGATTTTAACAAAATGAACATGCTGGTGCTGCCCGGCGGCTATCCCGGCTATGTCAATTTAGGAAAAAGCCAAGAGGTCTGCTCCCTGGTGACCCGCACCTATGAGGCGGGCAAGACGGTTGCCGCCATCTGCGGTGCACCCAGCATTCTGGGCACTTTAGGTCTCTTGACCGATAAAAAAGCCACCTGCTATCCCGGCATGGAGGAAGAGCTCCGTTGCAAGGAGGTCTCCTTTGAAAATGTGGTCGAGGACGGCAATATCATCACTTCCCGGGGTGCCGGAACCGCCGTTGATTTTGCGCTCAAGCTGATCGAGCGTGTAGTTTCTTCCGAAAAAGCCAAAGAAATAAAAGAAAGTATTGTATATTAATGAGCAAAAAAAGAGACATTTCCAAAGAAATATCCGCCCTTTTGCTGGTGATCCTGGTGCTGCTTTTGGCGTTGTCTATCTGCCGTCAATGGCTTCCGGCGCTGACCACCGGATGGACCTGCCTGATCTATGGGGTCATCTACCTGATACCGATCCTGATCTACACCAAGACCCACCGCTATAAAAAGCGCTATGCTCTGCGGCTGAAGTTCGTAAGTCCCCGCTATTGGCTGTTTGTTTTGCTGTTCGGGCTTTCCGTCTGCCTGATCTGTACGCTGATCAATGTGGGCACTACCGCCTTTGTGCGGTCAGTCTTTCATATCACCTTCCAGCCCAACATTGTGGACTTGAGCGGAAAAAGCTCCGCCTCCCTGATCCTCACCTCGGTGCTGCTGCCCGCCCTCTCAGAGGAACTGCTGCTCCGAGGTCTGGTTCAATCGGAATATGAGAAGTACGGCATCACCATCGGTGTCTTGCTGACTGCAACGGTCTTTGCCCTTTTCCACACCAGTCCCACACAGCTGCCGTCCCTCTTTGTGGCAGGTGTTTGCTACGGAGTGCTGACGGTGCTGTTCCGCAGCGTCTGGCCCGCCGTCTTTGCCCACGCCATCAACAACGGTGTTGCGCTCCTGATCGCCCGCAATACAGAATTCATCCGCTACCTATTCCAGGATGAACTCTTCCTGATTCTCTTTGTCCTGGTCTGCTTCCTGGTACTGATCTTCACTTTAAAGATGCTGGAGACCGCTGTTTCCGACCAGTTAGGTAAGCACCGGACTCTGCAAAAGAGTACGCGCTCCCTGGCCTACGGTGACCCGCTCCTCTCTCCCTACATCTGGATCTTTGCCGCCCTCTGCATCGGCAAAATGGTCTATAACGGATTTTTTAATTAAAAAAAGACACCCCGATGGGGTGCCTTTTTTATTACGGATGATAAACCGTTCCCGCAAAAAGCGGAATGCCATGCTCCGAGGTGATCATAAAGAGGAACGGACGGTCAAGGGTGAGATCCACTTCATCATCGGGCGGCTCTGTTGAGCCGTCGGCAGTCATCACCGTAAAGGCAGCGGCCTCGCAGCCCTCTTCATCCACCAGAACCCGCGCCGTGTGCAGCGCGCCGGTCACTCGCATGGGTACATCGGTGCAAAGGGAAGAAAAATCCGAAACGGACGCATCAAACACATCGGTAACACCGAGTTTTTTCAAGCCGTCGATCAATTGCTGATCCGATGCCACATCAAATTTCGGCATCGACAGATTCACAAATAGGTTTTTAGTGTTTTTATATCCGCTGTCCATGGTCATCTGCAGCACCTGCTCATCGGTCAGAAGAGCAGAGAGCTCCACCCCCTCGTCCGGCAGGATCAGCCACATTCCGCCTCCCTGGTCAAAGGGCTTATACACAGCGCTGAATTGATCACCCCAATAATAATTACTGAGAACCCGCTGGTTCATAAAATCGCAGATCTGCTCCTCACTTAGACCGTAAAACGTATCTTGAGCGGTGTTGCTTTCCTGGAATTTTGCCGCCCATTTTCCTTGAAAATAGACAGTAGAAGCCAGCGTCAGCACCATTTCTGGATTCCATTTGATCTGCCCCGTCTGCTCCTCTAAAAGACCGTTGGTCTGGCGGTTGAGCCACTCTTTTAAAAGTTCCTCATACCGTTCGTCGCCGGGATCTCCCGCATAGCTGGATGCATAATACTGCTCCGCCAGGGTATCCACCGTCTCCTGATTATAGGAAATGCCCTCGTTGAGCCAGACGGAATTGCCCAAAACGGTGGTAATTGCGCCATCATTGCGGTAGGTTGACTCCCAAAGGTTGGTTACTTTTTCCCGCAAGAGCTCAATGCTTTCCACTCCCAAAAGGCTCAAGATCTGTGCCCGGGAATTGCCGGCGGTGGTCTCTGCCAGCATCGCCAGCGCCAGATAGACATTCAACGGAGAATAGACCGAATTATTTCCGTCTGTCTTTAAGAATTCCTGAATAGTCCATTGGGTAAAGGCGCTGATGTCGCCCGCCTGCTCCGCTTGCTTTCGGCGGGTTTGCCACTCTTGGTACCACGCTTCGTTGACTTGATCCCATTCTCCGTTTTCCAAATTATACTTGCTCTCATCGGGAAAGGGAGCCGAGTCAGGATAGACCGCCTCCGCCAAAGCATTTGTACTGCCCAAAGGTAAAAATCCAACCATAGGATCTATGTCCGGACGGTTTGGATCAGACCATTCGATATTCGGGAATGTCAGAAATTCCTTGATAGGTCCACGCGTGGGCAAATAGATCGCTCCAACCACAATAGCAAGCACCAATACCGTCGCAATAGCGGGGGTATACCACTTGCGCCAGAAACGCACCGTTTTCTTTTGAACCGCCTTTGCCTGATGGATAAGATCATTCCCCACCATGCCGATGGCATCCTGTAATTTTTCTTGTTTTTTCATAGGGCCGTGCAAATAATCCAAACCTTGTTTTAAAAAGGTGGATTTTGCTCACTCCTTTCTTTAAAAATTCACTCCATTATCCATAAACTTCGTGTGCCTTGATTGCGAAAAACACCTTTTAAAAATCTTCGGCCTTAAAGCCAGTTATTTCGAGGGATTTTTATTCAATTTAGGTGTAGCCTTACAAGAATGAATTGGAGAAAAAGCGCCGAAATATACCGCTTTAAGGCAGGTTCAGATTATTTGTGCTGCCCTAAAGAGTGACTCCTTCCTGCTCCAGTCGTTTCCGCAGCTTGGCACGGGTGCGCAGGAGCTGCATCTTCACCTTACTCTCCGAATAACCAAACTGCCGCGCAATCTCCCTGATAGAATCAAAATACCAATAGCGGCAGAGAAAGAGTTTCCGTTCTTCGGCAGCGCATTCCCGCAGAAAAGTATCGATCAGCTCTGCAAGAGCCTGAACCTCGATCTCTTCTTCTACCGTTTTGAATGCCGGCACACAATCCTTCAGTTCCTCCAGGGTCAAGGGCACCTCTCCGCCGCCTCGCTTGGCAGCATTACGATCCCGCCACTTCTTCAAAGACAGATTGCGGGTGATCTTTCCCAAGAACGAGGATAAAATCTGCGGACGGTGAGGCGGCATGCTCTTCCAGGCGCCGAGATAGGTATCATTGACGCTTTCCTCCGCGTCCTCCCGGTTTTGGAGAATATGGTGTGCGATGGAATAGCAATAGTTTCCGTATTTTATTTGAGTTTCTTTGATAGCTTGTTCTTGGCGGCTCCAATAGAGCTCCACAATTTGACGATCTTCCAAAACCTCCACCTCCTCACCAATGAACTACCATTTTTGCAATAAAAGTCACAAAAGAGCAGAGAAAAACTCTGCTCTTTTGGAAATATTACAGTCTGTATGTGCCGGGCAGATCGCAGCATTTGCGAGTATCGAACACGACCTTTCCTTTCAGCTTGTCCATATTCTCCTTGATCTGATCGTGGTTGACCATAATGACCACCAGATCGGTATCCGCTAAGAACTTGTCGAAATCATGATACTGATTGGGAACAATATCCTTTTCAAAATAGGGATCATAGGACTTAAGGGGCGCAGCCAGATGCCGCTCCTGGTTTTCCAGCAGCTGGATGGTGGGAGACTCCCGGGGATCGTCTACATTTTCCTTATAGGAGAGCCCGTAAAGACCGACTCTTGAAAAATCGGTGATGTTGTTCTCTTTCATAATCTCATGGATCCGGTTGAGGACAAACTCAGGCATGCTGTCGTTAGTCTTCATGGATTCATCGATGACCTTTGCCAGACTGGGATAATCGCCCACCAAGAACCAGGGATCCACCGAGATGCAATGACCGCCCACGCCGGGGCCGGGCTGCAGAATATTTACGCGGGGATGCATATTACAAATCTTGATGATCTCATAAACATCCATATTATCATGACGGCAGATCTTTGCCAGTTCGTTAGCAAAAGCGATATTGACTGCACGGAAAGTATTTTCCACCACCTTGGTCATCTCTGCGGTACGAATATCAGTCACTACGATCTCGCCCCGGCAGAACGAAGCATACATTTCCTTGATCTTTTCACCAACCTCCGGAGAATCTGCGCCGATAGTGCGGTTATTATGGAGCAATTCATAAACCATATTGCCGGGGATGATGCGCTCGGGTGCATGAACAAGATGAATGTCCTTGCCGATCACAAAACCGTTTTCCTCAATGGCGGGCCGAACATATTTATCAATCGTTCCGGGAGATACGGTAGACTCCACCACCACCGTTGCCCCTTTCGGACAAACCTCCATCACGCTCTTTACCGCCGATACCACATAGCAGGCATCTACCTTTTTGCTGAACTTATCATAAGGCGTGGGAACAGAAACTACATAGGTATCTGTCACCTGATACTCGGTGGTGAACTTGATTCCTTTACTCAACGCATCTGCAAAGAGCTCGTCCAGTCCGTCCTCTTTAAAGGTAGTTTTCCCTGCGTTCAGTGTAGCAACCAACTCCTTGTTGTAGTCCGTACCCACAACCTCCACACCATGCGCCGCCAACATCAGCGCCGTGGGAAGTCCGATGTAGCCGAGTCCGATTACATTGATCATTTCTTTTACCTCACTTTAATATTTTTAAAACTGTTCGCTATCATATCCAGTGTTTCTTTTTGACGGATCCTCATATCAAAATAATTTATGACATCACCACTGACACTACGCTGCTTTGACTTGTCATATTCCCCGATCCGATCAAGCCAATCCGCTTCCGTCTCCACATTGATCATTTGGGCATCAATGGATCTGTTTTTCAGATCCGAAAGGATTCCGATATCGCCGCTGTACAGAATACGAACACCGTTGGTCAAATATTCAGCGATCTTCGTCGGTGCGGCAACACGGTTTACAATATTATCATCTCTGATGACAATTCCCCAATCCGTCATTGCAAGATAATACTTAATCTGATGATGGAGAACGTTCTTAACCGTAATCCTTGCTCGCACCTCTTCGGGGATACTGGCTTCATTAGGCAGCGTGCCGTTTGTCAATACAAAAAAGCGCACATTGGGATATTTTATACCGATATTTTTGAGCATCTCCACCAATTGTTCCGCCGATTGCCAGACCTCTGTAGAGCCTACATAGCTGACAACAACATCATCTGGTGAATAATTTTCGTTTTGTATGATCTCATTCAAGCCTTCGGCATCCACCGGCTGCGCCTTATATAATGTCGGTATCACCGTATAGGGAAGCGTCGGAATATAGGAATATTTTTCAATGTAATAATCGCGCATGACATCGGTGACAAAATTGTACATGTCGCAATGAGCTTTTGCAAATAAAAGAACCCTTTTTTTCATTTTGCGGTTCAGTTTATGCAAAAAACTGTCGCATCTCATCTCGGATTCTTCAATGGGAAGCCCCCTATTATCAAAGAGGATCCGGCTGTTTGGAAAATTCTTAAAGGCCTTTGCCGCAACAAAAGTTGAGAACTCGCCCCTGCAAATGACCGCGATCTCCTCTTGCTTTCCATATGCTTTGGTAATATAGCGCTTTAATCTTGCCGCATTCAGCTTCAATTGAGCAATGCTAAGCACCCGAAAAGAGGAAAATGTTTTGCACTTATCAATAAAATGATGGATCCGCTCCTCGACCGCCTTTTTTTCACCATGTCGGAAAACCAGCAGTTCGATCTGCTCAATATCAGTATTGGCTTTCAAGTTTTGCAGGTATTCCAGCACCTGGGATTCAAAAACCATTACATTGTCTTCTCTGTATACTAAATAGCAAAGCTTCATCCTTGTTCTCCTTGCTTAAAATATGGGGTCAATTGCTCTTGACGAAAATATTTTATGGAAAAACAACTATTCGGAACATTCCCGTTTATTTTTTATTGTATCAATATTTGGAATTTCTGTCAACATCGAAATAACCAAAGCTTGACCACCGCAAGGATCTCTCGAATACCAGAGGCAATGATATTCTGTACCAAGCTGTCGCTATGGCAATGAGTGGGTTCCTCATAACCCGCAAGCCTTGCCAAAGACTCCGAACGAAAGATATGATAGTCAGTGGTGATGTACGCCACCGTGTAGTCACCATCAAAATACTTCTTCAGCAATTCCCTGGAATAAATGAAATTTTCATAAGTGCTGGTAGACTGCTCCTCCCGTACGATTTGTCCGGCGGGGATGCCCCGTTCCACCAGATAGCGTTCCATCGCAAGGCCCTCAGAAATAGTTTCATTCACCCCTTGTCCGCCGGTAACCACAATCATTACATTGGGGTTCTGCTCATAATACAAAACAGCGCGATCCAACCGCCGTGCCAGCGCCGTGTTGGGCACATCCCTTTTCAGTCCGCCGCCCAAAACAAAAAGTACGTCCTCCTGATAGGTGACCGTATCCCGACTGCCATAGCCATACAACAGCACGACGCAAATAACCGATGCTGCTACGCCGGTCCAAAACACAGTCTTGAGCCAAAGAGGCAATCTGCAACGGTAAAAATCATAAAAAATGCCAAAAGAAAGGATCAATAGTCCTAAAATGAGAGTCAGAAATACACCAACATGAAAAATGACCCGCACAAACATCCAAAACGCATAAAAAGTCAGCAATCCGCCGAGTATAATATAAAGCATTCTAAACAATATGGATAAATGGAACTGTTTCATGGTGTCACCTCATCACTATTCTATGCTTGTGTCAAGTGGTAACACAAAAATTTTTGAAAAAGTTTGCAGAAAAGGCGGTTTTTAGCCGCCTTTTCTAACAAACTGTCGAATTACTCACTTGTTATACAAGGCATATAACAAACTTAACTATCAGCAGTATAACATAAATTTGTGAAAAAATCTACCGTTTACTGAACTTCTTTCCTCTTACTTACAAACAAGAGTACAACAAGTGCAGTTGCCGATGCAAGCATAAGGAAAATCCAAAGGCCGATGTTAGAGTTATCTCCTGTCTGCGGAGAATCGGGCTGTTCGGGTACAGGCTTTTTCTCGTTGTGCATTTCTGCAACCACTTCTTTGTCAGCTTCAACGGTAACAGTAACATCCTCTGCCAAAATATACCCTGCGGAAATATCATCCGAAACTTCGCTTACGGTGTATTTGCCAAGTCGCAATCCCTCAATAATGATTTCGCCGTTAGCATTGGTCTTGAAAATCTGATCGTAACCGTTCTCTCCTGTAACACGGAACGAAAAGCCCTCGATTTTTCCGTCAGAA
>JAFUNM010000038.1 GCA_017482195.1 Clostridia bacterium
CAAACGGCTTCTCCTTCCAAACGAAGAGCGGTATCCTTCCAATGACCGTATTTTACCACCTCATTTATATATTCATCAGCGATATTAACGCCGCCGGTATACCCCACCTTCCCGTCGATGACTGCAATTTTACGGTGACTTCGGTTATTGAATTCACTGTCTGAATTACCGCGCAGTCTGGAAAACGGTGTTGCCTCGATTCCATAGGATTGAAGAATCTTACTATAATTCCCCGGCAATGTCATCATACAACCGATATCATCGTAAAGCACTTTGACCTCAACCCCTAGCGCAGCCTTTTCTTTTAGGATCTCCAGAATCGAGTTCCAAAATTTTCCTTCTTCGATAATGAAGAATTCCATAAAAATAAACTTTTCCGCTTTTTTGAGATCCTCCAGAAGCATTGGAAACATATCTTCTCCCAAAGAGAAATAGGTTTGCTTTGTATTGGTAAACAGGTGAGTATCTGCAATATTACAAAGCATCTTCGCCTGAGAAAAAGCGGTAGGGTTTTCAGCTTGTAACCGATCAAAGAGCGACTCATCTTCTTTTTCATAAGTATGATCGTGCAGATCCCTCAAACGCTTGATAAACTTCGGCTTGAGTTTTCTGGAATAGAACATAAAATAAAGCATAAAGCCTGCAATAGGAACGATCAGTACAAACAGAAGCCAGGGCACCTTATAATCCGGGTTATCGTCGGAGGCAATGATTCGGATCACACAAAAAATCTCCGTGAGCCATGCCGCTACGTAAAAAAAAGGAACATAGTAACAAAGCGCTGTCACGATACCGATCACCGCAACAATTTCAAACAGAGTGATCAGGATAGCAAGAATATAGCGGACAGGGATATAGTTGATCTCCCGCTCAACGGTTTTTTGATTCACATCATAACACAGTTTTCGTTTCATTTTATCACTCCTAAAAACAGGCATTGGCGGGACGCAAAATGCGTCTCGCCGATTCTGAATACTTTCATTATTTAACAGCGCTGATACGTGCTTCCGCTTCTGCCTTTCATTTTATCCTTACTGTGAATTTCTTGGATTTCAATTTTCCTTTGTTTCGCCGTTCAGTCTTTTCTTGGCATCTGCCACTGATTCCCCTTCTTTTGCAAAGACCTTCTCGATGATCTTATCGTTAACTTTATTAAAGCCTTCCACAACACCGGTCTCCATCTTCTTATACCCACTGACAACGCCGTCTTCGATCTTTTTGTAGCCTTCTACTACACCTTCTGCGATCTTTTCATTTACTTCTACAAACTTATTAGCCATTGTTTTTCTCCTTTTGTTTCATTTGATGGCTCTATTTTACACGTCGAATGTTGTGAAATATTTTATTTTTTGTTAAACAAATGTTAAAAAGGGCCGGAAATCAAAAAAATCGGTGCTTTTTTAAGTATTCTTTTTGCTGCAGAGTAATGCGATAGCTTTCACACGCCTTTTGGATGGTCTTTTTGTGGACCCAGGGAGAAAGGCGGCGCTGCTCGATATAAGGGATCACTGCATCATACTGTTTGGCAAGGGCGGTGGAAAAGTACCATGCCACCATCATTTTTACATAGTAATCTTCTGAAGAAACCGATGCAACCCAATCCGGAAAAACGGGATCAAAATTTTTTTCCAAATAAAAGCACATCAGCATTTCTATGGCGAAACGGACTGTGTAAGGATGCTCGGAGGTCAGCCACTCCTGTATTTTTGGCAGTAAGTTTTCCGGATAAGCAGCAAAAATTTTCGGACGCAGTCCGTCACAGGTCGCCCAATTATCAACATAAGGCAAAAAGGTATCCAATGCCAAAATGCATCGGTCAAACTCCTTGATCTCGGAAATTAAAAACGCATGAAGATTATTTTCTTCATAATAGTAATGAGGCAGTTCTTTCAAAAAATTCTCGACATCTCCGAAGCTTTTGGCAAATCGGCGAAGCTGCGGAGTACGGATTCCAATAATCTGTTCCTTTGGAACGGTCGGCATCAGGCGAGCATGAAAATCACGGTAGGACAGATCCTGCATTTCAAATAATTTTCTTTGAATCTCAGTCATTTAGATTATGCCTCCATTTCAATATGGCCACAGTAAAGATCACGATATATCCGATCAGACTCAAAAGATCGGGGATCTGATGCAAAAAGAGAAAGCCTAGAATGGCAGAGATAATGACCTGCGTATAATCAAATACAGAGATCTCTTTAGCAGGTGCAGCCTTATAGGCAGCAGTAATGCAAAACTGTCCGCCTGCGGCGCTGGCACCGGCCAGGCAGAGAAATAAAGTTTCCTTCCAGCTCATAGGAGTAAAGTTCAGCAGAAGATTAGGCAATAGCACAAGGCAGGAAAACGCCGAGAAAAACAATACGATGGCAGGTCCCTCTACCCCATTCTTACCCAACTTACGCACGATGGTATAGGCCAAACCTGCACACATTCCGCCGATGGCACCCAGAAATGCAGGAATTACTTCCATACTGAAAGTGGGTTTGATCACCAGCAAAGCGCCGCTGAAAGCCACCAGTACATATAACCAATCCCGCCCACTGGCAATCTCTTTCAAAATGAAGATCGAAAAGATCACCGCAAAGAAGGGCGAGAGTTTGTTCAGCAGTGAAGCATCAGAGATATTCAGGTGATCGATGGCATAGAAATTGCAGACCACCCCTAAAAGACCGAAGGCCGAACGGAGAAACAGACCGCTGAAATGACCTTTCATAGAGTGCAGACAGCCTTTTTGCCGAGCCACCACGAACAAAGCCGCAGCAGCAGCTACAACATTGCGGAAAAAGGCTTTTTGCAAAGTAGGAACATCTCCGCCTAAACGAACAAATAAATTCATCAGAGCGAAAAAGAAGGCCGCTCCTAAAATAAAAATAATTCCTTTTTTCTTATTCTTTTTCATTACATTAATCCTTGGACATGGTTTTTTATTATTTTACCACTACTTTTCCAAATAATAAAGAGGAACCGAAAAATTCAGTTCCTCTTTTTTGAACTATTTATTTAGAGAATTCCAACAAGTGGCGGGGACATTTTTCGGTGCAAATGCCGCACGCGGTACACTTTGTATAGTCAATAATGGATACATTGCCTTCTACACGAATCGCACCTTCCGGACAATTCTTTTCACAGATCTTACAGCCGATACAGCCCGCATTGCACGCAACGCGGGTACGGGCACCGGGATCTTTGTTGGAGCAACTGACCAGAACGGTGCTGTCCTTTGGAATGATTTCAATAACACCCTTGGGGCAGGCATCCAGGCAGATACCGCAGCCAACGCAGTTATCCCGATCCACCATTGCCACGCCGTTTTGGATGGAGATGGCGTCCTGAGGGCATTTCTTAACGCAATTGCCAAAGCCCAGACAACCATACTGGCAGGTCATATAACCGCCCAGAAGGCGGCTGGCGGCAAGGCAATCGTTCATGCCATAATAGGTATATTTTTTATTAGCGATATCATGGCTGCCGGAACAGCGGATATGCGCCACCATGGGACGGACTTCTTCCGCCTCTGCACCCATAATAGACGCAATAGTTTCTGCGCCTTCTGCTTTAGCCACCGGACATTTATTGCAGGGGGCCTCCCCGGCCACAACAGCATCTGCATAGTTTGCACAACCGGCATAGCCGCAGCCGCCGCAGTTGGCGCCGGGCAGGACCGCCAGGATCTTGCCCTTACGTTCGTCTTCCTTTACATGGAAAACATTTCCGGCGATACTCAGTGCACCGCCAAAGATCAGTCCCATAATGCCGAGGGCTAAAAATGCTTTTAAAATATCAATCCACATTCTTCATCCCTCCTTAAAACGAAAGCCCGTTAAAGCCCATAAATCCGAAGGACAGCAGCGCCGCCGCGATCAGGGAGATGGGAAAGCCTTGAAAGGCCCTGGGAATATCACAGGTTTCTTCTATCCGGGTACGGATCAGCGAGAAAATCCAGATAGCAAGGGTAAAGCCCAGAGCGGTGAATACCGAATAGAGAAACGAGGACAGGAAATTATATCCCTCCTGCACACTGGTAAGGCAGACACCCAATACCGCGCAGTTAGTGGTGATCAGCGGCAGGTAGATACCCAAGGCATTATAAAGGGCAGGGATCAGCTTTTTCAGAGCCAGTTCCACCAATTGAACCAGGGCGGCGATCACCAGAATAAAGGCGATGGTCTCCAGATATTCCAGATCCAGCGGAATCAGCACCCATTGATAGACCCCATAGGTCACAATGGAAGCAAGCCCCATGATAAAGGTTACTGCCATGCCCATTCCCAAAGCGGTATCGCTTTTCTTGGAAACACCAAAGAAGGGACAGCAGCCCATAAATTGGGACAAAACAACATTTTCGATCAAAATGGCATTGACAGCGAATGCCAGAATCGTACCAAAACTCAAGGTTTCCATTATTCGCTGCCTCCTTTCTTTCGAGTGGAAAGATGCTGTGCCAGAGCAATCAGAAAGCCAAGACCCAAGAAACCGCCGGCAGGCAGTGCAAACAGAGATAAAGGAGCAATACCGCCGAACAACTTGAAGCCCAGGATCGTACCACTGCCCAGGATCTCACGGACGGCACCCAAGATCGCGAGAGCGAAGGTAAAGCCTAATCCCATGAACAGACCATCAAAGAAACTGGGGATCACTTTATTCTTAGAAGCAAAACTTTCGGCCCGCGCCAGAATGATACAGTTCACAACGATCAGGGGAATAAACACGCCCAAAGCATTATAAATACTGTTAAAATATGCTTCCAGAAGCATATCTGCCAACGTAACAAAACCGGCGATAATAACAATATAAGCGGCAATACGGATCTTCTGGGGGATGAATTTCCGCAAAAGAGAGATCAGCACATTGGAACAGATCAACACAAAGGTAGCAGAAAGCCCCATGCCGATGGCGTTGATCAAAGTTGTGGATGTTGCCAAGGTCGGACACATACCAAGCAGTTGAATCAATACCGGATTATCGGTGAACAGACCGGCGTTGAATTGGTCTTTGATCTTCATTTTGCCACCTCCTGTTCATATAAACGAGCCGCCTCCAATGCAGCGTTCACACCGTTAATATAAGCGGTAGAGGAAACCGTTGCACCGGAGATCACCTGCACCTCACCGACAGCAGGTACGGTTTTAACTGCCTTTACAGTATCGGTGATACCGATCAGCTTGCTGCGGAAGGTCTCATCACTTTCCACCTTCATACCGATACCGGGGGTATCGGAGATGGCCAGAATCTGAACACCGCTGACAGCTCCCTCCCCATCGATCGCTACCAGCATATCAATCACATCGGAATAGCCCGCGGGAGTCACCCGAACACAATAGCCCAGCCGGGTACCGGCGGCATCCTTAGCTACATAAATAGCATGAACCGGCACTTTAACGGAACCAAAGGTGACATTTTTTTCAAATTCTTCTGCCTCTTCAAAAGAAACTGCATCGGTGATCAGCTCGCTTAAAGAATGATCCAATCGCTCTTTGGCGGATTGCTCAATGATGGGGGCAGTATAGAAGTTAGCCAAGGCCAGTAAGCCAGCCACCAAAGCCGTAATAATAAAGAGGGTCAGCGCCGTGAGAATAAAGTCGATTTTAGGATTTTTTGATTCGAATGCCACGACGTTCACCTCCGAAATTCTTGGGAATGGTTTTGCCATCCAGATAGGTTGCAAAGCAATTCATCAGCAGGATCGCAAAGGATACGCCCTCAGGATAGCCGCCGAAATAACGGATGAAGACGGTGATCAGACCGCAGCCGATACCGTAAATGATACGGCCCATGGGCGTGATGGGACTGGTTGCATAATCGGTAGCCATGAAGAAGGCACCTAAAAACAGACCGCCGCTAAACACATGATACTGCATATACTGCCAGGCGGAGATATCGCCATAGCGAGGCAGAAGCAGGGTAACAACCGCAACCGTTCCGATGAACGAAACCGGAATATGCCAGGTGATCACTCTCTTATACAGGAGATAAATGCCGCCCAGCAGCAGCAAAGCGGCGCTAGTCTCACCGATACAGCCGCCAACATTTCCAAGGAAACAGTCAGCAACAGTAAATTTATCGGTAATAGTCACCAACTCACCGGATGCATTCTTTAAATAGGCTAACGGAGTAGCCGAGGATATACCGTCAAAGGGTGCTGTCCACTTTCCGCTCATTAAGGGGGAAAAAGACAGGAACAAGAAAATTCTTCCTGCAATAGCGGGATTAAAAACATTTTTACCCAGACCGCCGAACAGCATTTTGACCACCACGATCGCAAACAAAGCACCGATAACAGGTAGCCAGAAAGGCGCGGTAGAGGGTAGGTTAAAAGCCAACAGAAGGCCCGTCACAATGGCGGAGCAATCATGAAGAGTCTGGGGCTTTTGAGCCAATACATTATAAATATATTCAAAAAACACGCAGGACACGATGCTGACAGCCATCAGCAACAGCGCCTTCCATTTAAAGAAAATCACTGCACCTACTGCGGTTGGAAACAACGCCAACAGCACACAGCCCATAACGGTGCTGACGGTACGATGATCCTTGGCATGAGGTGAGGAGGATACGATCAGTTCTTTCATGCTTTCTTTCCGCCTTCCTTCTTTTTGCGCTGCATACCGCCCACCGTTTGTTTACCGATCCGCATATACTGGATCAGGGGGATCTTTGCCGGGCAGGTAAAGGAACAGCAACCACATTCAATACAATCCATTACATGCAGTTTTTCTGCCTTATCAAACTGTTCATTCTTTACATACTGAGCGATATAGCTGGGAGCCAAATGCATGGGACATGCCTTTACGCAGCTGCCACAGCGGATACAGCTGACATCCCGATCTACAGTTAATTGATCTTTGGTAAAGCACAGCAACGCTGAAGTCCCCTTAATAACCGGAACTTCAATGGAATACTGAGCGGCACCCATCATCGGGCCGCCCATGATCAACTTTCGGGTAGCGGTCTTAAAGCCGAAGTAATCCAGAACGGTTGCAAAATTAGTGCCAAGGCGCACGCTGACATTGCCGGTGCGCTCAACACCGTGGCCGGCCACGGTAACGATACGACGCATTAGCGGCGATCCGTTTACAATGGCGCGGTAAATTGCAATAACGGTATCCACATTCATCACCAAACAACCTACGTCTGCAGGCAATTTGCCGGAGGGGACTACTCTGCCGCAGACAGCTCGGATCAGTTGTTTCTCGCCGCCCTGGGGATATTTCGTCTTTAAGATAACGACCTTAATGCGGCTCTTAGCCAATTTTTTATGAAGCAGATGGATGGCATCGGGCTTATTATTCTCGATACCGATGTACATATTTTTTGCGCCCATGATATAGCGAACGATCCGCAAGCCACCGATCAATTCATCAATAGACTCCAGGATCACACGGTGATCGCTGGAAAGATAGGGCTCACATTCTGCCGCATTAATAATAACGGTATCTACCCGTCCCAAGCCGGAAGCTAATTTAACATGAGTGGGAAATGCAGCGCCGCCCATTCCGACAATACCGGCTTCTCTTATCATATAGATCAGCTCTTGGGGGGACTTACTCTCATAATCAGGGCAGGCCTCCTGGAAGCATTCGGCACGGTTATCCTGAAAATCGTTTTCAATAATAATAGCAGGGATCCGATTGCCGGTAGGATGATCCCACTCACAGATCTTTTTCACGGTGCCGGAAACGGTCGCATGGATCGGGGCGGAAACCGCCGCATCGGAATCGGCGATCTTCTGGCCCAGCCGGACATAGTCTCCCACCTTAACACAAGGCTCACACATTGCGCCGATATGCTGCAGCAAGGGATAGATCATTTCTTTTTGAGGAGGGATCGTTTCAATGGGCTTAGACCGAGTGTTCTTATGGGGAGTAGGATGAACGCCGCCTTCAAAACGATGGATCCAGTTAAATCTCATTCGATACCAAACCGCCTTAAAATCAATATCGCTGCCCAAAACAGACAAAACGGCCACAAAAAAAGCCAGCCCCAAGTGATAATAAACCCCCACGGGGATCTTCAGCCATACATCGCCGGCAGCAGCGATCAGCTCACTTCCGTTTTGATATAGTTCCTTATTAATGCTGAAATAGACCACAAACAGGGTAAGATACACCATCAGAAAGATCAGAGAACCGGTAAAGATGGAGCGTTTTCCACCCAGGGCCTTTGCCCAGATGAGGATCAGACCGCAGACGTAGCAAACAAAACCCACATAAAACATCAGCATCACCAGATAAAGCACATTACCCATCACGCTGAACGAGCTGAGAATACTCTCGAAATATTTTTCAATACCGCCCAAATCCGTAAAAATGGAGATCAGCATATGCTTCTCTTCCCCATATGCCACCAGCGGATTCAATGCAGGGACGAAGGCAGATACAACAGTCAGCGCTGCTAAGATCTGCACATAAAAAAGATAGCTTTTGAAAATGCCGCCGCTCTTTTTCATTCTTTCACTCCTCGATCAGTCAAAATAATCTATTTTTAAGTATATCATATAATAATGCAATCCGCAAGTCTTGATCCTCTTTAAAACATTTCCAAAAGCGAACACAAAAGCCACACACCATTTTATGGTGTGTGGCTTTTCCATTATGATTTTTTAGTTTTAAATTTATGTTCCGTACCATTCAGCAGACGCTTAACATTTTCACGGTGGAGCCAGAGCACCATCAATGCCAAAGCCAGCAGGCAAACCACGGCGAAATACCGATTACCGGTACCACGGCAGATAAAGAACATAGTAATAGGACCGGAAAAGCCTGCCAGGATCGAGCCGAGAGACACATAGCGTGTCAGCAAGACCACCGCAAGAAATACCGAGATTCCTACCACAAAGCAGCGCCAATCCACCACCAGGAAGGTCATTCCCACAACGGTGACGGATTTGCCGCCCCGAAAGCCAAAATAAATGGGAAACGCATGACCCATGGCACAGCAGAAGCCGCTGAAGCAAACCAGTGCTTGCCAATACTCATGATCCTGAAAAACAATGCGGGTCAGCAGCACCGGGATCAAAGCCTTAAGAAAATCACAAAGCATTGTGATCACCCCTACGGCAGTGCCAAAGGTACGAGCCATATTGGTAGCACCGGCATTTCCGGAACCGGAATCCCGTACGTCCTTTTTGAAGGCACGGGAAATCAGGATGGAGCAATTAATGCTGCCGATCAGATAAGATATAATGCCGATAACAACGACTGTCAAAACAAACTTACCCATTACTTATCTCCTCTCTCCCGGATGATGAAGCGAATGGGGGTACCTTTAAATCCAAAGGTATCCCGAATCCGGTTTTCCAGATAACGTTGATAGGAAAAATGAAACAGATCTTTACTATTTACAAAAAACACAAAGGTAGGCGGCTGGGTGGAGGCCTGAGTCATATAATAAATCTTCAGTCGTTTCCCTTTGTCAGAGGGTGGTTGCACGCGCGCAGTGGCATCATTGAGCACGTCATTGAGCATACCGGTGGAGATCCGGCGGGTATTCTGCTCAGCCGCCTCTTTTACTGCCTGCATCAGCTGAGGCAGGCGAATCCCCTCTTTGGCCGAAATAAAGACGATGGGCGCAAAGGACATAAACGCCAGATCATGGAGAATGGATTTTTTCAGCAGTTCCATGGTATTGGTTTCTTTTTCAACTGCATCCCATTTATTGACAGCAACCACGAGAGCCTTTCCCTGATCGTTTGCATAGCCTGCGATTTTGGTATCTTGCTCGGTAACACCGTCAGCCGCGTCCAACAAAATGACACAGACATCGGCACGCTCCACAGCCATATAGGAACGGATGACACTGTATTTTTCCACAGCATCCTCCACTTTTTTCTTTTTGCGGATCCCTGCCGTATCGATCAGGCAGAAATCACCGGCTTCACAGGAATAAAGCGCATCCACAGCATCACGGGTGGTGCCCGGAATATTGGAAACGATACAGCGTTCCTCCCCCAAAAGACGGTTGATCAGCGAGGATTTCCCCACATTGGGTTTCCCAAGCAGCGCCACCTTGATGGGCTGTTCCTCATCGGCGTTCTCCTCCTCAAATACAAGATGCTCAAACACTGCATCCAGCAAATCACCGGTGCCGCTGCCGTGAACGGCAGAAACGGCGATGGGATCGCCGAGTCCTAAATTATAGAATTCATAAAACTCCATGGGAGGAGCTCCCAACTGATCCACTTTATTGACGCAAAGAACGATCGGTTTTCCCGACCGATAGAGCATATTAGCGATCTCACGGTCATCTCCGGTCATACCGGTCTGAATGTCAGTCAAAAAGACAATACAATCGGCTGTATCGATCGCCATTTCCGCCTGACGGCGCATTTGGCTCAGGATGATATCTTCACGCATAGGCTCGATACCGCCTGTATCGATCAGCATGAAATTCTTGGCACGCCATTCCACCGTAGCATAGATCCGATCCCGGGTCACGCCGGGAGTATCTTCTACAATGGAGAGGCGAGCGCCTGCCAACTTATTAAAAAGGGCACTTTTACCCACGTTGGGGCGACCCACTATAGCAACTACAGGCAATCGCATATATTACCTCCCTAATACTTTATTAAGCAGATCACTGCCGTCATTCATCGAAATGGCAATAGGACGTTCCAAAGCGACAGAAACCTCCTCTAAAGACATACTGTCCAAAAAAAGATCCTGCTCTGCACGCAGCATACTGCTTGGAATCAGCAACCGGGAAGGCAAAGCCTTTCCCTTCAACTGATTCACAATATCAGTTCCGGTCACAAGGCCGGAAACGGTGATCTTCTCACCAAAGAAATGATTGACAATCGGATAGATTTCAAACCGCAGGCCAGAAAACCGCGTTTGGATCATTTCCATCAGCATTTTCATATAATCAGCGGCCAAAACGCCGGTAACAATGCCAACCTCACAAGGGGTATCATTTCCCTTCTCGCAAGCCAGGGCCTCCTCCATTTCTACCTGTAAAGACCGCATAAGGCCTACGCCGTTTTCAATCTGGGGATAGCCGTCATAATCCGCTTCGGTGGGAACTTCCTTTTCAGCCAATACATAAAATTCATCAGAAGCATAACAGCCTGCTACGCCGTTTTTATTCCGTTGCTCCCTGCCGATACCTTCGATCAATTCGATGACCTCCAAGGCGTCCTCTTTTTCAAAAGGAACCAGCGGATAAAGTCCCTCCCGATGATTGGAAATGCCCACGGGAACTACACTGGTGCTGCGCACCATCGGAGAAAGTGCCGCAAGATCGCGCAAGGATTTTTCCAAATGAGCGCCGTCGTTAACGCCTTTACAGAGTACGATCTGGCAGTTCATCTCAATGCCTGCATCATAAAAACGGTTCAAGATCTCATTGATCCGAGCAGCCTTGGGATTAGCCATCATTCTCACACGCAATTCGGGGTCGGTGGAATGAACCGAAACATTGATAGGAGAAATCCGCATTTTAATGATCCGCTCCAGATCCTTATCGGAAAGATTGGTAAGGGTAATATAATTTCCCATCAAGAAAGATAAGCGGGCATCATCATCTTTGAAATAAAGCGTTTCCCGCAGACCTTTTGGCAGCTGGTCGATAAAACAGAAGATGCATTTATTCTTACAGCTGCGCTGACGATCCATCAGGTAATCTTCAAAATCAAGACCCAGCGGCTCTTCACTATCCTTTTCGATCTCAAAGAGGACATCCTCCCCATCGATCTCCACCAAAAGAGAAAGGTCTTCTGCGGCTTCATAATACATATAATCAATGACATCCTGAATGGGATTGCCGTTCATGGAAATCAGCTTATCGCCCGGTTTAAGACCCAGTTCTTCGCCCAATGAATCGGGCATCACTTTCGTGATTACACTTGCCATTTAAAGACCCTCCTTTCTTATCGAACCACCCTAAAAAAATAGAGAAGGCAGAATAGCGCCTTCTCTATCATTCTACTTCGACTGATTATTCTGCAGAAGTCTCTTCAACTGCGGGCTCTTCGGTCTTTGCAGCTGCAGCAGCCTTAACAACGATCTTACCGTCCTTCACAGACAGATCAGGGTTTACATAGCCGCACTCAGGGCAAGCCTTATGAGGAGCCTTGAGGGTATGGCACTGAGGACACTCAGCCAGAGCGGGGGCACCCAGCTTCCACACATTGCTTCTTCTCTTATCTCTTCTTGCTTTCGATACTTTTCTCTTAGGTACTGCCATTTTATCTTACCTCCATTTATGATGCCATTATAATTAACTAATTTAAAATTCGGCGCTTTCACAACCGCAGGTTTCTTCATTTCGATTGCATCCACATACAGGGCATAACCCCTTACAATCATCTTTGCAAAGAAAACGGTCGGGAAATTCCAGAATGATCTGATTCTTTGCTTCCTCCTCCGGTTCGAACATCATATTCTCCGCAATCAAAATGGTATCCTCATCCTCTTTTAAAGGATCGGTGATCATCCGGCGGGAATTCTCAATATGAAACTTACCGCTCACCGGAGAAAGACACCGGCCGCAAAAGCTTTCATATTCCAGATCAATAACGGTATCGCACATGACCAAGCCATATTTTCCGTGAATGGAAAAGGAAACATGCGGTGCAGTCGGAAAAGAAGCCAACGCCCGGAGCGTTTCATCCTCTCCTGCCGACAAATTAAAATCCACCGACTTTTCATAACGGTCTAATACAAATGCGTCTTTTAAATTGATCTTCATTGCTCTCCCTTTTTCGAAAGAAAAAATCAATAGCAGATAATATTATAATGATAAAACCTCTGCTTGTCAACAAATATTTTTGGAATTTAGCGGAAAAATTCCTTTTTTGCCGCTTCCAACGCCGCGGCGATGACTTTATCCATATCATAATAGCAATACTGGCCCAGCCGACCGCCAAATAAAACGTTCTCTTCCTTTTGGGCAAGGGCGGCATATTTTTGATACAGCGTACTGTTATTATGATCATTGACCGGATAATATGGTTCCATACCCTCCTGCCAGGCAGCAGGATATTCCCGGGTAATAACGGTCTTGGGTTGGGTGCCGTATTCAAAATGCTTATGCTCGATCAGGCGGGTAAAAGGAGTTTGGCGATCGGTATAGTTGACCACCGCAACCCCCTGATAGTTTTCCTGATCCAGCACTTCTGTTTCAAATCGCAGGCTGCGGTATTCCAACTTACCGTGGCAATAATCGAAATAGGCATCCACCGTGCCGGTATAGACCACCCGCTTAGCCTGCGAAAGCCAATGCTCCTTATCCTTGAGGAAATCGGTATTCAACCGCACCTCAATGCCCTCCAGCAGCTTCTCGATCATAGGCGTGTAGCCCCCTTCGGGGATCCCCTGATAACGGTCGTTAAAATAGTTATTATCATAGGTAAACCGCACCGGCAGGCGTTTGATGATAAAGGGCGGAAGCTCCTTGCAGGATCTGCCCCACTGTTTCTCAGTATACCCGCAAATCAATTTTTCATAAATATCGGTGCCCACCAAGGAGATGGCCTGCTCTTCTAAATTGGAAGGCTCTCCTTGGATGATCGCCCGCTGCTCCTCGATCTTGGCTTTGGCCTCGGCGGGAGTGCGAACGCCCCACATCTGATAAAAGGTGTTCATATTAAACGGCAGATTAAAGAGTTCGCCGTTAAAATTGGCAACCGGAGAATTGGTAAAACGGTTGAATTCCGCAAATGTATTCACATAATCCCATACCTCTTTATAATTGGTATGAAAAATATGCGCCCCATA
>JAFUNM010000039.1 GCA_017482195.1 Clostridia bacterium
CTCCCTGCTGGGGATCGGTGAGCGAACCGGACATGTGCCTCTGGAGGCGATGGTGATGCAGTATGCCTCTCTGCGCGGCTCCTTTGACGGAATGGATCCCCGCGTCATTACCGAGATCGCCGAGTTCTTCAAGCGGGAGATCGGTTATGAGATCCCGGCTATGACGCCCTTTATCGGTGCCAACTTCAATGTGACCAAGGCCGGCATCCATGCCGACGGTCTGTTGAAGGACGAAGAGATCTATAATATTTTCGATACCAAGAAAATTCTCAACCGCCCGGCCTCGGTGTTGGTCTCCAAGACCTCCGGCCTTGCCGGCATTGCCTACTGGATCAATGAGCATTATGGCTTGGAAGGCGATCGCGCCGTCTCCAAACGGGATCCCTTGGTCGTAGCAATGAAGGAGTGGGTGGATCAACTGTATGAAGATGGCAGAGAAACGGCTCTTTCCACCCATGAACTGGAGCAAAAAGCAGAAGAATTGAACGGAGGTAAGGTCTCGTGAAAACCATTGAACATAAGACCCTCTCTCTGGCGGATCAGGTGTTTGAAAAGCTGGAGACAGATATTTTAAGCGGCCAATACCAGCGGGGCGAGGTGCTCACCGAACTGGAACTGTGCGAAGCTTTGGGAGTCAGCCGTACCCCCGTAAGAGAGGCTCTGCGCCGTCTGCAGCAGGAGCATATCATTGAGGATGCAGGAAAAGGCATTCGGGTGCTGGGCATCACCGCCGAGGACTTGGAGGATATTATGGAAATGCGCCTGCGCTTAGAGGGCTTTGCTGCGGCACGCGCCGCCCAGCGGATCACCGAGGAGCAGCTTAAAGAACTGTCCGATACTTTGGATCTGCAGGAATTTTATCTCACCAAGCACGATTCCGGCCATATCAAGCAGATGGACAGTCAATTCCATGATTTGGTTTATAAATTTTCCGGCAGTATGATGATCTATGATACGCTTTCGCCTCTTCATAAGAAGGTGCAGCGGTACCGCCAGAAATCGGTAGAAAACAACAGCCGCGCCGAAAAATCGGTTCATGAGCATCGGGAGATCTATGATGCCATTGCGGCCCACGACCCTGAAAAGGCGGCCGACGCCATTTTAAGACATACGCAGAATGCAAAGAATCATATTGCGAAAGGATAACAAAAATGGGACTTACAATTGCACAAAAAATCATTAAAGAGCATCTTCTTTCCGGAGAGATGATTCCCGGTACCGAGATCGCTCTTAAAATCGACCAGACTCTGACTCAGGATGCCACCGGCACCATGGCCTATCTGGAGTTTGAAACCATGGGTATCGATCGGGTGCGCACCGAACGGAGTGTTGCTTATATTGATCACAATACCCTGCAATCCGGTTTTGAAAATGCCGATGACCACCGTTACATCCAATCAGTTGCCAAAAAGCACGGTCTGTATTTCTCCCGCCCCGGAAACGGCATCTGCCATCAGGTACATTTGGAGCGGTTCGGCATCCCCGGTAAGACCCTCATCGGCTCCGACAGCCATACCCCCACCGGCGGCGGTATCGGTATGCTGGCCTTCGGTGCCGGCGGTCTGGACGTGGCGGTGGCCATGGGCGGCGGTGCTTATTATATTACCATGCCTAAGATGATCAAGGTCAACCTGACCGGGAAACTGCGGAATTTTGTCACCGCCAAGGATGTCAGTTTGGAGATTTTGAGAATTCTGTCCGTTAAGGGCGGTGTCGGCTATATCATTGAGTGGGGTGGCGAAGGCATTAAGACCTTGAGTGTTCCGGAACGTGCCACCATCACCAATATGGGGACCGAGTTGGGTGCTACCACCTCTATTTTTCCCTCCGATGAGATCACGAAAGCCTTCTTAGAGGCGGAGGGCAGAGGTGCGGATTATCGTCCTCTTACCAGCGATCCCGATGCAGCGTATGACCGCGTCATTGAGATCGACCTTTCGGCCTTAGAGCCGCTGATCGCCTGTCCGCACAGCCCCGATAATGTGGTCAAGGTCTCCTCTTTAAAGGGCACCAAGGTGGATCAGGTCTGCATCGGCTCCTGTACCAATTCCTCGTTGCTGGATATGCTGAAGGTGGCGGCTCTTTTAAAGGGCAAGACCATCTCTCCCAATGTCAGCCTTTCGATTTCGCCGGGCTCCAAACAGGTTCTCGCTATGCTGGCCGATTGCGGTGCACTTTCCGATATCTTAGCCAGCGGTGCCAGAGTGTTGGAATGTGCTTGCGGTCCCTGCATCGGCATGGGCTTTTCCCCCAATTCCGGCGGCGTGAGCCTTCGTACCTTCAACCGCAACTTTGAAGGCCGCAGCGGTACGGCCGACGGCAAGGTCTACCTAGTATCACCTGAAACGGCTGTTGCAGCCGCTCTCACCGGCGAGATCACCGATCCCATCCTGCTGGGCACCATGCCGAAAGTCGAGATGCCCGCCAAATTCAAGATCGATGACAGTGCCATCCTTCCCCCCGCCTCCGTTGAGGAAGCAAAGGGTCTTGAAATTCTGCGCGGCCCCAATATTAAGAAGTTCCCCGATGCCAAGCCTCAGGAGGATACCCTCTCTGCGGAATTGGTATTGAAGGTGGGCGACAATATTACCACCGACCATATTATGCCGGCCGGTGCCAAAATATTGCCCTACCGCTCCAACATTCCTTATCTTTCTCAGTATTGCTTCGCTGTCTGCGATAAAACCTTTGCTGAGCGTGCCAAGGAGGCAGGCGAGAGCATTGTGGTAGGCGGCATGAACTACGGTCAGGGCTCTTCCCGGGAGCATGCGGCATTGGTTCCTCTCTATTTAGGGGTTCGGGCTGTCATCACCAAGAGCTTTGCACGGATCCATATTGCCAACCTGATCAATGCGGGAATTATGCCCCTGACTTTTGAGAATCCCGAGGATTATGAAAAGATCGATCAGGGAGACAAGCTGACCATTAAGGAGATCTACGCCGGAATGGACAGCGGGAAGATGACCCTCATTGATGAGACCAAGGGGATCGAGCTGCCGCTGGTCTGTAGCTTTACCGACCGTCAGAAGGCGATTCTCAAAGCCGGTAGTCTGCTTGCTTATACCGTTAAAGGAGAATAAAGATGAATGCTTATATTAATCAGGCGGTAGAATCCTTCCGCACGCTCATTACCGAACAGCTGGAACGGCAGGAGCGAATTGCCGCCGGTGCGGAAGTAAAGGATTATACCAAAATGGAAAAGATCGTTATCGGCGTCTGCGGCGGTGACGGTATCGGCCCTATCATCACCCGGGAGGGTGAGCGGGTGCTCCGCTCTCTTTTAAAAGAGGAAGTAGAGGCCGGGAGGATCGAGATCCGTACCATCGAGGGACTGACTCTTGAAAAGAGAATGGAGGTGGGTAAGGCGATCCCCGACGATACCCTTGCCGCGCTTAAGGCATGCGATGTCATCCTCAAGGGCCCCACCACCACACCCCACGGAGGGAATATGGAAAGCGCCAATGTGACCATGCGGCGGGAACTGGACCTTTATGCCAATGTCCGTCCGGTAAATGTGCCGGACCAGGGGATCGATTGGATCTTCTACCGGGAAAACAGCGAGGGAGAATATGTACTCGGCAGCCGCGGTGTGGAGATTCCCGGAAAGCTGGCCATGGATTTTAAGGTGACCACGGACGCCGGCACCCGTCGGATCGCAAGAGCCGCCTTTGAGTATGCCAAGAATAACGGCAAGACCAATGTCGCTATCGTGACGAAGGCAAATATCATGAAAAAGACCGATGGTAATTTCTCTAAGATCTGCCATGAGATCGCCGAAGAATACCCCGGCATCACCGCCGAGGATTGGTATATTGATATTATGACCGCCAATCTGGTCAATGAGGCCATCCGCAGCCGGTTCCAGGTATTCCTTCTGCCTAACCTATATGGGGACATCATCACCGATGAGGCTGCCCAGATCCAGGGCGGTGTGGGGACTGCGGGTTCCGCTAATGTAGGAGACCGTTATGCTATGTTTGAGGCTATCCACGGTTCTGCACCCCGTTTGATCGAGCAGGGGCTGGGTGAGTATGCCAACCCTTCCAGTATCTTTAAAGCAGCCGCCATGCTATTAAGACATATTGCCCGCACTGAGGCGGCAGAAAAACTGGAAAAGGCACTTCTGATCTGTACTGAGAGCGAAAGAAAGGTCATTGCCACCGGCAGTGCGGAAGACGCGAAATGTGCAGAATTTGCTGATTATGTCATGGAGACGATCGCAAAACTTTAAATAAAAAGTCATTGAAGCACGCTGAAGTGCTTCAATGACTTTTTTTACAGATGTTTAAATGCTTTGCGAACCCCGGCAGCCAGCAGAAGATAGAGTATGGCGGAGGCGATTGCCTGAATGCCGTTTAGGGGGATCGCCTGCAGCGGAGCGATAAAAGCGGCGGCCGCATTGCTGCCGGAGATCAGGGCCAGTACAGTATCGGCTATGTAATAACCGGCCATGGTGATCACGCCGGTGGAGCAGATCAGGATATCCTGCACGACGGGTTTCTCCGAAAGCCGGAGCAGTCCTTTGGCGGCCAGCACGATGGCGGCTTTGATCAGGACTGTGGGAAGAACATAGACCGCATAGCCGGAGGTGAGATCGGCCAGCCCTGCACCGATGGCTGCAGCAGGCAATGCGTAGGGGAGCGGAAGAAGCAGTACCGCCAGATAGATCATGGCATCTCCTGCATGTATGTATCCGAAACTCCCGATGGGCATTGAGAGACGGGTCACCACCAGCACCAAGGCTGCAAATAATGCGGCAAAAATCAGATTCAGTAACGATTTTCGTTTCATTTTTTAAAATCCTCCTTAGATGTTTTTCTTTATTATACGGAAAACCTTGGCATATAAAAAGGATCAAAAAAGAATGATTTTATATAACCAGATGTAGCGTTATGGTAAGGATGAGGTCGAAAAAAGGGCGCAAAAAAAGCCACCCCGATTGGGATGACTAATTTTGGAGCTGATGATCAGAGTCGAACTGACGACCTCATCCTTACCAAGGATGCACTCTACCTACTGAGCTACATCAGCACTTTTTTGCATCAAGTTGCCTCATTATTATAACGGACAAGCCAACTTTTGTAAAGACTTTTTTTCAAAAACTTTCATTTTTTTCGATGAAAGTGTTGACAATCGGGGATATCGCCGTTATAATGTAAACGAGTTAGCGTATGCTAACTATATAAAAGCCTGCGGCAGGCTTTTGATTTTTGCCGAATAGTTAGCGTATGCTAACTGAGGAGAATGCCATGTCTGAAGAACTGATTGTCCGTCATTGCTCGCCCACTCTTGCAGGCCTAAAAACCGGAAACCTCTTTCGTTGCTCATTTGTATCCGAAGAGCGCCTACGGGAGGAGATTCGCCGACTCAACCGTAAGCTGGCGGATAAAGGGCTTCGTATTCTTCCTCTTAGAATGGAGAAAAATACTGCTTTGATCTATGTGTACCGTCCTTCCAAATTAAAATGTGATTTAGCCAAAAAAGCAGCCGCTTCCATTCTGAATGTCCGCGGCTACTGCTGCGAGGCTCCCGCCCGGTGTGTATCGCATCTGCGGGCCCGCCTGCAGCAGGAGCCGGAATTCCCGCATGAGATCGGCTTGTTCCTCGGCTATCCGCCGGAGGATGTGTGGGGGTTTATCCGCAAGGAGATTCCCACCTACAGCGGTCTTTGGAAGGTTTACGGCGATGCGGAAAAGGCTCGGCGGGTCTTTGATTCTTATAAAAAATGTACAGATGTTTATACCCGCTGTCTGGAAAAGGGCAGCAGTTTAGAAAGGTTGGCGGTGGCGGGATGAATGTATTATATATCTTACTTGCCATAGGATTTGTTTTTCTATGTGCCATAGGAAAAGATCACTGTCACCGTTCGCTGAAAAAATGAAAATCAGGTATTGACTTTTCCATGGAATGGGTTTAAAATGTCCGCAAGAAAGCAGTTCATTCGAAGGAGAAGGGCATGAACCGACGAATGCGGACACAATTGAATCTTTCGTGATTTTTGACGAGAAACCGACCGTACAGATGTGTATGGTAAGTTTCTCGTTTTTTTATTATAGGGGGGAAGGAAATGGAAAAGGATCTGACACGCGGGTCCATTACAAAGAATATTGCAGCCTTTTCGGTGCCGGTGTTTTTGACACTGCTGTTTCAGTCGCTGTTTAGCACGGTAGATTCCATGATGACCGGCAATCTCCTGAACGCTGAGGCACTGGGAAGTGTTGCCTCTTGCGGCAGTATTACTTTTGCGTTTACTTATATTGCCAATGGCTATGCGGTGGGGTATAAGACTGTGACCGGGCAGTTATACGGTGCCAAAAAGCTCAAAGAGGTGCGGGAGTCGGTCAATACCTCCCTATGCAGTATGATCGCCATCTCCTTGCTGATCACTTTGTTGGGAACGGTGTTTACGGTGCCTATGCTCAAAGCATTGGGAACGGTGGAAGCCTTTTTGTCCAATGCCATCCTTTACCTGCGCTTGTATTTTCTCGGTATTTCTGCGATTATTATTCGCTCCGGTGTGAATAACCTTTATTATGCTCTGGGGGAGACCAAGCTGCCCATGTATTTCCAGGCGGCACAGCTTGGGCTGCATATCGGTCTGGACTATGTATTGCTGAAATTTACCGGTCTTGGAGTGGTCGGTCTTGCTCTGGCAGGCATCATCAGCCGCACCGTGACCCTTATTCCGCTGACCGTTATTCTTCTTCGGCGGATGCGGACCTTTCCTAAAGCGAAGAAGTTTTTTTGCCCGGAGATCTTCAAAAAGATCACCGCCCAGGCGATCCCTGCCTGCATCGCCAATTCCATCAATTCTCTGGGTTCGCTGCTGGTGACCCGTCTGATCAATTCCTTCGGCGACTATGCCATTACCGCCAATAATATTGTGAGCAACATCAATAACATGGTTTATTTGTTTACCAATTCGGTGGCCTCGGCTGCTGGTTCCTTTGCCGCGCAGAATTTCGGTGCCCACAGCCTGCACCGGATCCGCAAATGTGCCTTGATCTGCTTTGCCATCAATGCGACCTATGGGATTGCCATGATCGTTCTCTTTCAATTTCTGGGCGGGGAGATCGCAGGGCTCTTTATGGGCGGCGATACCGATCCGACCCTTTATGAAAATGTATTGACCTATTCCACTCAATACCTCAATATCGTTTCCTGTTTTTATATTGTGTATGGCAGCGGTCATGTCATTAATGAGATGCTGCGCTCGGTGGGGAAGATCAAGATCACCGTCATCGCCATGGTGCTGATGATGAGCAGCCGTCTTTTGATCAGTTACGGCCTGGCTTATTTCATCGGTGATTCCGCCATCCCCTGGGGCATTGCTGCCTGCTGGATCGCCACCTACGGTTACACCGTCACCTATTTTTTTATTGGGCGCTGGGTGCCTCATAATAAAGGTGTAAGAAGGAGGCGAAAAGCATGACCAGAGATCTGACCCAAGGCTCTGTATCCAGACAATTGGCATCGGTAACGGTCCCTATGTATCTTACCATGCTGTTTCAGTCCATGTTCAGCATTATCGACAGTATGATGGTGGGAAATCTTATCAGTGCCGAGGCGCTGGGAAGTGTCTCCTCCTGCGGCAGTATTACGTTTCTTTTCAGTTACGTGGCCAACGGCTATGCCGTAGGCTATAAGATCATTGTGGGCCAGCAATTTGGGGCAAAGAAGTATAAAGAAATGCGGGAGGCGATCTACACCGCTGTCTGTAGTATGGCGGGTATTTCCCTGATCTGCACCGGCATCGGTGTACCTCTCTCTACCACTTTTTTAAAACTGATGGATACCGTTCCTGCGTTACTGCCGGGAGCCTCGGTCTATTTGCGGTGGTATTTTGTGGGAATCGCTACCACCGTATTTACGAGCGGCATCAATAATATTTTCTACGCCCTCGGCGAGACCAGGCTGCCTATGTATTTCCAGATCAGCCAGTCCATCCTCCATGTGATCATGAACTATGTACTGATCCAATACGGAAGGCTGGGGATCCTGGGACCGGCTATTTCCGGTATCATTACCCGAACGGCGGTACTGATTCCCCTGGCGATCATTCTGCTCAAACGAATGAAAGACTTTCCTGCCGCGTCCCGATTTTTCAGTAAGGATGCCTTCAGGAACATTACCGCCCAAGCCATTCCCGCCTGCCTTGCCAACACCATCAATTCCATCGGCAATCTGGCTGTGGCGCGGCTGGTCAATTCCTTCGGTGCCTATGTGGTGACCGGGAACAGTATCGTCGGAAACATCACCAATATTGTTTATCTTTTCAGTTATGCCACCGCCAATGCGGCCGGCAGCTTTGCCTCTCAGAATTTCGGAGCTCATTATGTCCGCAGGATCCGGCGGTGTGCCTTGGTCGCGGTACTGATCAACGCCCTTTACGGAGTGCTGATCCTGGTGTTGTTTCAATTTTTCGGCGGACAGATCGCCGGAGCCTTTATGGGGGCGGATACCGACCCCGCTCTCTATGAGGAGATCCTTGCTTATTCCAATGATTATCTGATGACCTTATCTTATTTCTTTGCGGTCTATTGCTGCGGTCATGTGGTCAATGAGCTGCTGCGTTCGGTGGGAAAGACTAAGATCACTGTATGGGCAAATATCATTATGATCATCGTACGGGTCGGTGTCAGCTACGGGTTGGCGTCCGTTATTGGGGAAGGCAGTATCTATTGGGGACTGATCATCACCTGGTTCGCCACCTACGGCTATACCGCCGCTTATTTCTTCCTCGGCCGATGGATCCCGCATTATAAAGTACTGAAAAAATAACAGAAAGCCGCCCTACAGGGCGGCTTTCTGTTGGTTAGGTTTCAAAATAAACGGGATTGTTGCCGTAGTCGTGTTCAACCTGATACTGGGAGTAGTCGGCGTTGGTGTTAATGCGAACTTCGGCGACGAGTCCGAAGTGGTCGGAGATATGACCCGGCTGTACATTTTCATCGGTGTTGCCGTAGGTGGTATAGTCAAAGCCGTAGTAATCTAATGCCATGTTGGGGTTGGGCTTTGCCATGATATAGTCGATCTGTGGAGTTTTATAATTGACAGCAGGAAGATCGGCGGCCTCTGCCTCAAAGGCCAGGTTGTGGCCACTGCCCATGCCGCCTAGGGTACAGAGCGAATCGTCATACATATTCATCGCCATATCCCGAAGATCCAGAATGGCAGAAAAGTCCATCATTCCCTGATAGCCGGCCTGACGGTAATAGGTGTTCATATCACCACCCACAAAGGCGTAGGCATCGGGATCCATCTCATTAAAGAGATCGATATACAGCTGCGTGGAAGGAATGACCGATTCGGCATCACCCAACGCATAATGAGTGCTGTAGCAATAGAATTCCTCATCGCTGCCCTTCACCTTCAGTTTGACCCAGGAAGAGATACGGTAATCCCCTTCGCTGGTGGCACCAAAGCTGAGAGATTGAGACTTAGGAGTTTCAGACAGCCAGAAATAACCCTGGTTTAATTCCTCATATTTAGCGGTCTTATACAGTACGGGGGTACAGGAGGGGACCGTTACGGCAGTAACACCCTCGGCGGCATAATGCCAGACCATGGTGTACGTGTTTTTAAAATATTCATCCTCCTGGAAATATTCGATCCAGGCGGGGGTACATTCCTGAGCGAAGATAATGTCGGGATCCTGGGCCTTGACCAGGGACTTAAAACGGCGGGTACGAAAGTAAATACCGGTGCGGGTGTTCTCGATCAGCACGTTCTTTTGATTGCCGGAGGTCTTAAGGTTCTGGGACAGCATCTTGATCTTGACGCCGCTGGATTCTTTTTCCACCGGAGCAGTTTTATCATCGGCAGGTTCTTCGTTCTGATCATCGGCAGGGTCCTTGGAGTCCTCGTCGGTAGGGGAATCCTCTTTGCCGTCAGCAGCTTCGTCCTTCTTGTCGTCTGCAGACTCGTCCTCCTTGGAATCCTCATCGTTCTTATCGTCTGCAGGTTCCTTGGTGTCCTCGTCGGCCGGCTCATCATCGTCCTTTGCGGGCGTGCTGTTGATATCGTCATCGTTAATGTCGGTATCGTCCTGTTCCACAAAGTCATCAATGGCTGCGGTGGAACCCCCATCGTCTTTGTTGCTCTTGCAGCTGCAGACCATGGTGAGGGTCATCAGAGCAATCAGCAGCAGTGCGATCCATTTTTTCATTTTCATCTCATTCTTCTCCTTGAAAATTTATTTTAATAAACATTTTGCTAAAAAAGGTCGTTGTACCTTCATGGCTCCCTTGGGACAGAATTCCTGACAGCAGAAGCAACGGATGCACTTTTTGCGGTCGATCTTGGGCTTTCTGTCGATCATCTCAATGGCATCGGCGGGGCAGATCTTAAAGCACTCCTTGCAGCCGATGCATTCGGCAGGATAGAGATGGGGCACCGATGCCAGCGCCTTATCCATTACACTTGCGCTGATTTTGCCAAAGAAGGTATTGCTGTCTCGATGGAAGCGCAGGCTTTTGGCACGCTCCACCAATTGATAATCGGGAATGATCTTCTCTTTCCATTGCACCCCAACGGTGGAAATTTTGTCAATATCCTCGGGGATCAGTCGCCGCTTGACGGCAGCCTTTAAGGTGGGCACTTCCTCGGGGGTAAGCCCTATGAGAGCCGCGCCGATGCGATCGCAGGCGTGAGGATTATCCGAGGCCAGCAAAAGACCTACCGTGCGGGGAACGCCGGCAGTAGGTCCGTTGCCTTCCATGCCCACCACCGCATCCACAATGTTTAAGCGGGGCTTAAAATATTCATTGAGGTCAAGGATCATATCTGCAAACTGCAGTGGATCGGGAAACCGGTAATGATACTCCGGCTTTACGGTGCCGGGTACCGTGCCGAACATATTTTTGGCGGCACAGCTCAAACTCATCATTCCGTGGGTCTTGAGCTTGCAGAAATTGATGATGGCATCCATTTCATCCAACCAGCCGGTGTAGGTAAAGGTCTTGGCAGCGTGGGCCTTTGGAAACTGCGCCTCCCGGACTGAAAAATCACGGTTGAGCTTTGCACCTGCCCGCTCTACCTCTTTCATGCCGGTGGCGGCATAAACTCGGTCCAGATAAGCAGCGGTATAGATGCCGCCGGGGCTGTCGCCCAGCGTGACCTCCGCTCCTTTTTCCTTCAGCATTCCCGCCAGAGCGCAAAGGAGAGCCGGATGGGTGGTGCCGGCGGCCTCCGGTTTCATAAAGGTAACAAGATTGGCCTTGATGCCTACTTTCATACCGGGTGTGACCCAATCAAGACCGCCCAAAGGCGTCAGCAGGGCAGAAAGCGCTTTTTCTACCTCAGC
Source organism: Clostridia bacterium (assembly GCA_017482195.1). Classification (GTDB taxonomy): domain Bacteria; phylum Bacillota; class Clostridia; order Oscillospirales; family QAKW01; genus QAKW01. The sequence continues at coordinate 11,306 of JAFUNM010000039.1, forward strand.
CTGTTCATAGCTTTTACATTCAACAACAGAAACCATTTACAGCACCGGACAAAGGGCCAGCGGCAGAAAGCAGGCAGGAATAAAATTGACTACTTTAATCTTGGTGAGCCCCAGCATATTAAGGGCAATGGCAATGATTAAAAGAGAACCCACACAACTCATTTCGCCGATCATGGCGTCGGTCAAAAAGACAGCAATGGCACTTCCGCCTAAGGCAATGATGCCCTGATAGGCAAAGCAGGCGACTCCCGCAAAGGCAACGCCGATCCCCAAGGTGGAGGCCATGATCATGCAGGATACAAAGTCGATCAAAGACTTGGCAAAGATGGTGGAATGGTCGCCGCGGATGCCGCTGTCCAGCGCACCGGTGATGGCCATTGCGCCCACGCAGACCAGCAAGGTGGCGGTGACAAAGCCTTCTCCGAAGGTGGAGCCGCTTTCTCCCTTCGTCAGTTTCTTTTGCATAAAATCGCCGAAGCGGTTTAAGTACTTGTCTAAATCGATCCAATGCCCCAGGGCACCGCCTACCGCGATAGAAATGATAGGGATCAGGAAATTCTCGCTGTCGAAAATACCTTTGATGCCGATGGCCATGACGCAGAGGGCCATCCCCTGCATGACACCGCCGCTGATCCGTTCGGGTAACCCTTTTTTTAATAATACGCCGATCAGCGCGCCGACAATGATGGCGACGCCGTTGACCGCGCTGCTGTAAAGAACCATAATTATTTACCTCAGTTTAGGTTTAATCTAACTTAAAGAATAATACTTCTCTTTATAAAAGTCAATAAAAAATAAAAGCGTGCATCCCTGGATGCACGCTTTTTGCTTATTCATTTACCGTCTTTAAATAGTCGATGCTGGCTTTGGCACACTCCATGGGAGTAAGACCCATACTGGGTTCATCCTGCTCCACTACCAGCCATTCAGCGCCCGCTTGCTTGCAGGCTTTTAAGATGCGGGGCAGATCCTGCATGCCTTTGCCCAAGGGACGGAATTCAAAGGAATTTTCTTCCTTCTTTTCTGCCGGTTCAATACCGATCAGTTCGTAGAGAGCGCCGGTGGTCTCGCCGCTTTTATAATAGTCCTTTAAATGGACGATGGGGCAGCGGTTTGCATATTTGCGGATGTAATCGGCAGGGTTTTCGCCGCCGATGGCTACCCAGCAAACATCCAGCTCTGTTTGCAGAAGGTCGGCGGGGATCAGCCGGTAGAGCATATCCAGAGCATATTCACCGTCGATCTTCATGAATTCAAAATCATGATTATGATAGAGCATTTTCAGTCCTGCTTCCTTGGCAGACTTGCAGACCTGCTCCACCTCTCGGATGGTCTCCCGATAGTCCCGCACCTGGGGCTGAATGGCAGGGGGCAGATAGGGAACGGTCACATATTCTACCTCCATGTCACGGTAAACCTCAAAGGTTTCAACAGGGCTGGCTAACATATCCTGCAGAGGCACATGGGCAGAAATGGGGGTAAGGCCCAGTTCCTTGCAGATGGCTTTGACTACTTTGGGATCGTGACCCTGAAAACGGGCGAACTCCACACCGTCGTAGCCCATCTCTTTGACTTTTTCCAGCGTACCGCGCAGATCTTCCTTCAAATCGTTGCGCACCGAATAAAGCTGTAATGCAACGGGAAATGCCATAATATCATCCTCCTTGGCTAGATTTCTTAATTGCATTTTATCGAAATGAATCAAAGAATACAAGTCATACAACTGAAATTTGCAGACAAATATTGCTAAAGAGGCGTTTTATGGGCAAAAATGAACCAAAAGTATGTGAAAAGTCCCTCGATTTTGATATATAATAGCAAAACTTAAAAAAACACTTGTAATGATGAAAAAAATTTTATATAATAATGGATGGTAAAATAAAAAATCATTTTTAGGAGGATATAAAAATGTCTGTTAAAGTTGCTATTAATGGTTTCGGTAGAATCGGCCGTCTGGCTTTCCGTCAGATGTTCGGCGCTGAAGGTTATGAGATCGTTGCCATCAACGACCTGACCGATGCAAAGATGCTGGCTCATCTGCTGAAGTATGACTCCGCTCAGGGTCGTTATGACGGTCATGAGGTTGTCGCCGGTGAGAGCGATATCACCGTTGACGGCAAGACCATCAAGATCTACGCTGAGAAGAACGCTGCTGATCTGCCCTGGGGCGAGATCGGCGTAGATGTTGTTCTGGAGTGTACCGGCTTCTATTGCTCTAAGGAGAAGGCTTCCGCTCATATCACCGCCGGTGCTAAGAAGGTTGTTATCTCTGCTCCCGCAGGCAATGATCTGCCCACCGTTGTTTACAGCGTAAACGAGAACACCCTGACCAAGGAAGACACCATCATTTCCGCTGCTTCCTGCACCACCAACTGCCTGGCTCCCATGGCAAAGGCTCTGAACGATTACGCTCCCATCCAGAGCGGTATCATGACCACCGTTCATGCTTATACCGGCGACCAGATGGTTCTGGATGGCCCCCACAGAAAGGGCGACCTCAGACGTGCCCGTGCTGCCGCTGTTAATATCGTTCCCAACTCCACCGGTGCTGCTAAGGCCATCGGTCTGGTTATCCCCGAACTGAACGGCAAGCTGATCGGTTCTGCTCAGCGTGTGCCTGTTCCCACCGGCTCCACCACCCTGCTGGTTGCCGTTGTGAAGGGTAAGGATATCACTAAGGAAGGCATCAATGCTGCTATGAAGGCTGCTTCTTCCGCTTCCTTCGGTTACACCGAGGAGCAGCTGGTTTCCTCCGATATCGTTGGTATCACCTACGGTTCTCTCTTTGATGCTACCCAGACCATGGTTGCTAAGATCGACGAGGATACCTATCAGGTTCAGGTTGTATCCTGGTACGACAATGAGAACAGCTACACCAGCCAGATGGTTCGCACCATCAAGTATTTCGCTGAGCTGGCATAATTCTGTCTCAACTGAAATTTCTGTGCGGAGTGCTCTTGCACTCCGCACAACTTGTTTTTAAGGAGTATCTTATGTCTTGGGAAATTGCCTATAACCATTTAAAGGAACGGGGCTATGATGACCGTGCCATTCAGTTTGAAGTGTCTTCCGCGACAGTGGCACTGGCAGCTGAGGCTCTCGGCTGTGAACCGGCGCATATTGCCAAGACCCTTTCTTTTGAAAAGGGCGACGGTTGTATTTTATTGGTCGCCGCCGGCGACCGTAAGGTGGACAACCACCTCTTTAAAGAAAAATTCGGCATGAAAGCAAAAATGCTTTCGGCCGAAAAGGTGTCCGCTCTTATCGGACATGCTGTGGGCGGTGTCTGCCCCTTTGGGGTCACCTGTCCGGTTTATTTAGACGAGTCCCTCAAGCGGTTTGAGACCGTTTATCCTGCCTGCGGTACTGCAAGCAGCGCCGTGCGCTTGACCCCGGAAGAGCTCTATGAGCTTTCCGGTGCGGCAGAATGGGTGAATGTCACCAAATCGTACGAGTAAGAGATATTGCACAAAGGCTTTTTTGTGCGAATTGCCAAAAGTCAAAAAAGTTCGATTTTTTCTTACTTTTTTCTTGATTTTTGACCGATTGTGTGGTATCCTGTTTCTATCACAAAACCATTTGTCCTTCCTGCGAGGACAAAACAATAAATCGTATTGTAGGAGTCAACAATGATCATTGGATTAATGGGCTTTGGTACCATCGGTGCCGGAGTGTACGAGCTGGCAAAGAGCCGCAAGGATTTGACGGTTCGCTATGTTTTAGATATTCGGGAGATCGGAATTCCGGAGTGGACAACACGGGCGGAGGATCTCTTTGAGGACAAAGAAGTGGATACCGTCATTGAAGTGATGGGCGGTTTGCATCCGGCTTATGAGTTCGTTGCTGCCGCGTTGAAGGCGGGCAAGAATGTGGTGACCGCCAATAAATATTTGGTAGCAACTTATTATGATGAGCTGACCGCTCTCGCCAAAGAACAGGATGTAGCCTTCCGCTGTACCGCTGCGGTTGGCGGCGGTATCAGTTGGCTGACCTCTCTGGAGCGAGTGCGCCGTCTGGAGCCTGTGGTGGCATTGGAGGGGATCATGAACGGTACCACCAATTATATCCTCACTAATATGGCCAAGAACGGTCTTTCTTTTGAGACTGCCCTATCCGAGGCACAGGCGCTGGGGTATGCAGAGGCAGATCCTTCTGCCGACATCGATGGGTTGGATGTGATGCATAAGCTGTTGCTCTCCGCCAATATAGCCTTTGATGTTTCTCTGGATCCCAAGGAGATCGACGTGTTCGGTATCCGGAATATTACCGATGATGATGTCTGGACCTTCAAGAGCCGCCATCTTACCTGCAAACTGCTGGCCCGTGCCTTCCAAAAGAACGGCAAGACCGCGGTTTTTGTGCAACCCACCTTGCTGTCGGAGAGTGCGCTTACCGCTTCGGTGCCTACTAATTTCAATCTCATTACTTATGATACCGCCTTTACCGGAAAGATGAGTTACTACGGTCAGGGTGCAGGCCGCTATCCTACTGCCGCCAATGTGGTGCAGGATTGCCTGGATCTTCTGTCGGGCGTTACCAAGTTTTATGCCGATGCTGCCGATAAAGTGGCGGTCGATAATTCCGTTGCAAAATATCAATACTATCTGCGCACCACCGCTGATACCAAGGCGCTGGCGGCCGAAAAATGGGGCGACGGGGTGTTGACTAAAGAAATGAGCGTTGCCGAAATGGCTGCTTTTGCGGAAAAAGCAAAAGCAGAGGATCCCAGGATTTTTGTCGCAGCGTTGAAAAACGAGGAGTAAAGATGTTAAAAGTATTAAAATTCGGCGGCTCGTCTATGGCGGACGCCATTCAGTATAAAAAAGTCAAAGAGATCGTGGAAAGCGATCCCGCCCGTCGGGTAGTGGTGGTTTCCGCTGCCGGCAAACGGTATAAGGAGGATCATAAACTGACCGATCTGCTCTATCTCTGTCATGCCCACCTGCGCTATGGGGTTTCGGTGGAATCGGTTTTTGGGATGATCCGGGATCGGTATTTAGAGATCAAAAAGGATCTGGATCTAAAGGTGGATATCGAGACCGAGCTGGATCAGATCCGCAAGAAGATGGATAAAGGGATCAGCGAAGAGGAGTTGGTCTCCCGGGGCGAATATCTTTCCGCTATGCTGATGGCCGATTATTTAGGCTTTGATTTCGTGGACGCTGCCCAATGGCTGAAGTTCCGTTATGATGGCTCCATCGACCGTAAGGCCTCCTATGAGGCACTTAAACAGGCCGTTGACGGCCGCAAGGCGGTTATTCCGGGCTTTTATGGCATTATGCCCGACGGTCGCATCAAGACCCTCTCCCGGGGCGGCTCCGATATTACCGGTGCGCTGGCAGCAGCGGCGCTGGACGCCGATGTGTATGAAAACTGGACGGATGTATCCGGTATTCTGATGGCAGATCCCCGTATCGTGGAGGATCCCCAGCCTATCGAGCGAGTCACCTATAACGAATTGCGGGAGTTGAGCCATGCCGGCGCCCAGGTGCTCCATGAGGAGACCATCTACCCGGTGCGGGATAAAAATATTCCCCTCAATATCCGTAATACCAATGAACCGGATCATCCTGGCACCATGGTGATGGAGTCCTTTGATGATGCCGAGGAGACAGAGCATCGCTTTATTACCGGTATCGCCGGCAAGAAGGATTATTCCATCGTCACCATTACCAAAAACGGGCTTTCCAACGCCGTGGGTGAGCTGCGGCAGATCCTGGAGATCTTCGAGGATCATAATGTCAGCATCGAGTACGTCCCCTCGGGTCTGGACAGTGTCTCTCTGGTCATGGAGTCGGCGCAGGTCACCGCCTGCCTCTATTCCATTCTGGGCGAGCTTCAAAAGAAGATCAAGCCCAATGACATCAAGGTTACCGATAAGATCGCCATTGTGGCAGCGGTGGGGCGGAAGATGGCCAGCCGCGCCGGTGTATCCGGCAAGATCTTTGCCCGCCTGGGTGAGCATGGCATTAGCATTCGCATGATCTCCCAGGGACCCGAAGAGTTGAATATTATCGTGGGTGTGGATAATAAGAATTATGCCAACACCATTCGCGTATTGTATAATAGTTTCGTAAAGTGAGGTAAACGACCAATGAAGAATGTAGCGATTTTAGGTGCCACCGGTGCGGTCGGCAGAGAAATGTTAAAGGTTTTAGAGGAACGCAATTTTCCCGTCGGCAAGCTGAAGCTTTTGGCAAGTGAGCGTTCTGTGGGTAAGCTGATCCCCTTTAAGGGCGAGAATATTGCGGTGGAGCTTGCAGATGAAAATGCCTTTGAGGGCATGGACATTGTTTTGGGTGCCGCCTCCAATGAGCTGGCAAAGAGATTGGCGCCCGCCATTGTGAAAGCCGGCGCGGTATTTGTGGATAATTCCAGCGCCTTCCGTATGGATCCTGAGGTTCCCCTGATCGTTCCCGAGGTCAATCCCGAAGATGCCAAAAATCATAAGGGCATCATCTCCAACCCTAACTGTTCTACCATTATCACCATTACTGCGGTCAATGCACTGAACAGTGTCAGCCCCATTAAGACCATGGTGGCTTCTACCTATCAGGCTGTTTCCGGTGCCGGCGCTGCCGGCCCTGCGGAGCTGATGGGTGAGGTAGAGGCTCTCACTAAGGGTGAGACCTATGAGAATACCGTATTCCCCTATCAGATCGCTTATAATCTGATTCCCCAGATCGGCGGCGAAGCCTATGAGGGCTATACCTCCGAGGAAATGAAGATGCAGAATGAGGGCAGAAAGATCATGCACCTGCCCGAGCTGTTGGTCAACTGCACCTGTATCCGCGTGCCCGTTGTCCGCAGCCATTCCATCTCGGTTACCGTTCGTACCGAAAAGCCGGTATCGGTAGAGGAAGCTCGCGAAGTCATCGCTAAGGCTCCCGGCTGCAAACTGGTGGATGATCTCAATAATAAGGTCTATCCCATGCCCCTGGATACTACCGATCAGGATCTGGTGTTTGTGGGCAGAATTCGCAAGGATCTTACCGATCCCAACGGTTTGCAGATCTGGTGCTGCGGAGACCAAGTCCGCAAAGGCGCAGCAACGAATGCGATTCAGATTGCAGAACTTTTATAAGACCGCTGAAAACGGCACGGAACAAAAAAGAGGTAGATGAAGGATTGCCCTTCATCTACCTCTTTTTTTAGTCCTTTTTCTCCTCATCGGCGGGAGATACACCATTTTCATCGTCCTTAGTTCTTTCTTATTTCATTCGGTGTAACTCCAAATTGTTGTTTGAAGATGCGGTAGAAATGGCTTAAGGATTGGTAGCCGATCCGTTCGGCGATGGTTTCGGGAGAAAGGTCGGTGGTCAGCAGCAGTTCATAGGCGCGGAAGAGGCGCAGATGCACCACCTCCTCCTGGGGAGTCCGTTCGTAGTAGCGGCGGATAAGGCGGCAGAGCTGAGCGCGTCCCAGGTTGAAAAGACGTTCCATGGCGGGAACGCCCTCCTGGAGATTTTCGTCCTTTTGCATCTCCAGGATGGTTTTGACCACCTCGCTGGGGATCAGGTCGGTATGCAGACGGCGGTGGAGCCAACGCAGGATACCGGAAAGTCCTTCATTGACCGCAATGCGCAAAAAGAGCGGATCTTCTCCAAAAAGTTTATGGCGCTTGATCAGCTCCTCCAGCATCAGCTGCACCCCGAAATCGCCCGAGACCCGCAGGAGCGTATCGGCGCTCAGCAGGGTTTCTTTCCATTCGGCACCGTAGGGTGCCAGAAAGAGCTCCATCTCTTCTGCTGAGATCCGCAAGGTCTCCGCAGAGAAATTTTTGGAGCATTCCGGTTCGATCCTCTCCCCGGGACGCAACAGCAGATAATCGTGGAGCTTCAGCAGCCGTCCCTTGGGGCAGACTGCACCGCCGGAGAGGATATAGATCAGCCGGTAGTCTTGGATATATTGGCTCTGAAAAGGATGCTCGTTGGTATATTCGATCATACTTCTTCCTTCTTTCGAAAACGCCAGAGGCTGATGAGCATAGAGCAAAGGCTAAACACCTCACAAAGGATGCCGCCCAGAGCGCCCAGTCCAATGGTGGCATTAAAGATCAGCCAGCATACCGAATCGCCCATCTTCCAATAGCGCAAGGTACGGATATCACTCTGGATAAAGCCAATGGTACCCAAAAAGGCACCCACCACCGGTAACACCAGCCGCAGGGCTTCCAAAGGTGCAGGGCTTTGGAGCAGCAAAACGCCCGCATAAGAGAGCAAATATCCTGCCATCAGCCCCAAAGCCAATGGCTTTTTTCCTCTCTCACCCAATACAATCAGTAAGATTCCCCTTAAAATAAACAAACAGTTGAGAGCAACGGCGATGCCGCCGTCGGAAAAGCAATAAGAGAGCAAAAAGATGGCGGAGCCGGTTACCTGAAAGATAAACAGATTGTTCTTTTTTCGCGCCTGAAAGGAGAGAATATTGATGGTCATTCCCATCAGACTCAGGATCATGGCGATCATTTCATTATTCATAAGCGTATCATACTCCACAGCCGGAAATCAACACTCCGTAAGGTTTCACAAACAGATTATCCTCATTGGAGCCTTCGGCCACTGAAGGAAGGAGGGTGCCGCCTTCCAACTCATCGATGGGGCGATCCTCCTCGATATAGCGGCGCACCGCCTGCTCGATATAATTCCAGCGGGCAAGCTGACCGCCAATGCGGGTAGTGGTAACTTCCACACCGAAGGGGATGTTTTCCTCGCAGAACCGCGCCTCATAAGCGGCAAGGAATTCCTCGGTTCGCTCTTTCAGCGCGGGGAAGAGCGAAAGAAGCGCTTTCAGTGCCTCTTTATCCTTTGCCTCATAAGCGGTACGGATCTTCTTACCCAGTCCTGCTTTCAGTTCCAATACCCGCGCAAGAGTTGCTTCGGTTTTAAAAAGACCGGCATAAGGACCGTCGGTATGTTGCTCATATTCTTCGGCTAATTTGCCGTATTGGGCGGCCGTTTCTTCCCGGAGAAAGAGATCATAGGAAGAAATAAAGGGATCGCCGTAAAAGAGCCAAAAGGAACGGTTGCCCCTAAGGGTATTTTCGGTCTTGAAGGGATCGTCTAAATAATCCAGGGTCATCATGGTATCGTAATCGATGCCCGTGATCTCTTTGAAACGGTCCTTACGGGGCGTTTCATACCCTTTTGCATACTCAGCCGCCGCAAAGAGAGCGGGCAGGGAGGAATAAAGACCCAACATGGCACCGCCGTCAGACCAGAGGGTGATCATGAATTCTTTCACGCCCATTTCTTGGCAGATCTTCATTTGAGGCAAGATCCGGGTAATGCTGCAGTGGTTATGGGGCGCAAAGCTCCAGATCCGCCATGCCGCGCCGGCATAGCCTGCTTCGGGACTGCTGATCTGGCATTCGGCGATCTTTTTGTGCAGGATCTCTTCGTCCCGGTTATCATAATCCCAAAGATAGATGCGTACATTCTCCGGCAGACGGTTACGGACCTTTTCCGGGGTGATGCTGCTGAAGGATTTTCCGCCGCTCATCAGCATATCCGACCAGATCTCGCATTCATAGCCGTATTTTGCGGCGATGGCGGCCACTCGCTTAAGGTGGGTGAGGATCAGATCTCGGGGGTCGGAAAAGCCATGCTTTCTGCCATAGGCACCGGAGCCGATTCCGTGGACTTCGTCCATTCCGATCTGGATGCGGCGGGAGGAAAGCCCTGCCGCCATGGTGGCAAACATCTTTTCAATCAGTTGATAGACTTCTTCTTCGCCTACCATCAATACATGGTCGGTGTCCATCAGAGGGGCATAGGCGGCGTGACGGCGCAGATAGTGCAGATGTCCTAAGGTCTGGATGGAAGCGATCAGTTCCATGCCCCGCTCCTTGGCGTAGGTATCCAGCTCCTGGAGCTGAGCAATGGTATAACCGCCCCTCTTATAGTTGAAATAGGGTTCGCCCTCCATCTTATAACCGTCGGTCATGCCGAGATAGAGGTCGGTATAGCCCATGGGGGCTAAAAGATCAATGTATTTTTTAATGCTTTCCACGCGGGGTGTACTGCCGGTGGAAACCTCCACAAAGGCAGATAATCGGTTAAATTTATTCATTGTCGAACCACCCCTCTCGTCTGCTGAACATACGGAAATCCAGATCTCTGGGGGGCATATCCTCCTTGGCGGTGGGGATCCCTTTCTTTTTACGGATATAATACCAGAGGTCGGTGGTGATGATCTCGCATTCCCGGATATCGGGCACTACCAGATAGTTACCGCCGCCCATTAAGATTTTCTCCGCTTCGTCGATACGGTCCGCTCTTGCCAGGGCGTAGGCATAATAAAGACGGCAGCGGTTGTTGGTCTTGATCTCCTCGGAGGCTCGTTCATACTGTTGAATCAGCAGATCGTATTGTTCTAAGGTATGGAAGCTGCGGAAGACCTCCTTGGCAAGGGAGAGATCGGTAGGGCGCAGGGCTCTTGCCTGCTTCATCCATTCCAACTCCTTCTCGGAGCGACCGGTCTTGCGGCAGCAAACACCCAAGGCATAGGCGCTCCAGGGGTTTTCGCAGAGGTTAAAGGATTTTTCCAACAGCTCTTCCGCCTCTGAAAAAGACTCTTCGGCGGCATAGGCAGTGCCTAAAAGGTAATAGGCATACCAATTGGAGCGGTCCTTTCCGTTGATGGCATCTTTCAGCAACGCCATCCATTCGGGCTGGCGGCTATAGGAGAGGGGAACCTCATAGAAGGAATGGGTGCCGACTGTACCGGTCTTTAAGAGCCGCAGCCAGATATCCTGCTCCTTATCGGCCTTGCCGAAATCCAGATGCGATGCGGGGTTGCGTTTTCCCTGTACCGTCCGTAAAGTACGCTCCAATGCGCCCCAGCCGTCTCCGCGGGAAACGATCGTTTCTGCCGGCGTTTTGGCAAAGGAGCGGGTATCAATGAGCTTTTGCTCCAGCTCCGCAAGGGGGATCCGGGCGTCCAGCCGGGCTTTCACTTCGGCTTTTGCTTCTTCCCAATCGCCATGAACGGCGTCTGGATCCGCTTGCATGGGTCCGTAGACTTCCATCCATTCCCAGATGGCGCGGGGGGGCATAGGCAGACATTCATATTGGGTAGAAGCAAGGCCGCATTGGATCTCGGCATAGGCACCGCTTTCATTGTCTGCAGTCAGGAAGTTGCTCCATTTGCGTCCTCCCTGGGAATCGCCCCAAACAAAGAGCTTTCTGCCCTTTAAGAGAGAGGTGGAGGCCTGCATCAGACCGTAGCCTTTCTTGTTCAGGTGGGTGATGTAATAACGCTCTGCTCCGTTGGTATCCCAGAAATAGTCAAAAGCGGAAAGGCTGTTGGTGGGATAGGTCACATCCACACCTTTAAAGATGGGGATATCGACCTTGTCGGTCTTGCCGTCGGGTGCGATATAGGAACGGATGGCGGGAACCACCACGCGGCTGCCCTCTTCCAGCGGTACCGCCACATTGCTCCACCAATACATAGGGATCACATCGTCGTTGGTATTTTCGATCCGCATCCGGCAATAGAGCAGATCGGAGTCCTCCGGCAGGAAGAAATCCATCTGCACCATGGCGCGGCGAACGCGCTCGAAATAGTAAAAACGCAGGTAAGGGGTTCCATCCTCCATGGTACCGGTTGCGGTATGGATGGGCGCGCAGGTATAGGCATGGTGACCGCGGAAACCGCAGTTCCATTCAATACCGCCGCTCATCCAGGCATTACGGATCGCCAGATTGCAGGGGCGCGCCACCGAATTGGCAAGCAAGAGATCCTCACCGGTGGCTTTGTCGATCAGCGACCAAAGTTTTCCGCCGAAGCAGGGAAGAAAAGTGGCCTTGAGATGCTCATTCTCCAGAATGATCGCCTCAAATTCCTTTTCTGTCAGTTCTCGGTCATAGCAATCCTGCTCTCGATAGGGATAGGCGCAGGTCACCTCGCCGTATTTTAAGAAAAACTGTTCGTTTTCTTCCGGCAGATAATCATAGGTCCGCTCATCCAGGTCCAATTTGACGGCAATGGCGGGCAAGGTGCTCTCACTTCCCAGATTTGATGCAGGCATCGTTCGGATTTCTTTTCTCAGTTCGGTCATGATACCCCTCCTTTTTTCTTTATTTTATAAGAAAGAAAAGGGAGTGTCAATGTTGTTTCTTATCACATTTTTGTGATTTTTTACGGAACTGTAAATATTTTTATCTTTGTTGACGGGAAAGTGGAAATATGATAGAATATTTTTTAATGATTTGATAAGGAGTCTTGATTATGCTGCGTACCGTTGGTATGATTCTTTATGTGGCGGGGTATTTGATCTCTCATCTGCCCATGCTGCTGAAGGCAAAGCTTTTGGAAAAGGATCCGGAAAAACATGCGGCGTACTGCCGCAATAAGATCGTTACCTTTATCCGCCGTTGCAATAGAGTGATGGGTATGCAGGTGGAACTGCGGGGTGTAGAAAATATCCCCGATCATGCCACTTTGACCGTCTATAACCATCAGAGCCTTTTGGATGCCTTTGTGTTGATCGCCCATATGCCCAATACGGAATCAATGGTGGCAAAAAAAGAGCTGGAAAAGGCCCCGCTTCTGTCCAACTGGATGAAGGCGGGGAAATGCATCTTCATCGACCGCTCTTCTCCCAGAGCCGGTATGCTCTGTATCAAACAGGGCGCAGAACTGTTGGCCAATAATATCAATGTGACCATCGCTCCGGAGGGTACCCGAAATAACGGAGGGGAGCTGTTGGAATTTAAGGCTGGTGCCTTTAAAATGGCTACCCGTGCCGAAGTCCCTGTTTTGCCTCTTTGCATCGAGGGTACAGCAGCTATGTTTGAAGCGAACGGCAAAAAACTGCGGCCGGGCAAGGTTCTTGTGACCATCCTGCCCCCGGTTCCCACCAAGGGGCTTACCAAAGAAGAACAAAAGGAACTGCCCGCAAAGGTGCGGGAGCAAATTCGCAATGTGCTGGAGGAAAATAAGAAATGAAAAAAAACGGACTGATCGCCCTGCTTTTGATTGCCGCGTTGGCTGTTACCGGCTGTGCTTCGACCAAAACCTATGCAGAGCTGAAGATCGAAAAGTATGTGACTTTAGGCGAATATAAAGGCTTGACTTATACCCCTGCGGATACGTCGGTTTCCGACTATGCTTTTGAGGTGGCCGTTCAGAACGACCTGGCTGATAACGGTTATGAGGTGATCAATACTGTGGAACTGACCAAAGGCACTGTTCAGGTGGGTGATGTTTGCAACATTGATTTCAAGGGGCTGAAGGATGGGGTTGCCTTTGAAGGCGGCACCTCTGAGGGCTATTCTCTGGAGATCGGCAGCGGCTCCTTTATTGACGGGTTTGAAGAAGGCCTGGTGGGAGTAGAGATCGGCAGTACCGTCAATCTGGACCTTACCTTCCCCGAGAATTATCAAAGTGCAGATCTGGCAGGTCAGGATGTGGTTTTTGAAGTGACTGTTCATTCCGTCACCAAGCGAAAGAGCTATCCCGAAATGACCGCTGAGATCGCAACCAAGTTGGATTCCACCGCCGCTACTGTGGATGAATACTATTCCAATAAGAAGGCTGCCATGGAGGCTGATAATGTACTGGCCGCCGAGGAATCTCTCAAAGATACCCTCTGGACGGCCGCCATCAATAATATGACCATTGCCGAGGAATTGCCTCAGAATCTGGTAAAGGATGCCGTAGAGGAATTTACCTCTTATTATGAAATGTACGCCACCCAGAGCGCCTACGATTCTTTGGAGGAGTGGCTCACGGCCAATAATATGACTACGGATTATTTCAATCAGCAGGCAGAGGCTTATGCGCAGTCCGTGGTAGTCAGCCAGCTGGCTGCCTATGCGATCGCCGATGCAGAAGGATTCACAGTTACCGAGGAATTGTATCAGGAAAAGGCAAAAGAATTTGCTACCGCTTCCGGATATTCCGATGTGGATCAGTATATTAAAGAAGTGGGAGAGGCTCCCATTAAGGATCAGGCTGTGATGGATTACGCAGTGGATCTGGTCGTCGAAAACGCATTGGCTCAGTAAAGCAAAAATGCTCCCCGTCGGGGAGCATTTTTTATTCCTCATAAGAGAGATATTCTTTTTCGATGCAGATGGGACGCTGTTTGGCCTCAATATAGATCCTTGCCAGGTATTCACCGATCATGCCCAGGATGATCAGCTGGATGCCGCCCATCAGCAGGATCAGTACCACGATCGTGGCATAACCGGAAACATGGATATGTCCGGTTAGCTTTTGGATCACCACTACGATCAGGTAGATGATTGCCGCCAGAGAGGTGCCGGCGCCCAGATAGGTGGCCAGCCGCAGCGGAAAGGTGGTGAAGGAGAGAAAGCCTTCGCAGGCATATTTCAGCAGTTTTTTAAAGGACCAGGAGGTTTTGCCTGCATTCCGTTCCTCGGCGATATAGGGGATATACTCAGTATTAAAGCCTACCCAGGAAAAGATCCCTTTGGAGAATCGATGATATTCCCGCATCCCCACAATGGCTTTTGCCATTCCGTTGCGGAAGGTGCGGAAGTCGCTGGCATCAGAACGAAAATCAATGTCACAGACCTTGTTGATCAGTCGGTAGAACATGGATTTGCAGAAGGTCATAAACCGACTTTCCCGCCGTTTTTCCTGATAGGCAGCGATGCAATCCAGATCTTCATCGGCATCCAGCAACTCCACCATTTGCAGTACCACCTCCGGGCGCTGCTGCAGATCGGCATCGATTACGGTGACATAGTCCCCCGCCGCGTGTTGCAGCCCTGCATAGATGGCGGCCTCTTTGCCGAAATTTCGGGAGAACTGTACCAGCTTCAGCTTGCTTTCGGGGTGCTCTCTGCGCAGTGTAAGCAGCCGTTTCCAGGTGGCATCCTTACTGCCGTCATTGATGAAGATGTATTCAAAATCCGTGATCTTTCCCGATAAGACCTGTTCACAGGTTTCATAGAAAAGGGCTACATTGTCCTGCTCGTTATAGCAGGGTATGATCAGTGAAAGCTTCATAAAAACTCCTTAAATATGCGGTTTTTTACCGGAGAGCAGATAGGAACTGCAGGTGGGCGGGCCGTTTCGCTGAAGATCTCGCCAATGCTCGATCCGCTCCAGCATTTTATCGGTGGGGAGAATGGGGGCATCGATCCCTGCATAGCGGCGATAATAGTTGTCCACCCGATCTGCCATGGCTGAAAGCAATTCTCCGTTTTCCTCACCGGTGAGATACCGGCGCATGGCAGGACCTTCGCCTTCGGCTATATGGCGGGTCTCGGTGAAATAGTTGTTTAAAAGGAACTGTGCGTAGGTCACCAGGCGCAAAGAACCGTAGCAACGGTATTCAGGCAGGTGAGGATCATTGTTCCCCTCCACCGATACGCAAAGGCCGGCTTTCAGGGCGTCTAAAATGCTCTCGGTGGTATTGTCCTTGGCAAAGACCACCGAATAGCGGGTGTTGAAGTCCCGATTATTGAAGCCGTGAATATCGCTGGTGCCCATGATGGTAATAGCGTTTCCCTTGGCGGTCCATTCCTGCCAGCGAGCCAGCGTTAGGTTGATGCCGATGTGGCCAATACCGCCGCCTACCTCCATGGCATCGAATTTGCCGCTGTTCAGCAGCAACTCTAAGAATTCGGGGGTGATATTATAGGTGTGAGAACCGCCGTGATGCCAGTAAGGATGTGCGATCACCGCGATACCGCCGAAGGAATGGATCTTATCGGCTGCCCACATGGCCATGGCATACCGTGCCCGATATTGAGCGGGGATGCGGTCAGAAAGTTCCTTTTCAATAGCCTTGTATTCTTTTTCATAGGTGGGACGGTCGTGGACATAGATCTCGGCCACACTGCCTGTCCCTCCCACATGGACCAGATGGACCATGCTGCCGGGAGTATGAACCTCTTCGCCGCGAATAAGGTGCAGGCCCAGAGGGATTCCATCATAACCGTCTAAAAGCTCTGCGCCGGGGTAGTAGCGGTTGTGGTCAGTCAATACAAAAAAATCATAGCCATATTCCCGGAAGAGGCTGGCGACCATGCCGGGATCCTCCGTACCGTCGGAACGGTAGCTGTGGGAATGAAAATCACCTTTTAAGGGCCTTAAACCGTAAAGATCATCTTGAAGGGCATAGACATGGACAGAGCCCAGCGGTTTTTCGTCATCTGAAATGTCGATCCAGTATTCGCCCTCCCCCTCAAAGAGATGGGAGAATTTTAGGATGCCCTTGTGCCCTTTGACCGTAAGATCGGTTTTGTGGATCGCGTAATGATAGTCTTCCACATCCGCAAATAAGGCATTGATGCGAACCGTATACTCCTTGTCCTCCCAAAACATAAAGGTACGCTGGGTGGCGGTGACAGTGATCTCATTGACCTGCCCGGCTTTCAGTAAAGAGGGCCAGGCAGCATAGTGAGTGATAGTCTGATACATTGAAAGACCCCTCTCATATTATTTACTTAATCATATCAAACTAAAAAAAGGATTGCAAGGAGTTTGTTCTCATTCTTGCATTTTTACAGAGATAATGGTAAAATTTCTAAAAAGGAGGTCGATTTTTATGAGTTTAAAAGAGAAAAAAGGCTTCATCTGCGACATGGACGGAGTGATTTATTATCAGAATCATCTGCTGCCTGGTGCTAAGGAGTTCGTGGATTGGCTTTATAAAGAGAATAAAAAGTTTTTATTTTTAACTAATAGTTCCGAGCGCTCTCCCAAGGAACTTTCTATGAAGATGCAGCGGCTGGGCTTGGAAATCGATGAATCTCATTTTTATACTTCTGCGCTGTCAACCGCAGCCTATCTGAAAAAGCAGAAACCCGGCTGTACGGCCTACGTAATCGGGGAGCCCGGTTTGATGAATGCTTTGTATGATGCGGGCATTTCTATGAATGATATGAACCCCGATTATGTGGTAGTAGGGGAGACAAATAATTATAATTTCGCGGCGATCCGTAAGGCAGTCAAGCTGCTGCAGTCCGGAGCTCAGCTGATCGGAACCAATACCGACCTGACCGGCCCGGATTCCGACGGTGCGCCCATCCCCGCCTGTCGCGCCCTCATCGCACCGATCGAAATGGCCACCGGTAAGCAGGCCTATTTCTTAGGAAAGCCCAATCCATTGATGATGCGTTGTGGCTTGAATTTGCTGGGCTGTAGGGAAGAGGATGTGGTGATCATCGGCGACCGGATGGATACAGATATTGTGGCCGGCATTGAGTCGGAGATCGATACCGTACTGGTGTTGAGCGGAGTCACCTCCAAAGAGGATCTGGAGCGATTCCCCTACCGTCCGCAACATATTTTAAATGGGATCGGAGAGGTAATGCGTCATTGAGTAATCAAAAATCTGTACACGACGGACATCGGGAACGCCTGCGCCAGCGCTATCTGCAAAATGGGATCGAGGGCTTTTCCGATCATGAACTGTTGGAGCTGATCTTGGGTTATTCCATCAGCCGAAAAGATACTAATCCCATCGGTCATGAGCTGATCGATCGCTTCGGAGACCTGCGGGGTGTTATGGAGGCAGAGCCTCAGGATCTGGTGGCGGTAGACAATGTGGGTGACTATACCGCCTTCTTGCTGCATCTTTTACCTGGAATCGCACGCCGCTATTACGAGGAGTCCGGCAACGGCCAACTGTGTTTCTCCAATACGGAGCGAATGATCGACTTTTTTACCCGCCGCTTTGTGGGCAGTAAAAACGAATGTCTTTATGCGGCCTTTTTGGACGAAAATTACAACCTGATTTACTGTGAAAAACAATTTGAAGGCTCGGTCAACTCGGTAGAGATCCATTCCATAAAGATTGTCAAAGCTGCCCAGCGCAGCGGCAGCAGTTATGTGGTGATCGCTCATAATCATAATACCGATTCCAATCCTTCAACCCAGGATGGTCGTGCCACCGGCCTTCTGGCGAAAAGCTTAGATAGGGGGGGTATCCAGCTACTGGATCATATCGTCATTTGTGGGAACCAGGGCACATCTATGAAGGAAAGCGGCCACTTCGCTCAATTCGTAGACATCCGATAAATCTTGCCATGGGAAAAACTGCCGTCGGCAGTTTTTCCCATGCCCGGCGGCTATTTCACCGCCGACTTTTCGTTGACATCCCTGTATTTTTTTGCTATACTAATCTTTATAAAAAAGAAATAAAAGAAAGTTTAAGCGTGGTACAGTTGGTAGCACGGGTGGTTTGGGAGCGTGCCCAGGGCGAAACACCGTAGAAAAACAAAAAGCCCGAAAAGCCTTTGTTTATGCGGACTTTCCGCACTTTTGGGAAACTCAAAAATGCGTGGATTTTGAGTTTGACCACAGTTTGTCCCACTTCCACGCAAAAAGAATAAAAATTAAATAGATATCCGGGTGTGGCGCAGCTGGGAGCGCGGGTGGTTTGGGACCATCAGGCCGCAGGTTCGATCCCTGTCACTCGGACCATATCGAGTGTTCATAACGAATCTCAAGTTTTGAACACTCGATTTTCAATTCACAAACTATTGGAGAAAAAAGCGAAGCACAACAATATTAAACTGTTAAAAGGAGGTTTGTTATGAAGTGCTGTAAAAAGAAAATATCAATAAAAAAAGCTACTGACTTTAACGAGAACTCTGTATCTCTTTTGCTAAACACAGCTAAAGCAGAATATGATAATGAGCATAATCGAACAAGCGTAATAGATTCTAAAACCAATATTTCACTTCCAATTATTACTGCCTTTTTTCTCGCATTGGTACAACTTAATGACTATAAGTACATCTTTCAACTTCCAACAGACACCTTTCTTCATTGGATATTACCTGCAACATTATTTTTCTCTTACACATGTGCTCTTGTTTTAGGAATAATCTCTGTTTTCTTAATGACACGTGTGATATTTGCCCACAACTACAAAACGTTAAAAACACGTGATCTATACGATACAGACTATTTGAAAAATCCAGCGCTTAACTTTTCTATACAGTTAATTAGGTTATATTGCGAATGTAGCGAATTTAACAAATCTCAAAATGATAAGCGAATTAGATTATACAAGTATAGCTGGATAGTAATGTTTATAACCTTATGTCTGTATTTGGTATACATCATATTAAAATCAAACATCTAAAAGGAGTAATAAAATGTCGGACGAAGCAAAAAAAGTAATTGAAACAATTAAAAAAGGAGAACTTCCTCCGTTGTCCTCAAATAGCACCGCTGACAGCAAAGGTACACAGACTTTACAACATGGTATCAACCTCACAGAATTCGATCTCCATACAAGAAAAAACACGTCAAAAGACAAGAAATAGTTCACCGATTTATTTGGATAACATTTTAATCATAGTTTTCTTTGTTTACTGCAAACCAATTTTTGAGGGCGCCTTAGTCGGCGCCCTCTTTTAGTTTTGCTTTTTCTTCCGCGATCTCCGCTTTCTTTTCCGCGATCATCTTTGCAAGAAGTTCTTCGCACTCTTCTCGGGTTTTCGCATAGATATTAAACTTCTTCCGCTTGCCGCCGATTAGTCTTGGGAAGAAGCTGCCTTCCCAGAGGTTGTCGTTGATCTGATACAGGCATCCGGTGCCGGATTTGCGTATCTTCCTCGGAGCCGGCTCTGGATGCGGCTCTGTGGGCGCACACGGGGTGTTTACGGGCGGTTTTGACGTCTCCTCGGGGGTTTGCTCTGCCACGGGCATCTGCGCGTTTGTACCGCCGATTTTGCGGTCAATGCTCACCGCCGCCTGCATTTGCATCGTATCGGTCATATGGCTGTAGATATCAAGCGTCGTTGCCGCTGACACGTGACCTATGGTTGCCGACAGCGTTTTCACGTCCATTCCGTTTTCCAGTGCCATCGTGGCGAAGGTGTGGCGCAGGTCGTGGAACCGCACGTGCTTGCATCCCGCCCGTTTGAGTAGGATCGACAGGATCTCACTGATGGATGTTGGATACCTCGGTACATCGGGATTTTGCGGCGACGGGAACATCCACCGCGAGTTGATTGTCGCCTTATACTTTCTCAGCACCTCCACCAGCGACGGCGGCAGTACCACCGTGCGGATGGAGCTTTTTGTTTTCGGCACGGAGATCTCAATTTTGCCGTTCACCGCACACGCCTGTCGGACAATTTGGAGCTCGCCCGTATCGAAGTTCAGATCATTCCATTGCAGTCCCATCAGCTCTCCTCGACGCATGCCCGTGCCGAGTTCCAAGAGGAACAGTTCATAGTATCCGTCCTCTTTGGCCTGGGCGAGGAATCGTTGCAGCTCGTCCTTTGTGAGCACCTGCATCTCCCTTGCTTTCTTGGGCGGCAGTTTACAACCGATGGCAGGATTAACTCGTATCAGCCCTTCAACCACCGCTTTTTCCAAAGCCATACGACAGCTTGCATGGCAGGCGCGCACCATACGGTCGGACAGTCCGGGGCCGTATTTCTCAACGTATTGCTTTCGTCCGTTTCGCTTCAGCCGTGCGTAGAACTGTTGCAGATCAGTCTGCGTCAGTTTGTTCAGTGGTATCTTGCCGATCCCGGGAATGATGTGATCGTAGATTCTGTTTTCGTAATTCGACTGCGTCAGCGGTCGGATGGCTGGCTTGGAGTAGTTCTCGTACCAGAAGTCGATCCAATCGCCGAACAGCATATCCGGCTTGCACCGCGTACTCGGCGGTCGGTATTCCTCTTTCAGTTTTTCAAGCTTCTCGGCGCACTCGGTCTTGGTGTGGGCGAGGACGTTTTTGGTGATGGGCAAGCCCTTATCGTCGTATCCGACCACCACTCTGCCTTCCCATCGTCCGTCACCTCGTTGCCGTAAAGTACCTTTTCCGTTTTGTCTGCGTTTTGCCATTTTATCACTCCTTTATGATAAGGTCTTCCATGAAGCCACCTACGATGTTTGACGCTCGCTTTTGCATATCGGTGGTCACGTGGGTGTAGGTGTCCAGCGTGAAGCTGGCGTTGGTGTGCCCGAGGATTCGGGATAGGGTCTTGGCATCCACGCCACCCGTCAGTGCGGGGGTGGCGAAGGTGTGACGCAGATCGTGGAAGCGTATCAGCGGTAGCTCCGCTTGCTTCAGCAAGGTTTTCATGCGGTTGTAAGGATACTCGGGATGCATCGCCTCCTCTGGTCTGTAGATATTCGGGAAGATCCATTCGCTCATCGCCGTTTTCTTTCGCTCCCGCAGTACCTCTGCCGTGCTCGGCGGCAAGAGGATGTTGCGCGTTCCCGTTTCGGTCTTGGTATCGCCCTAGGTCACACCGCCACCTTTCTTTTTCTTCACCGTCCGCGAGATCTTCAGCCGTCCGCTCACTTCATCGAAGTCCGGCCACCGCAGTCCGCAGATCTCACCGAGACGCAGTCCTGTAGTCAACTCGGTGTAGAAGAAGTCGCGCCACACCTCGTCCCGCATCACCATGCCCATGAACTTTTCAAGCTGTGCTTCGGTGAGTATCTGCTTGGGCGCGTAATTGTTTTTCGGGATGGTGGTGCCGTCGGTGGGGTTCTTGACGATGAGCCGTTCCTTCACCGCCGCGTCCATCGCTTCGTGGAGCATCATGTGAACGCTGCGCACCGTACTGTCGGCAAGCTCGTGTCCGCGAAGAGGATACGCCTCTATCCAACCGCCCTTTTTGATCTTGTTATACATTCTCTGCACGTCGGCGGTGGTGACGAACGCTACCGACTTATCACCGAGGTAGGGCTTGACGTGCATGCGGATCAGCGAAGCGTAACTGTCCCAGGTACTCTCGCGCACGGTGAAGATCATATACTCGTTCATCCATCGGTCGAGCCATTCGCCGAGAGTCATCTTGCTGTCCTCGGTCAGCTCTACGCCGCGGTAGTCCTCGATGCGCTGATGCAGTTTTTCCAGAGTCTCTTTCTGTGTCTTGCCGTACACGTAACGGTAGATCGGCTTGCCGTCACTTTTGTGACCGACGGTGATGCGCCCTTCCCATTGACCGCGCTTCTTCTGCCGAACCATTCCGTCACCCGCAGGTCTTCTGTTTGCCATAGTTTTCATCTCCTTTCTGTAGCACAACAACATACCACAACTCTTTTGGAATATCCAGCGACTTTAGAAATCTTCTTCATCAACTTCTTCTGTTGGAAGAATAGTCTCGATTTGATTCTTTGTGTAGTAGCCGGCGAGGATCTGTTCCAGCGGAACCTTACCGCGCAGTCGGCGAACATTTTTGCACGCTTCCCACATCATATCGTGCACGTCCGTGTAGCTGTAACCGTAATGCTCGGCCATCATTCTTGAGATGATCTCCTGGTGAACCGCATAGCGATACAGACCTTTGGACACCGCTCGTTTGATTTCTTCTACGTATTCTGTCATCGCTTCAGCGAATTTCTCTCCGAGGATGTCCTTGTGTTTGTCGGTTACCTCATCCGCAACCGCATCGCTCAGCAGTGCCGAATAGAATTGATTCCGTGAACGGTAACCGCGCTCTTTCATAATTTTGTCTGCCGTTTCCACTAAATCTCTGTCTAGAAACAGGCTGACTCGTATTTTCTCTTTCGATTCCATATTTACCTCCGTTTTTCGTAATACACCACGGCACAGCGCCGTAGAAAATCCTCATTTCATCGCATTTTTCGGCGTTGTGCGCTCCTGGAATTACACCAAACCCGTATTTACGACCCACACTTTGGCGCCGTAGTTTTTTAGCCATCCAAACGCTCACAAATGCCGTAAACACGGGCTTTTTCGGTCGGCGTTGCCGTCCGATGTGAGTCGCATAGGTGGCGGTCACGCCACCTATGCTTTCTCCTGCTTGATTTTCGACCCTTGAGTTCGGTCGAAATTCTTCAGTTTTTCGAGCGCTTTTTGTCTGTACATCTCCGTTTGAAAGTGCATGAGCTGCTGTTGGTAACGGTACTCCACCGCCTCTTGAATCGGGCGAATGGTATAGAGCAAGGTGCCGTTATGCTTTTGTCCTTTCTTCGTGATGACGGTGGTCGGTTCGGTAGTGATGAGCTGCTTTGCGACCAGTCCGTCGATATACTTTTTCACCGTGTTCTTGCTCAGTCCCACCGCGTTACCTATAGTCTTGTAGCTCGGGTGGCACTGAAAGGTTTTCCTGTCCTCGCAGTACATGAGATACGCATACACCGCGATCTCGCCTGCCGAGAGACCCAAACAAAAGATTTCGTTCGGCAGAGGAAAATAATTTTTCACCGCGTCGCGCTTTGGATATCGGTTGTACTTCATACGGCATCACCGCAATCTTTTTTCATTCCTCCTTCACTTTGCGAAGTGGCCGTCCACCCACTCTCGGAATTGTTCTTTCGGCACGATCAAGCGATTGCCGACACGGATGACCGGGAATCCTTTCTCGTGCATCAGCTCGTAGGCTGACGATGGTGCCACGCCCAGCACCTTGGCGATGAGCTCCGCGTTAA
>JAFUNM010000040.1 GCA_017482195.1 Clostridia bacterium
CGGCTACTACAACGGCAACAAGAACGGCTTCGCGTGGTGCGATGTGTTCGTCGACTGGTGCTTCTACCAGCTCGCCGGATGAGACGCAAAGAAAGCGCAGGAGGTCGAGTGTCAGACCGGCCCGCTCGGCGCTGGCTGCAAATACTCGCTGGAATACTACCAGAAGCAGGGCCGCTTCTTCACTACCAACCCGCAGCCCGGCGATCAGATCTTCTTCAAGTCTGGAGGCTCTATCAGCCACACCGGCATCGTCGAGAGCGTGAACGGCTCCACGATCGTCACGATCGAAGGCAACGCGAGCGATCAGGTCAAGAGGATCAACCGCAAGATGAACGACGGCTACACCTACGGCTTCGGCCGTCCCAAGTTCGACAGCGTACCCGCTGCCGGCAGCAACACCGGAGCAAGCACTGGCAGCGCTGTGCAGGGTGTAAACGTCAGCGATCTGAAGGTGGGCGACATCGTCACCTTCACCGGCAAGGCTCACTACGCAAGCGCGAACGCAGCAAGCGGCCCCGCCTGCAAGCCGGGCAAGGCCAAAGTCACGGCGATCTACAAGACCGGCAAGCACCCGATCCATCTGATCGCTGTCTCCGGAGGCGGCTCGACCGTCTACGGCTGGGTAAACACTGCCGACATCACCGGCAAGGCGGCAAGCCAGAGCACTGCTGCAGCATGGACTCCGAAGGTGGGCGACATCGTCGTCTACAACGGCACGAAGCACTACACCAGCGCAAACGCCACCGCAGCGAAGAGCTGCAAGGGCGGCAAGGCCAAGATCACCCAGATCTACCAGCTCGGCAAGTCCAAGCACCCGTACCATCTCGTCAGAGTCTCCGGTTCCGGTGCGACTGTTTACGGCTGGGTAGACGCTGGCACCTTCAGCAAGGCGTGACACCATGCTGGAGAACATACTGAACGCGGCCGGGCTCCTTCTGGGGCTCGGCTGCATAATTATCTGGATCATCGCCCTCGTGCGAGACGACGGGAAAGGCGACTGCGGCCACGACTGCGAGAGCTGCCCGTTCCCGTGCGAGGAGCACAACACGAAATAGGAGGACACGACCATGAACGTGATCAACTTTATCGCCCAGAACTGGGACTTCATCCTTCTGATCGTCGTCGCTGTGGCGGCGATCATCTTCGCCATCTTCAAGGGCAACAAGTCCGTCGTGATGCGTATGCTCTACTCCCTCGTGACCGAGGCCGAGCAGATCTACGGCGCCGGCACCGGCTCTCTGAAGCTGGCGGCCGTCATTGACGCGCTCTACCCGAACCTGCCCGCAGTGATCAAGCTCTTCATCACAGACGAGACCCTCGTCAAGTGGGTGGAGACGGCGCTGGAGACAGCCAAGGACGCATGGAAGAAGAACGCCGCGCTCGCTGAATATGTGAAACAGCCCGCAGAGGACGCCCAGAATGACGCACAGAGCGTCGAAACGGCTCCGGCCGAGTAAATCTATACCAACGAAAAGAAGCCCACCCAGCGGCCGCTATGGCCGCCCGGTGGGCTTTTTCTTTTTTTCTGCCGTCTTTTACCTCACAGCAGACAGAGGCAGGAGCAGGACGAACATGGTGCTGCATACATACAGCGCCGGGTGTTCGTTTACTCCTCCGATGGTGGAGCCGAGGGGAGTCGAACCCCTGTCCGAAAACCCATCCAAGCAACTTTCTACGCGTGTAGTTTATCTATTAAGATTCCCGCATCCGTCTGCCGATAAACAGGCCGACGGAATTGGTAGCTTCATGATACATTTTCGGGGCAAAGCTTAACCGAAAACGTTCACCGCTGAAAATGACACCCCAAATACGCTCGCGGTCCTTCGTACCGGGATGACGCCGCTTTAATTAAGCAGCGTAAGCTAATTTATTATTGTTAGCGTTTATTTTTAAGTTACACATTTTTAGGTGGTTGTGCGCCACCACGCGCTTATTGCCGTTCAGGATCCCCGTCGAAACCTTTACGGCCCCATATGGAGGGAGAGGAATGCTCTCCCATAGTTTATTATTTTTCGAAGGGAATATCCTTCAAAAAAGAAATACTGTCTTGAACCCATTGGCGAGGACGAATCTCTAAAAGCTCCGGATTCGGAACGCCGTCTTTATGTTCGGCAGAACGTTCATCGGAAAGACCGAGACCGTGCTTACCGGTAGGGTAGATGTGCATCTCAAAGGGAACTGAATGGTCAGCAAGGGCAGTTGCCATCAGTAAGGAATTTTGTACCGGTACGCCCTTATCTGCGGCAGTATGCCACAGAAAGGTGGGTGGATATTCTTCGGTAACCAGCTTTTCCAGGGAAACGGAGTCTCTTTGCTGCTGTGTCACCTCATAGCCGAAAAGGGAATGCATCGATCCCAGATGGGCAAATTTTCCTCCGGTAATGACCGGATAACAAAGAATAGCTGCATTTGGTTTACATAATCGATAGTTGTCGAAATGTTTTTTTGCAAGATCGGTGTTCCAAAAGGCACCGGTACTACCCGCGAGATGCCCGCCGGCAGAAAAGCCCAAAATTGCGATTTTTTGAGGATCGATATTCCATTCTTCGCTGTTTTCACGAACCGTTTTGATGGCGCCAAGCGCCTCTAAGGTACAGCGGGGAAATCTCGCTTTTTCTATGCCGGCAGAGTAATAAAGGACAAAAGCTGCCATATCAGCGGCAAGGTATTGCAGGGCGATACATTCCGCTTCCCGATCAGCGCAACCGCGATATGCACCGCCGGGGCAAACGATAACAGCGGGACGCTTGCGGTTCGGCTCGATGCCTTCATAATTGGATGGAATGTAGCAATGCAATTCCGGATTCACTCCTTCATCGGAAGGAATGGCGATTTTAAAGAATTCCATAATAGACTCCTATTGATTGCGGGCTTTGAGGCGAAGCTCCATTTCGCGAGCCGCTTCTTTTTTTGCAATGGTTTCGCGTTTATCATAGTTTTTTTTGCCTCGGCAAAGACCAAGCTCTACTTTGACTTTTGCCCCGCTGAAATAGAGGGAGAGGGGAATCAATGTTAATCCCTCTTGCTTGGTTTTTCCGAAAAGAGACATGATCTCCCGTTTATGCATCAACAGTTTTTTGAGCCGTAAGGGATCTCGATTGAAGATATTTCCTTGTTCATAAGGAGAAATATGCATTCCTCTTACATAAAGCTCGCCATCTTTAAATTCGCAGTAACTGTCTTTCAGATTGACCCGTCCTTGGCGAATCGATTTGATTTCAGTGCCGAAAAGAACGATGCCCGTTTCGTAGGTTGAAAGTATGAAATAGTCAAAAGAGGCCTTTTTGTTTTTGGCAATATACTTTTTTTGATTCTCTTTCATGGGCACCTCCTTTTAAACTTTATATGCAAATATAATAACACATCCAGAAAAAAAGTAAAGGATTTTGTTGATTTTTTTATTTCCAAATTTCGATATTTGTTGTATAATATTAATATCCAAATGGATAGATATTGTACAGTTGTTTTTTGTTTTGCGTTGAAATTAGGAGAAGATGAAAATGTTTAAAGTCGGAGACCGGATCGTTTATCCGATGCATGGAGCCGGTTATATCGAGGGTACGGAGTTTCAAACCGTTGGCGGGGTTCAACGGGAGTATTATAATATCCATATTCTCGGAAGTAATATCCGTTTGAAATTGCCGGTCGACAATACCGGTCCAATTCGTTTGCGTTCTGTTATTGATGCAAAGTTAGCATCGAATGTATTAGATTATTTTAAAAACCTGGAGATCAATACAGATGTCCCTTGGGGAAAGCGCTATAAAGAAAATATGGAGCGATTAAAGTCCGGAGTGCCTGAAGAGACAGCTGAAGTAGTAAAGACCTTAATGATTCGGGATAGAGAGGTCGGACTTTCCATCGGCGATCGTCAGGTGATGTTAACGGCTAAAAATATGTTTACGGCTGAATTAGCACTTGCCTTGGGAAAAGAGCACGAAGAAATTCAGAATCTTTTGAAGAATATAGTGGACAAAGCGATAGAAAAATAACCTGAAAGGGGAAAGCTTATGGCGAAAACCGCAGCGGTTTTAGTTTGTGCCGGTTCCGGCAGCAGAATGAAGGGGAGTTGCGATAACAAACTGTTGTTTGATCGACTTGGTATTCCGGTGGCTGTTCATGCCCTCAGAGCCTACGATGAAACAGAAGGAATTGATTTGTTGGTGATCGTTACTCAAAAAGATTTAGTGCCGGTATATCAAAGATTCAAAAAACGATTTGGTATTAAAAAGGAAATGATCGTTACTGTCGGCGGGGACACGCGAATGGAGTCGGTTTTGAACGGTGTACGCGTCGTGCCGAATGATTATGATTTTATTGCGATCGGCGATGGTGCTCGTCCTTTAATCCGTTCCCAAGAAATTCGAGCTACATTGGAGGCGGGGTGGACAAGCGGTGCAGCTGCTTTGGGAATGTATTTAACAGATACGATTAAAGAGGTGGCAGACGGTAAAATCCAGCGAACGATTCCGCGGGATGTTTTAGTTGGAATTCAAACCCCCCAGGTTTTTCGCAGAGAAGAATATCTTGAACTGGCTGAACGGGCTGTTCAGTCGGGAGAGAGTTTTACCGATGATGCATCGATTTATGAGCATTACGGGAAAACGGTAGTTTTGGTAGAAGGCAGACGGGATAATATCAAAATCACTGTGCCGGAGGATATCGCCATTTTCTTGGCATTAATGGAGGAACAAGAATGAGAGTGGGTCATGGTTATGATGTTCATCGCTTATTAGAGGATCGCTTGCTGATTTTAGGCGGAGTTACGATCCCGTATGAGAAAGGACTGCTTGGCCATTCCGATGCGGATGTTCTTATCCATGCCTTGATGGATGCACTTTTGGGTGCTGCGGGTTTAGGGGATATTGGAAAGCATTTTCCCGATACGGATCCTCGATATAAAGGGGCGGATAGTCTTCAACTGCTCCGCCATGTTGTGCTTTTGTTGAAAAAGGAAGGATATTCACTGGGAAATGCCGACATCACGTTAATCGCACAGAAACCGAAGGTCGGATCGTTCATACCACAGATGATCGAAAACCTGTCGGCAGCGCTTGAGTGTGAAGCATCACGCTTAAATATTAAGGCTACTACCGAGGAACATCTTGGCTTCACCGGTTCCGGGGAAGGGATGGCTTGTCATGCGGTTTGCCTGTTGAATGAACATGATTAAAAGAAAAACAGCTGATTTTAATTCGTTTGTGGCATTTGATTTTGAGACAACGGGTCTTGGTCCGGATGAGAAGATTACAGAAATCGGTGCAGTAAAGGTGATTGACGGTTATTTAGTTGCGCGTTACTCATCTTTGGCAAACCCGCAAAAGTCGATTGATCCGGCGATTACTCGTATGACGGGAATTACAAACGAGATGGTGGCAGGAAAGCCGACAGCCGAGCAGTTGATGCCATCTTTTCATGCGTTTACAGAGGGGTTGCCTTTAGTAGCGCATAACGCAGCGTTTGATTGCCGTTTTTTGGAACGGGCGGCACAGGCGGCGGGATGCTATTTTGATCAAGAGGTTTTTGATACACTTTATTATGTAAAACGGATTTTACCGGAATTGCCATCTTATAAGTTGACCGCCTTGTGTGCGTTGTTGGGGATTGAACAATCAGCTGCCCACAGAGCGTGGTGTGATGCTGAAGTGACGGCTCGCCTTTTTATGTTTTTACGTTTGAAAGATAACACATTAATGAATAAAACGCCCTAAAATTTAGGGCGTTTTGTTTATTTTGGATCATCTGCTTCACGAAACCGCAAAGCTTCTGTGATATGGGCAAGCTCGATTTGTTCGGATTCTGCAAGGTCGGCAATGGTACGGGCTACCTTCAAAATACGGTGATAACCGCGTGCGGAAAGATCGAACTGATCAAAACTGCTTTTTAGTAGCTGTTCTGCCTCGGAACTTAAGGTACAATACTTTTTCACAAGGGGAGAAGTAAGATCGGCATTTTTTGAGATATTGTCTGTACTATACCGTTCTTGTTGAATCCGGCGTGCTTTGATTACACGTTCGCGAATGGGTTCAGAGGCTTCACCCGGAGCTTTAGTGCTTATTTCATCATACGAAACCGCCGGGACTTCTACATGGAGATCAATGCGATCCAGAAGAGGGCCGGAGATGCGATGACGGTAGCGATGTATTTCGCCGGGGGTACAAGTGCAGGCATGGGTAGGGTGGCCTAGGTATCCGCATTTGCAGGGGTTCATGGCACAAACCAAAATGATATTACACGGATAGGTGACTGTTCCGTTCGCACGTGCAATAGTGATTTCGTTATCTTCTAAAGGGGCGCGCATCGTGTCCAAGACCTGTGGCGCAAATTCCGGAAGCTCATCCAGAAATAAGACGCCGTTATGAGCCATGGACAACTCGCCTGGCATTAATTGCTGGCCACCTCCGCAAAGTGCTACATAAGTGGCGGTGTGGTGCGGGCTTCGGAAGGGACGTGTTTGAAGAATATTTTTGCCTAAAAGTCCGGAGACGGAATAGATTTTTGTACACTCTAATGCCTCTTCAAAATTCAAAGGGGGAAGTATGGTGGGGAGGCGCTTGGCCAACATACTTTTTCCGCTTCCGGGTGGGCCGATCATCAAAATATTATGTCCGCCTGCCGCGGCGATTTCCATAGCTCTACGCGGAATAAACTGGCCTTTAACATCAGAAAAATCAAGGGGATAAGAAATAGCTTCTTCCGGTTGGAAGGTGGAGGGGATCATCGGTTGGAATTCTTCAGGATGATGCAGAAGATTTACTACCTCACCAATGCTTGAAACCGGATATACGGCGATTTGATCGATATATTGTATCTCAGACCGATTATCAGCAGGAATAATGAGAGCGGAAAACCCAAGCTCGCGCGCTTTTAAGGCCATTGGCAAAACACCCTTAACCGGGCGTACTTCACCTAAGAGCGAGAGCTCTCCGACAAAGCCTATTTTTGAAAAATCGCCACTGATCGTCCCGCTGCAGGAAAGAAAACCCATCAAGATTGCAAGATCATAAACAGGGCCGGCTTTACGGGTGTCGGCCGGTGCCAGGTTTACTGTGATCCGCTTGGGAGGGAAGGGAAACCCGGCGTTTTTTAAAGCACTTCGTACCCGTTCTTTCGACTCTTTAACAGCGGCATCGGGTAAGCCTACGATTTCAAATGCAGGCAGGCCATTGGCAAGATCTACTTCTACGGTTACGGGGAATGCATCCAAGCCGATTAAGCCGAATGACATCATTTTGGAAACCATAAAATCCCTCCTTTACCAAACTATTATATCTTTTCAATAAGTAAAAAGCAATTTATTTGTAGGATTTCGGCAAAAAATATTTTTTTCACCCTTTACATTATTTGATTTCCATGTTAGAATAACTGTTGGTGTAAAATAAAATTTCATTTTATATAAGGAGGACACTATGGCTAGAAAAATGAAAACCATGGACGGAAACAACGCTGCTGCGCATGTATCCTATGCGTTCACCGACGTTGCGGGTATTTACCCCATCACTCCGTCCTCAGTAATGGCTGAGATGACCGATAAGTGGTCTGCAGAAGGCAGAGTTAATGTATTCGGCCAGCAGGTTAAGGTTGTTGAGATGCAGTCGGAGGCTGGTGCCGCAGGTACTGTACACGGCTCTCTTGCAGCCGGTGCTCTGACTACCACCTATACTGCTTCTCAGGGTCTGTTGCTGATGATCCCGAATATGTACAAGATCGCAGGTGAGCAGTTGCCCGGCGGTATTCATTGTTCCGCTCGTGCGTTGGCTTCCCATGCTCTGTCTATCTTCGGTGACCATTCTGACGTTATGGCTTGCCGTCAGACCGGTTTCGCAATGCTTTGCGCCGGTAATGTTCAGGAGGTTATGGACCTGGGTGCTGTTGCACACTTGTCTGCAATTAAGGGCAAGGTTCCCTTCCTGCATTTCTTTGACGGTTTCCGTACTTCTCATGAGATCCAGAAGATCGAGATCTGGGACTATGAGGATCTGAAAGAATTGTTGGATATGGACGCCGTTAATGAGTTCCGTAAGAATGCTCTGAATCCCGAGCATCCTGTACTCCGCGGTTCCGCTCAGAACCCGGATGTATTCTTCCAGGCTCGTGAGGCTTGCAATAAGTATTATGATGCTCTTCCTGCAGTTGTTGAAGAGTATATGGACAAGATCAATGCCAAGATCGGTACTGATTATAAGCCTTTCAACTATTACGGTGCTGCCGATGCGGTATCTGTTATTGTTGCGATGGTTTCTGTCTGCGATACTATCGAAGAAACCATTGACTACCTGAATGCGCATGGCAGCAAGGTCGGCCTGGTTAAGGTTCGTTTGTATCGTCATTGGTCCTCCAAGCATCTGCTGGCTGTTCTGCCTAAGACGGTTCAGAAGATCGCTGTTCTGGATCGTACCAAGGAACCCGGTTCTTTGGGTGAGCCTCTCTATCTTGATGTTGTTACCGCTCTGGCGGGTACCGAGTTTGCCGGTGTCAAGGTTGTTGGCGGTCGTTACGGTCTGGGTTCCAAGGATACTACTCCCGGCTGCGTTGCTGCAGTTTATGAGAACCTGAAGGCTGCTGAGCCCAAGAACAACTTTACCATCGGTATCGTGGATGATGTTACGAATCTGTCTTTGGAGACTGTTGATCTGCACACTGCTCCCGAAGGAACCATCTCCTGCAAGTTCTGGGGTCTGGGTTCTGACGGTACTGTTGGTGCCAATAAGAACTCCATCAAGATCATCGGTGACCATACCGATAAGTATGCCCAGGCATACTTTGCATATGACTCCAAGAAGTCCGGCGGTGTTACCATCTCCCACCTGCGTTTCGGTGATACTCCCATTAAGTCTACCTACTTCATTTCCAATGCGGATTTCGTGGCTTGCCACAATCCTTCCTATATCGATAAGTACGATATGGTTTCCGAGGTCAAGAAGGGCGGCTCCTTCCTGCTGAACTGCCCCTGGTCTGTGGAAGAGTTAGATGAGAAACTGCCCGCTAATGTGAAGAAGTATCTGGCAGACAACGACATCAACTTCTATATCATCGACGGTATCAAGATCGGTCGTGAGATCGGTCTGGGCGGGCGTATCAACACCGTTCTGCAGTCTGCTTTCTTTAAGATTGCAAAGGTTATCCCCGAGGCTGAAGCAATTCAGTATATGAAGGATGCCGCTACTGCTTCCTACGGTAAGAAGGGGCAGCACATTGTTGACATGAACCATAAGGCGATCGAAGCAGGTGCGAATAGCATTGTTAAGGTTGAGATTCCCGCTTCCTGGAAGAATGCAACCGGCGAGACTGCCGCTGTTACCGTTGAGTGTGACAGAGCTGATCTGAAGGAATATGTTGAGAACATTTTGATCCCCATCAATGCTCAAAAGGGTGACAGCCTGCCTGTTTCCGCTTTTGAGAAATATGTGGACGGTCACATGGAGCAGGGTGCTGCTGCTTATGAGAAGCGTGGTATTGCTGTTGATGTTCCTCAGTGGATTCCCGAGAACTGTATCGAGTGTAACCAGTGTGCTCTGGTTTGCCCCCATGCTGTTATTCGTCCTTTTGCTCTGAATGCTGAGGAAGTTGCAAATGCTCCC
>JAFUNM010000041.1 GCA_017482195.1 Clostridia bacterium
ATGATAACTGCCATCGCAATACGAAACTCCGGCCATATCGACCCGAATAGGAGCAACCTATTGTTTCGGAAAGTTTAAAATATCTTCGAGCAAATTGTATTCCTCACTTTTTAAATGATATTTTCTGTATTATTTCGTCTTAATGTCCATTATAATACAACTATAAATCATTTTCAACAGAAAGAAGGAATTCCTATGAGCATTCCCCGTCCCGAACATCCTAAACCGCAGTTTTACCGTCCCAATTGGAAAAACCTCAACGGTACTTGGGATTTTTTATTTGATTTCAGTAACTCAGGTGTAGCACGACATTTTGAAAGGCATTTTGATACGCAGGAGTACCGCACCATCACGGTACCTTTCTGCCCGGAGAGTCCCCTTTCCGGGATCGGACACACCGATTTTATTCCGGCGGTCTGGTATCAGCGCAGTTTTTCGCTGAGTAAAAAGCAACTGCAAGGACGGATACTGATCCATTTCGGAGCCGTAGACTTTCATTCAATCCTCTGGGTCAACGGTCAAAAGGCCGGTGAGCACAAAGGCGGTTATACCTCTTTTTCTTTTGACATCACTGCACAGGTGACGGAAGGAAAAAATACGCTGATTCTTTATGCCGAGGATGATCTGCGAAGTGGAAAGCAGCCGATGGGAAAGCAATGCCTGTCTTATCATTCTGCTGTTTGTTCCTACACCCGCACTACCGGTATCTGGCAGACGGTATGGCTGGAGTTTGTACCGAAAAATTACATCAAATATGTAAAGACCGACACCTTTGCCGAGGACGGTACGATCATGCTGCAGGCGGAGATTGCCGGAGATGATACCTTTCAAGCGACGGTCTCCTACAAAGGAAAGGTCATCGACGAAGGTGCTTCCGTAACCACCGGCGGTCTTGCGGCACTAACGCTGAAGGTGCCTGCACCGATGCTTTGGGATATCGGGCAGCCTCATTTATATGATCTCACCTTTTCGTTAGCCTCAGGAGACCGGGTTGACAGTTATTGCGGATTCCGCAAGATCGCACTGAAAAACGGGGCCTTTTATCTCAATGACCGCCCTGTTTTTATGCGCACGGTTTTGGATCAGGGCTTTAATCCGGACGGGATCTACACCGCGCCCAACGAAGAATTTTTAAAACGGGACATTGAACTTTCCATGGAATTGGGATTCAACGGTGCACGATTCCATCAGCGGATCTTTGAAGAGCGTTCTCTTTACTGGGCAGACAAACTGGGGTATCTGGTCTGGAGCGAATACGCCAACGGGGACTTTATATCCACTGCTGACCGGATGCAGATCCTTCTGCCTGAATGGCTGGAAGCCATGAAGAGAGACTACAATCACCCCGCCATCATCGGCTGGGCGCCGGAAAATGAATACTACCATCAGGCAGGCGGCGACACCGCCAATTTGGAAAATCTCTATCGGATCACCAAAATGATGGACCCTTATCGCCCGGTCATCGATTCTTCCGGTGGTCCCCATGGACTAACGGATCTCTACGACAGTCACGACTATATCCAGGATCCAGAGGAATTTAAGTCGAATTATAAAAAAATGGAAGAAGATCCCTCTTATGCCTTCCTTCCCAAAAAGCCCAAGCGATTTGGAAATAATTATGATCACTATGCGGGACAGCCTTATTGGGTCAGTGAATACGGCGGTGCCATCTGGTCTCCTGACCGTACCGACGGCTGGGGCTATGGCAACGCACCCCAAACCGAAGAGGAATTCGCAGAACGATATGCAAAGCTGACACAGGTGCTATTGGAAAATCCGCGGATCTGCGGTTTTTGCTATACCCAACTGACGGATGTGGAACAGGAGCAGAACGGTCTTTACAAATATGACCGCAGCCGTAAATTCTCTGACGAGACCTATGAGATCATCCGCAGCACCAACCAAAGCAAAGCGGCCATTGAAGAAGAAAAAAGCAAAAACCGCTCTCTATGAGAGCGGTTTTCTTTTATTTTAGGATCGCAACAGCATCGCCGATGGTCTTTTCAAAGGCTTCCCTTCCGTATTCATCCACCTGAGCACGGTTCTTTTCACCATGGGTCAGGCATCCTGCACCGCCGATACATCCGCCGATACAGGCCATTCCTTCAATAAAATTGGCGTCCAGCACATTTTTGCTTTTCTTAAGCAACGCCATTCGGCAGGCCTCAATTCCGTCACAGGGGATGGCTTTCAGATCAAATTCGATCTTTTGCTCCTTCAATCCTTGCGCCACAGCGTCGGAAAGACCTCCGGAACGTGCAAAGATCCGACCGTAATAAGAGGCATTATCCAATACCCCCTCCTCGAGGGTCTTAATATCCATATCCTTGCTGTCAAACAATGCCTGCAGTTCCTCAAAGGTGAGAACAGCATCCACATAGGGTTTTACGCTGTCCAACTGAGCCTCTGCTTTTTTCGCAGTACAGGGGCCGATGAACACGACCTTGGCACCCTTGGTCGTATCCTTAATATATTTAGCAAGGGCTGCCATGGGAGACAGATTATGCGAAACATAAGGCAGCAGATCCGGGAAGGCCGATTTAATATACTGTACAAACGCAGGACAGCAGGAGCTGGTCAAAAAGCCTTTTTCTGCAAGTTCCTTAGACTCTGCCTGAGCAACCATATCCGCCCCCAGAGCCGCTTCGATGACGGTAAAAAAGCCCAGTTCCTTCAAACCGGTAATGACCTGTCCCAGCTTAGCATAGGTAAACTGGCTGGAAATAGAAGGTGCCACGATGGCATAGACCTTGTAATTCTCATTATTTTCACTCTTTTTGATCAGGTCGATCACATTGAGAATATAAGATTTATCGCTGATGGCTCCGAAGGGACATTGATAAACGCAGGCACCGCATTGGATGCATTTCTCATTATCGATTGCCGCAGCGTTATCCTCATTGATCGAGATCGCCTTCACCTTGCAGGCCATCTGGCAGGGACGTTTATGATTGACGATGGCAGCAAAGGGACATACCTTCGCACATTGACCGCACTCTACACATTTGGTTTTGTCAATATGAGCCACATGATTATGGTCAAAGGAAATTGCTCCCCTTTTACAGACATCCTCACAACGGTGGGCCAGACAGCCACGGCAGGAATCCGTCACCTCATAGCCGGCAGCGGGACACTCATCGCAGGCGATGTCGATGACCTCAATGATATTGGGATTCTCCGGATCACCACCCATGGCCAGCTGGACACGCTCGCCGAGAATGGCACGTTCTTTATAAACGCAGCAGCGCATGGTCGGGATTTTACCGGGAACGATCATTTTAGGAATTTCCATCACATTTTCCAACAAAGCGTCATTCCATGCCTGACGGGCCACCTCACGCAGCACTTTATATTTTAAGTGTTGTACTTTTGTATCGAACTTTCTCATAACAAATCACCTTAGAAATAACTTACTTTTATGCGTTTGCCCATTTGCTTGAGGCATTTGGACAGTTCCTCCACCAAATTCATCTTAATACTGAAGTTGATCGGCAGATCCGGATTCTGATGAGCCGGATTGATGGCTCTGCCCACATAAAAATTAATATCAGTCGCTTCCTCAAAAAGCAGACGGCTGATCAAAGAAGCACCATCCTTTTTAAAGCTCCAATGCTCATAATACTTGTTTTCGCCCAGATAATCCTTGGCATATTCCAGCACCTTATTGACAGTGATAACGCCCTCGGTAACCAGATCCACACCCTCGATCTCAGCAATAGGCGGAACATCCGATTGCTCAAAGTTCAAGGTCGCCCGCACCGGCTTATTGAGATATTTTGCTGCAATAGAAGAGGTGGTTCCGCCGCAGATGATATGCTTGCCCGCTTTGGAGAAAAACAGAGACATCATGCGGTCTGCGTCGTCCCGATTGGAGGGCGGACCAAACAGCATATTCATGGGTTCCCGTTTTCGGATCCGTACAATCGCAGCGGTAGCATCGTCTCCGGGCTTGCTGTCATAGAGTCGGTTACATTCATCCAAAATCATTGTGGAGAGGGTCTTGGCGGTATAGCCGGCAGGAGCCAGAGTCTCCACAAAGCTGATGATATCTTCCCGACGCCAGCCGAAATTATAAGCAGTACCGATACCGGCGTGGGGACAACCGTCGCTCATAGCAACGAAAATATCATTCTCGCGCAGTTGAATCACCGATTTATAGATCTTTTTGCCGCCGATGTTCATCTCCGTTTTGGGATAATCATAATGAACCTCATCTCGGATCAGGATCACCTGAGGATTATCATATTGGATAATCTCAGCCGTCTGGTTATTGAGCAGCTGAATAATCGTAAAGGTAGAATAAGCCACGCCGCGCACAGAGCAGACGGGAAGGGTCGCTGCAATGGTCGCCACGCATTCCTCAATCGGCAGACCCTCTGCCATCATGGTAGAAATGATCTTGGAGGTCAGGGTAGAAAGGATACTGGCCTTCACCCCGCTGCCCAGACCGTCGGACAACACGATGACGGTGGAGTTTTCGTCCGGTTCTACCACATCCACATGATCGCCGCAGAGCTGTTCCCCGTAATGATTGATGCTTTTATATCCAATATCTGCACATAAATCATTCATCCGAAATCGACTCCTTCAGTTTAGCCAGCGCGATCTTGGTTTCAGCAGCCGTTTCACCCAAAAGCGAAGCGATCTCCTGAACGATCCGCATCTGCTTATCAACCACCTTATCGGCGACCTCAATAGTCTGGCGACTGATATTTTCTTTCTTTTCACGCTCCGACTCCTCATCGGTAACATCACGCATAATACCGATCAGCAGATGTGAATCCCGGTCATAGACCACGGTTTGTTCCACATAACGCTTATATTCAGCCAGATAGACCCGCTGATCCCGCACATCCCGGCCGGTATTCAATACATTCACAAACACCGCTGGATCCAAAACACGGATCACCTGATCTCCGAGGATATCAGAGGCGGAGCGGATATTCATGATCCTTCTTGCCGCCGCATTAATCTGCTGCACCTCCAACTGCTCATTCAACACGATGAGACCGTTGGGCGAGCTATTGACGATCGTATCGGAAAAGCTTTCTGCCTTATCCTTCAGGTAGGGCAGACACATGGAAATCTCTGCCTTTCCCTGCGCAATGGCCACCGCTTTTTCACGGCAGGTATTATACCCGCAGGAACCGCAGTTCAGCTCCTGCGAGGGCTTAAATTTGCCCATTTGGCGAAGAATACTGTTGATTTCCGTTTCGGAGGGCTGAGGCAGCCGATGTTCGATATACGCAAAGGTTTTCTTAAGTTCACTTGCCTTGGGCTGAGAAACATCAAAATCCTTGTTGCCTGCAAATTGGGCAACAGCCATATAATCCTTCACCGGGGAAGAACGATGATATTTTTCCATAACAGGACCGCCCACACAGCTTCCCACACAGGCAGACATCTCTATAAAGCATTTATGGAGATGTCCGTTTTCGATATCTTTAAGAGCGGCAACACAGTTTTCAATGCCATCCAAAGCCATATAAATATAACCGGGGGCATCCTGCGCCATAGTTTTCAGTATACCGCCGGTGGTAGGAAAGAAACGGGCTCGGCTGCAGGTATCATTGTCCAGTTCCTGCTCCAGTTCGATCTTCTCTTCCTTCAGCCAGTTGGTAAGTTCCTCAAAGGTAAGTACGGCATCCACAAGTCCCTCATAGTGCTCAGCCTCATCTTTTTTGGCCACGCAGGGGCCGATAAAAACAGTTTTGGCATGGGGAAATCTTGTTTTGATATCCTGACAATGGGCCTGCATGGGAGACAGCACATCGGCAAGATACTCCAAGGTGGAGGGGAAATACTTCTGGATCAGCAGATTGATGGAATGACAGCAGGAGGTAATGACGATATCCCGTTCATCCTCACGCAGCATCCGTTCATACTCGGTTTTAACGATGGTAGCACCAACAGCAGTTTCTTCCACATCATAAAAGCCCAGTTTCTTAAGAGCCTTACGCATGGAATGGATCCCTACACCGTCATAGTTCGCGATAAAGGATGGAGCCAGACTGACAATGACCGGCTCCCCTGTCTGGAGCAATACCTTGACCTTCTCGGTTTCGTTTACGATCTCCTTGGCATTTTGGGGACAAACCACAAAGCACTGACCGCAAAGGATACACTCATTCCCGATAATATGCGCCTGATTACCGGAAAAGCGGATGGCTTTCACCGGGCAATGGCGGATACATTTATAGCAGTTTTTGCAGTTGGATTTCTTTAAGGTCAAACAATTCGGCATCTCCTGCTAATTCCTTTCTAATTTCTTTAAAACCTGTTCTTTAAAGAACTCTTTAAACTCTTCTTTGGTAACGCCGGTATGGATATCGTCGTCGATCTGCACCGTTACTCCAATGCGATTACACTTGCCGATACAGAAACTACCAACCAGTGTGACCTGATCTTCTAAATGATATTCTTCTACAGCTTTTTGAAGCAGTTCCACGATTTCGGGCGAACCCTTGATATGGCAGGAACTACCGACACAAACCTGAATGATCATTGTTTTTATACCTTTGCCTTTACATTCTTCTCAAAAAACTCGCCCACGGTATCGGGGGTAACGGAATGGAAGGCATCATCTACGGTGACACAAACGCCCTTCTGGCATTTTCCCATGCAGAAGGTACCGCCCAGCTCCACCTTATCACCAAGGCCATTCTCCGAAATAAGGTACTGAAGCTGCTCAACGACCTGGCGGGAACCCTTAATATGGCAGGAACTGCCAATACAAACTGTGATTTTCATTGCATTTATCTCCTTATTTCCTTATTCGTAATCGACTACATTGACCCAGGACAGCAGGAACTCCCGTTCCTTCTCATTGCCCTTAACAGACTGAGAGGCTGCCACGATAGGCATCCACTTCTGGACATACTGCTTCGCGGTATTGCTCTTTTCACAGAATAGATCCAAATACTTTTTTGCACCGTTAATATCGCCGTTGAGCCAGAAGAGCAGATAGGTTCTTGCAGCATCGGCAGAGGCGTTTCCCTGGGTGGCATGAGACCAGTCCAAAATATAGGGAGTCCCGTCTTCGGCGATGATGATATTGGAGGGATTAAAATCGCCGTGGCAAACCTTATTATGCTTGGGCATCCCCTCCAGGCGGGTATGCAGATCATAGCGGGTAGTGGCATCCAATTCGGACATGCTGATCTTGCGGTTCATTTTGTCCTTCAGCTTATTGAGCAAGGGACTGGTCTTAGACTGAACCCCGATCTGAAGCTCCACCAGAAGTTCCAGATATTCCTCCTTCTTTTCAGGAGCCTCTTCCATCAATTGTGCAAGGGTCTTCCCCTTGATATAATCGGAAACAATGGCCCATTTTCCATCTACCATAGTTACTTCCAGAACCTTGGGAATATTTAAGCCGGTCTCTTCGATCCGTGCCTGATTCAATGCTTCATTCAAAACATCGGACTTGGAATAGTCCGCATTGAATACCTTTACGCATTTATCGCCGTCACGATAGATGGTTTTATTGTTTCTTACTGCGATCACTCTGTCAAGTTTCATAAATCGGCTCCTCCTTATACATTTTCGTGCTTGCCGTAATAGGCATTGAGATACATCTGCTTGATCTCGCTCATCAGCGGATAACGGGGATTGGCACCGGTGCACTGATCATCAAAGGCCTGCTCCACCATCTCGTCCAGACGCTCTAAGAAGTCCTTCTCGTCAATGCCATAATCCTTAATGGTGGCCTTGATCCCCACCTTTTCCTTC
>JAFUNM010000042.1 GCA_017482195.1 Clostridia bacterium
AAGCGCTGGAAGAATGCTGCGCCGAACTGGAGCGGTTGCGCGCCTTACAGGAAGAACTCACTGAGAAATGGCTGCTTTTAAATGAATAACAAAATCCCGTTCCGATCGGAACGGGATTTTTGATGTACAGGATTTATACTTTACGGAGGTTAAACCTTTTCCGGAAATTCTCTGGCGGCTCTTGCAATGATATCGGCTACAATATCCAGGCCAATGGAGCTGTCGATACAGAGATGATAGTGCTCCGATTTTCCCCAAGGACGATGTGTGAAGTAATCGTAGTAAGCTTTTCGCTTTTTATCGCACTTCTTAACATACTTGATATAATCCAGCGGCTTTCTGGATGTGATCTTATATTCATCTCTGGCTCTTGCAGCCCGCTGAGAGATGGGGGCATGGATAAAGACCTTTAAAATGCGATGCTCTTCCTCCAGAATGCTGTCTGCACAGCGGCCCACGATTACACAAGGTCCTTTTTCTGCAAGCTCGCGGATGACTGCAGACTGAGCGTAAAAGACTTGATCCTGCAGAGGATATTCCACCGCTGAGCCGGAGAGTGAATAAAGCAGGCTGGCTGGCTTGTTTTGCTGCATTTGCTCTACTACTGAGGTGTGGAATCCGCTTTTCTCTGCGGTGATTTTTACCAGTTCCTTATCATAGAGGGGAATATTTAAAAGTGTGGCGACCTTTTCGCCGATGATCCGACCGCCGGAGCCAAAAGAACGGCCGATGGTGATAATGGGTAATGCCATAATTGTATTCTCCTTTATTTGTTCTAATTATATTATAAATGAAAAAGAAAAAATTGTAAATAAAAAAATGAGCCATTTTTTAGATGGCTCATTTTTTGATCCGGCCGATGAGGCTGAACACGAAGAAAATGCCGATGTTGACAGCAACGATGGTGGATCCTATGGGCGGTCCCATGATAGAGAGGATGATACCGAGGGCGGCCGCCAATACTGAGATAACAGCAGAGCAAAGTATGACCGCTTTGAAATTCTTAAAGATCCGCATGGCGGAAAGAGCGGGGAAGATGACCAACGCCGAGATCAGCAAGGAGCCTACTAAATTCATGGCTACCACGATCACAATGGCGGTAATTACCGCGATCAGCAAATTGTAAAGATTGGTGCGTACTCCGGTGGCAGCGGCAAAATCTTCATCGAAGGTTACCGAAAAGATTTGACGGTAGAACATCAAAAAGAGCAGAATCACAATTACCGACATGATGCCGCAAAGCCATACGTCCTCTGTCCCCAAGGTTAAGATTGAAGTAGATCCGAAAAGGGTAGAGCATACATCGCCGGAGATATTGGCTGATTCGGAGAATACATTCATCAAAAGATAACCCAGGGCCAAAGCGCCCACTGAAAGCATTGCCAAAGAGGCGTCCCCTTTGATATGGGCCTTTTGTCCGGTGCGCAGCAATAGAATGGCAGTCGCCATGGTAATGGGCAGAATCAGTAGCATTTCATTAGTCAGTTGCAGAACAGTGGCAATGGCAAGGGCGCCGAAGGCGACATGGGAAAGTCCGTCTCCAATGAAAGAAAACCGCTTTAAGACCAGCGTTACACCTAAAAGAGATGAGCAGAGCGCAATGAGTACTCCGACAATCAACGCATACTGCACAAAAGGATAGGAAAAGTAATGAAGAAATGTACTCATTTCCGCTCACCTCCCTTTTTAGTAAAAGCGCTGCCAATGGAGGTTTTTAAATAGTCCTCTGTAGTTCCGAAAAACAACGGCTTCCGACTGACATGAAGAATATGGTCGGCGTATTGGACTGCCGCTCCGATATCATGAGAAACCATAATAACGGTGATGCCGTCCTCCTTGTTGAGAAGGGTGATCAGGTCATACATTTCAAGAGTAACCTTCGGATCCAGTCCCGTCACCGGTTCGTCCAGCAGTAAGAGCTCCCGGGTGGCGCATAAGGCTCTTGCCAATAGCACTCGTTGCTGCTGACCGCCGGACAACTCCCGGTAGCAGCGCTTGGCGAGATCGGCAATTCCCATTTTTTCTATATTCATCTGAGCCCGCGCTTTTTGCTCTTTCGTATAAAAAGGCCCCAATCCGCTTAAACAACCGGAAAGCACGATCTCCTGGACCGATGCCGGGAAATCCCGCTGGATCACCGTTTGCTGGGGGAGATATCCAATTTTCTTTTGGGTCAGTCCATCTCCAAACGTGATGGTACCGCTCAGCGGCTTTTTTAAGTGTAGCAGTGCTTTAATGAGGGTGCTTTTACCTGAGCCGTTTTCTCCCACAATACAGAGATAATCTCCTTTATGGACAGCAAAGTCAATCTGTTCCGCTACCGTTTTTCCTTCATAGCCGAGTGTTAAATCCCGACAGATCAGTTGTGCCATGTTGATTCCTTTCAGTGCAGTGCTTTTTTCAGTACTGCAAGATTGTTTTCCATGATTTGAAGATAGGTCTCGCCCTTTTCAATCCGCCGTTTTCCGTTGCCTTGAATGGAATCCAGTGTCAGGATCTCCTGATTCTTGCTTTGGGTGTTTGCAATCACCGTTTGAGCAATGATTCGATCGCCGGTTTCGATGACGGTTACTGCAGGCAATGCCAGTTCATCTACCTTTTGGGCTAAAAAGGCAATGGTGGAAAAGCCGGCCTCGGTTTCGGCCGAGCAGCCGGAAAAGGCTGCATAATACTCTAAGTCGTAATCCTCCGTCAAATAGCGGAAGGGAAACCGATCTGCAAACAGCAGTATTTTTCGCTGTGCTGTATCTACACATTGCTGATATTTGCCATCCAGCACCTGCAATTCAGCAATATAGCGCTCCGCATTGGCGTGGTAATCGGCTTCATTTGAAGGGTCAATTTCGATCAATAAGGCGGTAATCGCTTTTACCGCTTGAACGGCATATTTTAATGAAAGCCAGATGTGTTCTTCATAGGAATGCTCATGCTCATGCTCTTCGCCGTCCTCCAAATGCTCTGTCTTCAGGATATCGGCGATCTCCAAAAGTGCCAGCGTTTTGCGGTTTGGATTACGGGGATTTTTTAAAGCCTCCGCTGCCCAGGTGTCCGAAGCACCGCCGATATAGATGAAAAGATCGCAATCGGAAATGTTGGCCAGATCCTCTATCGTCGCCTGATAGCTGTGCAGATCTGCACTGTTGTTACCCAACAGGATCAGCTCGGTTTCTTCTGCATGGGTACCTAAAACATTTCGTGCCCAATCATATTGAGAAAAACCGGTGCAGAGGATCTGCAATTTTGGATTGTCATAGTTGGTCTGCGTGCATCCTGCCATAGTCATAAGCATCGCAAGGAGCAGCAAACAGCAGATGATACTTTTTTT
The DNA here is from genome assembly GCA_017482195.1 of Clostridia bacterium. Taxonomy (GTDB): domain Bacteria; phylum Bacillota; class Clostridia; order Oscillospirales; family QAKW01; genus QAKW01. Next base: position 3,326 of record JAFUNM010000042.1, read on the forward strand.
CATAAATACCCTTTCTTATTTGCAGGATCGGCAGCGTCCGAAAAGGACGGTCTGCTGCTGATCGACTGAAAAACCGTTGCTCTCCAGAACCTCTCTCAGAAGCTGCTTTGAAGCGGTATCTTTCATATGAAAGAGCTTTCCGCAGCCGGTGCATTTTAAATGCAGATGATTATGGGTGCAGGCAGTGATCTGATAATAAGAACAGTGGGAGCCTTCCTTCTCAAAGCGTTTGATCTTTTGCTCTTTTTCCAGACGCGGCATCAGCCGGTAAAGGGTGCTTTTGCCGGGCGCATCATCACCGTATTGCGCTGCAAGCCTTGCGGCAAGCTCGTCCACGGTGTAGCTCTGTTGCGGGTGAGCAGCAAAAAAATCCATCAGTTGCCGCAAGGGGCGGGTTTGATAGTTTGCCATAATAAAACCTCTAAATTAAATTGAGAATGATTCTCAATTTAGTATAATAACATTAGACCGATTTGTCAAGAAAAAAAGAGGTGTCCGTTTCGGACACCTCTTAAAGTGTTTGATTCAATTAATCGGTGTTGCGACCGAGCTCTTCGTTCATCTTGGCAAGGGTTTTCTTGTCCAGGTTATAAACGAGACCCAAACCGACAAACTGCATCACAGCGCTGAAGAGATACAGACCGGCTACCAGATAGCGCATGTTCAGTGCAACAGCAAAAACCTGATTGCCTTCATCTGCTTCAACATAACCCAGAGCAGCCATGATCACGAGAACCAAAGCAGGGCCAAGACCCTGAGCCAGCTTCCGGAAGAAGGAATGGAGGGAGTAAACAACACCCTCTTCACGGGTGCCGTTCTTCCACTCATTGTAGTCAATGGCATCACCCATCATAGCCCAGCTTACGGTGCTGTAGATACCGATACCCAGACTGTTGACCAGCTGACACAGAACATAAATAAGGATACCCTTATTATCAGGAGTAATGGGCAGTACGACCATCAAAATGCAAGCTGCGATACTGCAGATGGCACCGAAGGTGGAGAGTTCTTTTTTACCGAACTTGCTGACCATTTTACGGGCAAAGGGGGTGAAGAAGATAATGGGCAGTATGGAGAATACCTGCACCACACCGGAAATCTGGGCATTTTTGAAGTAAGACTGGAATACAACCGTTACAGCAGCGGTACCGCCCTGCATGCCGAGGAACATACCCATAGCAGCCAGAGTGGCCCCTACTGCGGGACGGTTCTTCAAGAAGTTCCACATAGCCTTAAATACATTGAATTTCGGAGTCTCTTCATTGAGCTTAACCTCGATGTCTTCACGGATCTCGGTCTTGCGGATCATGAACTGAAAGGCGATAAAGCCCATAACACCCATGATCAGAGCGGCGATAAATACACGCTCACCGATCAGGTTGTCGTTTTCATCGTAAATGATGAAAGGCAGGATAGCCATGGGGACCATGTTACCGATCATGGAACCAATAGAACGCCAAGCGGACAGGGAAGCCCGGTCAGCAGGCTTGCTGGAGATCAGGGACAGCAAAGAGCCGTAAGGCACATTTGCCACCGTATAGAAAGCATCCCAAACCACATAACCGGCAATGAAGATAATGTTCTTTGCGATCATCGGAGCGCTGCGCCAGGGCACAAAGCAAAGTGCGCCGGCAACGATCAGACCGATGGATCCAACGGAGATGTAAGTAAGGAACTTGTTGCGCTTATAGGTGCGCTTGTCGGCATCGATCATTGAGCCGATCAGGGGGTCGTTAATGGCATCCCATACCTGTACTACGATCAGTAACAGAGCATAAAGTTCAGATGTCATTCCCATAAACTGGGTCCAGAAGATGATCAGGGTAGATTTCAGAGCAAAGCTCATGTTACAACCAAAATCACCTGCTGCGTACGCAATGCTATCGAGAATACCAAATTTACGATGGCCTTTTGCGTCGAGTTGAGCAGTTTTTTTCATGTTTTCCCTCTTTTCGTTAATTTTTATGGCTTAAAGCCGAACTTAACAAAAGTTTAACATGAAAATTGCGCAAGTGTCAATGAAAGTTGGGCATTTTGACAGAACTTACCTGCGTTTTTTACAATTTTATATAAAGAATTTACAGAAGGATCCTTTGAAAACTTTGTGTGATGCAAAAAGATCCACCAAAACAGAAACGGCATCCTTTCGGATGCCGTTTCTGTTTTGTCTATGAGCTATGAAAAAGATATTTTCGGCAGTTTTGCGTATGAATTCGAACCCTCACATAAATCTTTACAGATTACCACGACACTTTAATGCTTCCCTTGCAGCGTTGATTGCCTTATCATTCGTATCGTACATACCGGAGGGTATGATATTTACAGCAGGCGCCCAATAGTACATACCGAAATAATCGTCAAAATCTATTTCCATAATGCCATAAGTATATACATTATGCTTGTTGAAGATTTCGATATAACAGTCATCACTAATGTCAATTACCTCAATAGCATTGGGATCTACTGATTTAGGCTGTCGCGTGGTAAAAGCGCCCTTTGATTTATCAAATTGCCACGTCATTGAATGCATTGTTTTCTTGCCGAATGGATTAATGAATTTCGAAAGGCCAAACCAAGTATTTCCGATACACTCATCATCCCTGTCATCGTTATACAATAAAAAGTATTTTTCAGATGACAAAGTTTTTCCCTTGTAATACTCAACGTGTCGAATCTTATATTCAAACAATTCTTTCAAAAAGGACTTGGCCCGTTCAATATAATTATCTTCTCCGGCTTGAAGTTCTGAGGAATAATCTTCGAAATGGGAATGATCGGTAAAATAGAACACAATAACCTCATTTTCAAAAACCTCAAATCCCACATGGTTTTTAGCATCAATGCTTACAAAGTCAGACTTGTAGTTG
>JAFUNM010000043.1 GCA_017482195.1 Clostridia bacterium
CTAAGTAAAATAGGCGTGAACGGATCATAAAATGCTCTTCCTTACTTCACGATCGGTGCCTTCACGGCATCCTTCAGACCGGCCAGCAACCCCTCGGCGCTCATTCGCTCGATCTTCGCCTCGGGAGCCAGCATAATACGGTGGGAAACGATCGCCTCATACATATCGCTTACATCCTTGGGCGTTATATATACTCTTCCATCCAACAAGGCATTAGCACAGGCGGCTCGCATCAGAGCCAAAGAGGCACGGGGCGAGGCAGCCAGAGCCACAAGTGCATTGCCGCGGGTTGCGCAGACCAGCTCTACAATATAATCCAAAACCGCGGGATCTACATGGATCTTCTCCACCGTCTTTTGCATCTCCACGATTTCCTCAGGGGTGGAAACGGCTTCTACAATAGTCAGGGGATTCATTCCGTGACGGTCACCGATAATACGAGCCTCTTCCTCTACGCTGGGATAACCCATGGACATTTTCATCAGGAAACGGTCCAGCTGTGCCTCCGGCAGCGGATAAGTACCAACATAACCCACCGGGTTCTGGGTCGCTACGACCATAAAGGGCTCGGGCAGCGGGTAGGTGACACCGTCTACAGTAACCTGACGCTCTTCCATGATCTCCAACAACGCAGACTGCGTCTTCGGAGAGGTACGGTTGATCTCATCGGCGATGAGAATGTTGGTCATGCAGACACCGGGCTTAAATACAAATTCGCCGGTTTTAGGATCGGGAGCAGTAAAGCCGGAAATATCGGTAGCCATAACATCAGGGGTAAACTGCACACGCTTAGAGGAAAGGCCGGTAGCCTTTGCCATTGCAGAGGCAGCAGTGGTCTTCCCCACGCCGGGAACGTCCTCGATCAGAATATGGCCTTTGGAAAGCAGGCAGACCAACAGCAAACGCAGCTGCTCTTCTTTGCCGACGATCACCTTTCTCATTTCTTCGGTGATCTTTTTGCAGATCTGCTGCTCTTTTTCAACACTCATCAATTTTTCCATGGGTATTCTCCTTCATTCTATCGCAGAAATATATTTTTCTAAATATATATTATATATTAATATATTTTTGCTTGCAATGAATTTTTTTAAAATGTAATAAAACTGTAACAATCTCCCGTCATTTTTCACAAAAAAAGAAGGATTTTTTTGGAAATCAAAAATCTTTGTCTATCCTTCCCTATTGACATTTTGAAATTACAGTGTATAATAGTTAATTATTTAATTAATTTTAAAGGAGGGAATCCTTTGAAAAAAAAGGATATAAAAAACGCCCCGCCCTCCATGCTGATCAATGAAGTCTCCAAGCTTTTCAATGATCGGATGCGGCAGAAAACCGAAGCCATGGGAATGGCGGACGGTTGGCGGCGGGTACTTTTTCATCTAGCGCACAACGATCAACTGACACAGCTTGAACTGGCCAGAAGAACCCATCTTTCCACTCCTGCGGTGAGCGTAACGCTGCAGAAGATGGAGAATGAGGGCTTGGTGGAACGAAAGCCGGATCCCGGCGATCAGCGAGCCATTCTGGTACGGTTGACAGAAAAAGGTCATGAGGCCGATCGAAAGGTCATCGGAGCCATTCACCAAACGGAAGAAGAGATGCTGTGTAAAATTACACCGGAGGAATTTGAGCAGATCCGCCCGATTTTGGAGAAAATGTATCACAATCTTGCCGGCAAGGAGGCAATAAAATGAAACTGATCAAATATTTAAAGCCCTATTGGTTTTGGGCGTTGCTGACACCCCTGACGATGATCGGCGAAGTAGCCGCCGACCTTTGGCAACCAAAGCTGATGGAAAAGCTGGTCAACGAGGGCGTATTGAACAACAATCAGCAGCTGCTGATCTCGGTAGGTCTGCTGATGCTGCTGACAGTAGCACTGGGCGGACTTTCCGGCACCTCCTGCTCGGTTTTCGCCAGCCTCGCTTCCCAAAATTTTGCCTGTGATCTCCGGAAGGATGTTTTTAAACGCGCCATGGGGCTTTCCTTTCAACAGACCGATAAATTTACGACCGGTTCACTGATCACCCGCATGACCAACGATATCACCCAGATGCAGCATTTTGTGGAACAATGCTTACGGATGTTTGTCCGCAGCGGCATGATGTTTTTAGGCGGCATTATTATGATGCTGACCCTCAACTCCCGCTTCGGTATAATCCTTCTGGCAGCGCTTCCGGTTCAATTAATCATTATGGCTTTGGTACTCAAGGCGGTCAATCCCCTTTATGCCAAGGTGCAGAAAAAACTGGATCATGTTAATAATGTAATGCAGGAAAATGTAAACGGTGCCCGAATGGTCAAGGCCTATGTTCAGGAGGAACGGGAGACCGATCGCTTCAACGCAGCCAACGATGCCCTTACCGACACCAATTTAAAGGTGTCTCTGATCGTAGCACGCCTTTCTCCCCTGCTTTCCATTATCATGAATGTTTCCATTGTGGCTCTCATCTACATAGGCGGTCTGGAGGTCATGGCAGGAGCCATGGAGGTGGGTACCATTATGGCGGCTATCACCTATAATACCCAGGTGCTCCATTCGGTGATGATGGTCAGCATGATGTTTCAATCTATCGCCAGAGGCCGTGCCTCGGCCAAGCGTCTGGAAGAGGTTCTCGATACCGATCCGGTAATCAAGGGCGGCAGCTATGCCCCTGAAAAACTGGGTGAGATCACCCTTGATAATATTTCCTTCCATTACCCCGGTTTTGAGGGCCGGCATGTATTGGATCATCTTTCCTTAACGGTACACCCCGGGGAAAACCTGGCCATTCTGGGTGCCACCGGCTCCGGCAAATCCTCCCTGATCCATTTGATCACCCGTTTCTATGATGTGACTGCCGGTGAGGTGCGGATCAGCGGAACACCCATCCAAGAATTTGATCTTACCGCATTACGGGATAAAATCGCAGTGGTACTGCAAAAAAGCGAGCTGTTCAGCGGCACCGTTGCCGATAATATCCGCTGGGGCAAGCCGAACGCCACCGACGAAGAGATCGCCCGAGCGGCACGCATCGCCCAAGCTGCTGAATTCATTGAACGGATGCCGGAACGCTATGAAACCATCATTGCTGAGAAGGGTGCCTCCCTCTCCGGCGGCCAAAAGCAGCGAATCTCTATTGCCCGCGCCCTGGTGCGGCAGCCGGAGCTTCTGATCTTTGACGACAGCACCTCCGCTTTGGATCTTGCCACCGAGGGCAAGCTACGGGCTGCTATCCTTGCAGAACTGAAGGGCACCACCCTCATTACTGTCGCCCAGCGGATTGCCAGCGTAAAGGATTGCGACCGCATTGTCGTTTTAGAGGACGGCGGTATTGCCGCAGTGGGCACCCACGAAGAACTTTTGAAAAACAGTCCAGTTTACCGAGATATCTATCAATCCCAGACCAAGGAAGGAGGGCTGATCGATGGCTGAACAAAGACCCTCTCCCGTACAAGCTGCCATCCGCCCCGGCAGACGGGGTCCGATAATGGAAATAGAAAAACCAAAAGACCTTAAAGGCACTCTCAAACGGTTAATCGGCTATATCGGTAAAGATTGGAAAACCTTTCTTCTTCTGCTGACCGTGACCCTTTTAATTACCGGCGCCAACCTTTTAGCACCGGCTCTCCAGCAACGAGCCATCGATGCGGTGGAAGTCAACCTCATGAAAAAACTACTGATGATGCTGGGCTTTATGCTGCTGACCTATCTATTTCAAGCAGCACTCACCTGGCTGCAGGCCATCTCCTCTGCCCGCCTCTCCCAAGGGACCGTTCGTACCATGCGCAAAGACCTTTTTGCCCGACTGGTACGACTGTCTATTCGTTATACCGACACCCACAACCATGGCGATATCATGAGCCGGATGACGAACGATGTGGAAAACATCTCCAACTCCATCTCCAGTTCCATTGCCTCCCTCTGCTCCAGCGTACTGATGGTGGTAGGCTGCTTTATCATTATGGTCTGCTATTCGCCCCTGTTGACGCTGGTCAGCACCAGTACCATCCTTTTGACCCTTCTGGTCTCCACCTTTATTACCAAGTTCATGCGGCGTTTTTTTGTCCGTCAGCAGCGCATTTTGGGTGAGGTCAACGGCCATGTAGAAGAGATGGTGACCGGCTACCGCACAGTAGTGGCCTATAACCGCCAGAATCAGGCGGTGGCCGATTTCAACGCAACCAGTGACCGTCTCAAAAAGACCGCCGTTTATGCCAACGCCTTCGGCGGCTTTATGGGTCCGGTAATGAACTTTATTTCCAATGTGGGCTTTTTGCTGATCACCATTGTGGGCGGCTATCTCGCCAGCCTGCCCGAGAGCCATCTCCTCTATATCTCGGTGGGTACGATTCAAGCCTTTATCCTCTATTCCAAGCAGTTCTCCCGCCCCATCAATGAGATCGCCAATCAGTATGCAGCCATCCAGACCGCCATTGCCGGCGCAGAGCGGATCTTTGATGTAATGGACAGTGAAACAGAAAAAGACGACGGTGATCCCTCTTTTGAAACGGCCAACATTAAGGGAGAGCTTTCCTTTAAGGATGTGCAGTTCTCTTATGTGCCCGGCAAGCAGGTCTTAAAGGACTTCAATCTGGAGATCAGCGCAGGGCAAAAGGTCGCCATCGTCGGCGCCACCGGCTCCGGCAAGACCACCGTGGTCAACCTGCTGACCCGCTTTTATGACATTGACGGCGGCCATATCATCGTAGACGGAACAGACCTCGCAAGCATCCCCCGCAGCAAGCTGCGCAAGGGACTTGCCATCGTGCTGCAGGATACGGTGCTCTTCTCCGATACCATTGCCCGTAATATCAGCTACAGCAAGCCTGACGCCACCATGGAGGAGATCGAGGCAGCGGCCAAAATGGCCGGAGCCGATCGGTTTATCCACCGGCTGACAAAGGGCTACGATACCATGCTGACCGAAGGTGGCTCCAACCTCTCTCAAGGTCAGCGGCAGCTGCTGAATATCGCCCGGGCTGTTTTGGCCGATCCCCATATCCTGATCCTGGATGAGGCCACCTCCTCGGTGGATACCCGCACAGAGGCCCGCATTCAAAAAGCCATGGTAGCACTGATGAAAAATCGTACCAGTCTCATCATTGCTCACCGCCTCTCCACCATCCGCGATGCCGATAAGATCGTGGTCATCGACCAAGGCAGAGTGGTGGAAGAGGGCAATCATGAAACGCTGCTTGAAAAGAAAGGCACTTATTATAATCTCTATCAATATCAGTTTGCAGGCATTGCAACCTGACCGAGCTACCCATAAAGGGACATACCGACGAGCATAAGAAAAAGACCCGAAACAAATTGTTTCGGGTCTTGATGATCTTGCAAAGCTTTTTAAACTCTATAACGTTTCTGCCGGTCATGTCATCGGTCTTACCAATGAGATCATTCCGCCCAATCCCCATAAGGCTTTCTGAACTTTACAAGGTCATTTAGAAAAAAAGGCAAAAAAAGCCCATACTTCTCTTTCGTTTTCAGAAGAATTAACAGTTGACGAATAAACATAGTTCTTGTAAAATAAATAATATATTTTATGTTGGAGGCAAATTAATATGCTCTATCAAAGCACCCGCAATAAAAACTACACCGCCACCGGCCCTGAAGCGATCCTGCAAGGCATCGCGCCCGACGGCGGACTTTATATGATCTCCGATTTTTCGGATATCAAACTGGATTGGAAAGAGCTCTTAGAACTGGATACCATCCCCATGGCCGCCAAGATCCTGCAGGCTCTTTTGCCCGACTTCTCTCCCGAGGAGATGGACGAGCTGGCCAAGAAGGCCTATTGCGGCAAATTTGAGACCGATGATCTGACTCCCTTGGCTCAGGTAGGCGATCGGTATATATTAGAGCTGTTCCGCGGCCCCACCAGCGCATTTAAAGATGTGGCTCTCTCCATGCTGCCCCAGCTGATGACCGCCTCCCGCAAAAAGACCGGCATGAAAGAAGATATCGTCATCCTCACCGCCACCAGCGGTGATACCGGAAAGGCTGCCCTGGAAGGCTTCCACGATGTGGAGGGCATCAAGATCATGGTGTTCTTCCCCAACAACGGTGTCAGCGCCGTACAGCAAGCCCAGATGGTAACCCAGACGGGCAACAACGTGGCTGTCGCCGCCATCAACGGCAACTTCGACGATGCTCAGACCGGTGTCAAGAAAACCTTTGCCGCCGCAGCCGAGAACAGCACGGCACTAAACGGCTCCGTTCTTTCCTCTGCCAACTCCATCAACATTGGCCGCTTGGCACCCCAGGTGGTTTACTATTTCAAATCCTATGCTGATTTAGTGCGCGAAGAGGTCATCAAGGTAGGCGATAAGGTCTCCTTTGTGGTTCCCACCGGAAACTTCGGTGATATCTTAGCCGGCTATTTTGCCAAAAAATTAGGGTTGCCGGTAGAAAAGCTGATCTGCGCCTCTAATGAAAATAAGGTACTGACCGACTTCCTGAATGAAGGCATTTACGACCGTCAGCGTCCCTTCTATAAGACCACTTCCCCCTCCATGGATATTCTGGTTTCCAGCAACTTGGAGCGTCTGCTCTTTATGATGAGCGATTGCGACAGCGAGCTGGTGGCCTCCCTGATGAAGCAACTCAATGAAGAGGGCAAATATCGGGTACCTGCCGAAATGCTCACTAAAATTCAGGCCGAGTTCGGTGCCGGATTCTGCGACGATCAAAAAACGGCCGTTGCAATTCGCAAGGTTTGGGAAAAATACGGATATTTGATGGATACCCATACCGCTGTTGCCTGGGCGGTCAGCGAGGAATACAAAAAGACTGCCAAAGAGCCGGTGATCGTACTTTCCACCGCCTCTCCCTTTAAGTTTCCCCATGCGGTGCTCTCCGCTTTGGGCGAGACCCCTGCCGAGAATGAGTTTGATTGCCTTACCCAGCTTTCCGAGATCAGCAATCTGCCCATCCCCAAGAACCTGAGCGGTTTGAAGGATGCCAAGGTACTGCATGATACGGTCATCGATAAGGAAGAACTCATCGACTTTGCACTGAATAAGGCAGGTCAGGCAAAATGGTAAAGCTCCGCATTCCGGCAAGTTCTGCCAATTTAGGGCCTGGGTTCGACAGTTTCGGCATCGCCCTCACTCTATATAACGACCATACCTTTGAGCTTTCCGATCATTTAGAGATCATCGGGTGCCCGCCGGAATATTCCGACGAGCGCAATCTCTCTATCATTGCCTTTAAAGCCACCCTCAAGGTAATGGGCAAACCTTATACCGGCGTAAAAATGACGGTGGATGCCCATATCCCCTTCTGCAGCGGCCTTGGCTCCAGCGCCGCCACCATCGTGGCCGGTGCCAAAGGCGCCAACGCCCTCTACGGGGATCCTCTTTCTAATGATGAGCTGCTGCAGATCTGTAACGCCATTGAGGGGCATCCCGACAATGTAGCGCCCGCCATCTACGGCGGTATGACCGTTTCGGTGGTGCAAAACGGAGTTGCATACTGCGTTCAATATCCGGTCCATCCGGATCTCAAATTTGTAGTGATGACGCCGGATTTCGAGCTGGCGACCAAGGAATCCAGGCGGGTATTACCGCAGATGGTCAATCGCCAAGATGCTATTTACAATCTCTCCCATGCGGGTCTATTGCCCAAAGCCCTGGAACTGGGAGATGAACGCTTGATCCGACTTGCGGTGCAGGATCGGCTCCATGAACCCTACCGCCGTCCGCTGATCACCGATCTCACCTTGGTAGAAAAAGCGGTCAATGATCTGGGCGCCATTGCTTTTTGCATCAGCGGTGCAGGCCCCACCTGCCTCGCCATTACCAAAGATCCGGATTTTGCCGAAAAACTGAAAAAAGAATTGCATACCCCACACAGCAAATGGAATATTCAAGAATTGGATATTGCGAAATAAAAAACAGCGGTTTTCGACCGCTGTTTTTTATTCTTCCTCTTCGGATTCTTCCTCCTCTTCGGCAATGACCCGATTAACAGTAACCTTCACCGTCTCATTGCCCTGGCTGAACATCAGCTTCATCTTATTGGCATTGACACGCTCGTAACGGTAAACATACTGCGTTCCGTCCTCGGTAGTAAGCCCGAAGGAGTCTTTATTGGCTGTAAAAGTACCGAACACGACGGTTTCGCCGTTGGCAAGGATAAAGGTGTCCTCCTCAGCATCAAAGCTGATGGCGAGAGATTTACTTTCCCATGCACCATCCATCCAATCGTCACTGAAATAAAAATTCAGATACCAGATCAATACAGAGGCGAAAACCGCCAAGATCGCTCCCACAATCATGACCCACCAGGCCCATTGAGGCAACTGCTTTTTAGCTTTTGGACGACCGTAATCACATCTTGGACAGATCTGTTCTTCGTTTTCATATTCCGTTCCGCAGCGTTGACAAATCATAGTTTTCTCCTTAAAAAAGCCGCCTCAAGAGAGGCGGCTTTATTTATTTGATTACTCGCCTAAATTTGCGAAGAGATCCAGGAAATTCAGATCGTCCTCTGCCTCTTCCTCTTTCTGCTCACTGGCAAAAGAGGGGAAGCCTAATTTGGGTTCCTCGGCGATCACACCGTTTGCCGCCTGCTTATTGGTGGGGAAACCGGTAGCAATCACAGTAACGATGATCTCATCCTCCAGATCATTATTCAATGCCACACCCCAGATAATATTCGCATCGGGATGAGCAGCCTGCTCCACCATACGGCTGGCTTCATCTACCTCATCCATTCCGATATCGGGGGAAGCGGTGATATTGAAAATAACACCGGTAGCACCGTCAATAGAGGTCTCCAGTAAGGGACTGGAAATAGCCATTGCAGCAGCATTGACCGCCTTATTCTCACCGGAGGCACGGCCCACACCCATATGGGCATTGCCGGCATCCTTCATGATCTTATGCACGTCGGCAAAGTCCACATTGACAAGGCCGGGAATCAAAATCAGATCGGAGATGCTCTGTACACCCTGGCGGAGCACATCATCTGCCACCTGGAATGCATTAAGAAGAGTGATCCGTTCAGCAGATACATCCTTGAGCTTTTCATTGGGGATAATGATGAGGCTGTCCACATGCTGACGCAGTTTCTCGATACCAGCCTCGGCAGTACGCATCTTCATGCGGCCCTCAAAGCCAAAGGGCTTGGTTACGATGGCAACCGTCAGGATGCCCATATCTTTGGCGATCTCAGCTACGACCGGTGCACTTCCGGTGCCGGTGCCGCCACCCATGCCGGCAGCAATAAAGACCATATCAGCGCCGCGCAGAGTTGCTTCGATCTCCTCGCGGTTTTCCAAAGCGCTGTTCTCACCAACAACAGGATCACTGCCTGCGCCCTTGCCCTTGGTCAGCTTTTCACCGATCTGCAGCTTAGTGGTTGCAGCAGAAGCCTCCAATACCGGCTTATCGGTATTGACGACCACAAAGTCCACACCCTGCACACCGGAGCGAATCATACGGTTTACTGCATTACAGCCACCGCCGCCGCAGCCGATCACTTTTATATTTACAACGCCTTCAGCGCTTTCTGCATACTCGAAGCTTGCCATAGCTATGTACCTCCCACATTTTTCAAAACGGATATACCGGAATACTCTAAGTATCATTTTAATATTTTTTATAAATAAATGCAAGGGTTTTTTATAGATTTTACAAGAAATTCATGGAAAACATAAAGGCCTCTGCTCACGCAGAGGCCTTTTGCTTATTCTTCATCTGTTTCTTCTACGGGGGATCCTTCTTCGATGGGTTCTTCCTCTTTCACAGGGCGGTAATAAACACGCTCCGTATCGGAAACATCCACAATGGCTTCCTGTCCGGTACCATTTTCATTTAAAAGATAGGCAGCCAGTTGGAGCTTGGTATCGGTTTGATCCAAAGTGCCAAAATCAACCGTAACATGCTCCCCATACACTACTTTGATATCATAGCGGGCATAGAACTGCACCTCCGTCACCTTCTCCCAGGATAACTCTGTCTGGGCAGCAAAGCCTTCATACAGCCGCTGAAGAAAGCCGGTATAATCAGTCTCACCAAAAAGGGCGGTTTCCCCGATCACCAAATCGGTAGCAACGGCCTGGGTTAACTGAGGAATCCCCTCAACCGGTGAAGGTACCGGTGTCGTCTCCTCACCTTCTGCAGGGGCAGTAGGCAATGTCACAAATTCCAACACCCGATATTCTTCATTTAAAAGCGCTGCTTCAGTGGAACTCATGGGTACCCACACCACCGGCAGGTTTTCTTCTACGGTAATGCTTAAAGTATTCGGCAATTTCCGCTTGATGGTGACCTCTTTTACATAGGGCAGGATTTTCATCCGGTCGATAACCTCAAACTTGTCCAATCGGAAGAGGTTTTGGCCGATCTTCAGATCGCCCTTTTCCAAAAGCTCCTCCGCTGTATAGCGGGTATTCCCGGTCACTTCAATGGTTTCGGCGTTAAAAAACACCGTCATAGAAAGGATGGCCAGCGTGATGATCATCAGCACAAACAGCAGGCTGAAAAAGACCACCTTGGCCCTCTTTTTGCGTTTTCTTTTCCGCTGATAATATCGCTCTACGCTGTTCAAGTCTTTCACTTCCTTATCAGATCATAGATCTCGTTATAAATCGTTTCTGCCGCCTCCGGCAGAGCAAGGATTTTTGCATTTTTACCCAAGGCCTCCCGCTTGGCAGGACTCTCCTTTAAAGAAAGGATGATCTCATAGAGCTTTTCAGCAGAGAGGTCCTTTTCTTCCAGTAGGATAGCACCCTCCCGATCGGAAAGAGAACGGGCGTTATAATACTGATGGTTATGGGTTACATTGGGTGAAGGAATCAGCACCGCAGGCTTACCCAAAGCGGTCAATTCTCCCAAAGTAATAGCACCTGCACGGCTGATGACTGCATCGGCTGCAGCCAGATGTACAGGCATATCATAGAGATAGGGCTGCACCCGGATCGGGCCCTCTTTTTTTACATCAAAGCCCTTTTCCTTCAGTTTTTCGGGCATCCATTTCCAACCGCGCTCGCCGGTGGCATGAGTATGGCAAAAATCACCCTTTTTATTGTTCTCGGCAATAAAATCCACCATGGCCTTATTGACTTCCAAAGCACCCAGACTGCCGGCAAAAGAAAGAAGATAGAAATCCTCATCGGAAAGGCCCAATTTTGCTCTTGCCTCTGCTTTAGAAGTAGAGAGGATCTCTTCTCTCAAAGGATTGCCGGAGAGGATCATCTTTTTCGTCTTACCGAAGTACTCTTCGCTGCCGGGAAAACTGACAAACACGATGTCCGCTTTCTTGGCCAGCATTTTACTGGTGATGCCGGGATAGGCATTCTGCTCATGAATGCAGGTTGGAATCCCCAATTTCTGGGCAGCAGCCACCACCGGACCGGAAACATAACCACCGGTACCGATAACGATGTCCGGTTTGAATTCTTTGATCAGACGGGTACATTCTTTTTTTGCCTTTATGTATAGCTCCACCGTCTTGAAATTATCCAAGGTCAATTTCCGACGGAAGCCCTGAATGCGGATAGGGTGAAGATCAAAGCCGGCTTTTGCGACCAAGGTTTCTTCAATTTTTCCTCTATTACCCACAAACAGGATTTTAGCGTCTTTATTTTTGGATCGGATGATGGAAGCAATGGCGATAGCAGGGTTACAATGTCCTGCGGTGCCGCCGCCTGCTAAAAGCACTCTCATTCTTTGATCTCCATTCTTGAATAACGGGATACGGATAATACAACGCCCATCTCAAACAGCAAAATCAGCAGCGAAGTACCGCCGTAGCTGAAGAAGGGCAGACTGATACCGGTCGGGGGCAGCGAATTCGTGACCACTGCGATATTAAGGATGGTCTGGATGGCAAGACGGGATACGATACCCACCACCAAAAGGGACCCGAATTTATCTCTTGCATGGTAGGCAATAACAAAACCGCGCCAGATCAGTAATAAAAACAATACGATCACCATCATAGCACCCACAAAGCCCAACTCTTCGCAGACAATGGCGAAGATATAGTCATTCTGCGGTTCAGGAATATACAGGTGCTTTTGAGTGGATTGGCCCAGACCCACGCCCAAGGGGCCGCCGCTGCCGATGGCATAGAGTGACTGGAGCGTCTGAAATCCGGAGCCGGTAGGATCGGCTTCAGGATGAAGCCAGGTTTCAATA